>PCVW01000065.1 GCA_002787095.1 Candidatus Omnitrophica bacterium CG11_big_fil_rev_8_21_14_0_20_64_10 | reverse complement strand
ATGGTGATCGCCTCGACTTTTCAGGAACAGCTTGGCCGGCCGATCGGTTTCGTCTTCCCGGCGCATGTCCTGCGGAGCGAGACCTACCGGCAGATGCGTTCCGGAGAAACGCCTCCCCAGCTTCGCCCGGTCCACCAGGCATTCCTGGAGGGGGGGGCGAACGACTTTTCCCGGCTCCCGATTCTGGTTCAGGGGGAGGATCTGGAGATTCCCCGATGGCTCCCGGCCCATCCCCTGCGCCCGGCGGCCGAGGTGCTGCGGGAGGATGTCGTCGGGGAAAAATTCGTCGTCCTTCTTCCGGTTGAGGTTCCCGCATTTCACGAGCCTGACCCTGACAAGCAGAGCGGTGTTTACCATCCCTATTGGAGCCGGCTCAGGGAAGAAAACATGGGGGTTGTTCGGGAGCGGGCGGTTGAGTTTCGCGAGGCAGCGGAGGGGGAAGGATTCGGTTTCATTGCCGGCGCCATTTTTTGGGCCCCGCCGCCGAGGGGGTACCTTCCCGATCCGTCCGATGAGGAGGCGTTTGCCCGACTGGAAGAGGAGCTGAGGTCGGCCGGTCGAACCACTGAAGCGCTCCAGGATGAGTTGGCGCGGGAGGAGCCGGAGTTGTGGGCGATCGCTGCGCAGGCGGCCGCCTGGTCCCTCTCCAGAGTGAAGCGGGAAGTGGAGTCCTCACTGGCATTCTCTGAAGCCCACGAGAGGGCCTCCCATCGCATGGCCCAGGGTTGGGGGCGGGCGCCGGGCGTCACAGCGGTTCTGATGGCCGGCCCCCGCTTCCTCCGCGCTGAGTCGGATTGGTCGGGGCAGCGGGCGGCGGCGATCTCGGAATTTCGGGAAGTGCCCGGATCGGTCCGGGGCAGGGTGCTGCTGCTGAATCGGGACCGGCCCCTCGATCTTTATCTGTCGGAGCTGCAGGCCGGCACCTTGTCGGGGGGCGTAGTGGGGGCCGCCTCCGGCCGGGCGCTGCTGGAGGGATTGACCCGAGCGTTGGCGGGGAGGCGGGAGTTTCCGGTTCAGGCGAGACAGCTCTTTCAATCCCTCCGGGTCGCCGAGGCA
Organism: Candidatus Omnitrophica bacterium CG11_big_fil_rev_8_21_14_0_20_64_10; assembly: GCA_002787095.1. Lineage (GTDB taxonomy): Bacteria > Omnitrophota > Gorgyraeia > 1-14-0-20-64-10 > 1-14-0-20-64-10 > 1-14-0-20-64-10. Next base: position 24,691 of record PCVW01000065.1, on the reverse strand, counting down.
AGAGTGATCCATGAAGTGGCCGGGCGGGTGTTCTACAACCGGGGAGAAAGCATCTGGGCGGCGGGAGGGATCCGGGAGCTGGGTCTGATCCGGGAGCTGATCGCCGCGGCCCGGGGGGAGCCGACGATCCGCTCCCTGATCGCCGGCTTGGATTGGGAGATCCCGGATGGCGCGGCTTCCTCCGCTAACGCTTTCGTGGTGACCGAGGAGGCGTTGGTGGGAGGGAGTGGTCGGCCGGGCCTGGGACCCCACATCGGCCGGTTGATCAACTGGGTGCCGGGGATGCATCTGCGGCTGACTGCCTCCGGCCGGGATCGGGCGGAGCAGTTGTCCCAAATCTACGGGATTCCTCTCTCTTATTTTGTTTATCCGAACGCTGGGTCGGACACGCAGGAGCCGCCGGTCGTTTTCCTGCGGCGGGCGGCCGAGTGGTCCGCCGATTCCGATGAAGTCCGGCTCCATCTGATCCACACCGAGCCGGTTTCCCTGGGGAGTTTGATCGAAGTGATTGTTTTGCCGCGTGATCCGGCCGGCTGGCGGCGGGTGGTCGGGCGATTCTTCCAGTTGCTGGGCATGGAGTTGCCGGCGGAGGAAATCGGTGTGGAGGATTACGACGCGGCCGATCGAGCCAGCCGGTTGGCCGCCGGCCGGATGGCCTGATGTCGCTTCCTTTCTGAGTTGACGCTTCCGTAACCCTTCAATTAGTTAGAATATATTGAGTTTTAGATATTATAACTCATATTATCCAAACAAGTTAGGAAGATTTCGGAATCAGCCATTGAACCGGTCCCGCCCATCATATAAGCTATTATCTTATAGATAGTTAGAGAAAATTTCCTCTTAGAAAATGTCCCTGAAAAAGCGCTCCCCGATCGCTCTGCTGATGACCTTTTGTCTGGTCGTCAGTTTCATCCTGCCTCCGAACGCTGCGGCCGGTCCTTCGGAACCGACCCAAGCAACTCTTCGCATTGGCCAGCCGCTCCAAACCAACCTCAAATCCGGTTTGGAGCAGTCACTTTCTGATTCCCGACCGCCGGCTTCCGATTTGCGGGAAAAGATCCGCCTGGATTGGGAGGTTCAGGCGGATTCGAGTGGGAGGCTTCAACTGGCCATTACCCCTGATGGGAAATACCTGATCTCCGGTGGGAAGGATCGGAAAGTTCGGACATGGGATGCCCGCTCCGGAGAACGCCTCCAGATATTCCCGAATGAAAATGGAATTGTCCGGGCGGTCTCTGTGGATCCTCAGGGCAGGTTTTTCGCTTCGGCCGAAGAGGGTCAGATCCTCGTTCGGAGTCTCCGGGAGGGCAGTTTGCTTCACCGGCTCTCGGCATCCGACCGCGTAATGAAAATCGGTTTCAGTCCGGATGGTCGGTTGCTGTGTTCTTCGGATGGGCGGGGAGAGGTGATTTTTTGGGATCCGGCAAGCGGCCGAGTCCTCAGGAGGATTCAGGCCTCGGACAAGGTAAGAGATTTTTCCTTCAATCGGGATGGCCGATGGATTGCCTGGGTCACGGACCGATCCGATCTGGAGGTTTGGCATATTGCCCAGAGTAACCCCGACGCTTGGAAGAGGAAAAATCAGTCTTGGATTGGTCCGTGGGCCCGGGCTGGGGTTCGGCTGGTTCTCTTTGATCCCGTCCGGCTGAACCTCGTCATCGCGAATCGGAAGGAGCTTTTCTCGCAGAGGAAGATGGACTCGTCGGATCAGCGGGTTTGGTCCGTCGAAGAGGAAGAGAATATCAAGGTCTTGGCCGCTTCCCCCGGAGGCCATGTTCTGGCTGCCGGCTTGGGAGACGGATCTGTTCGATTCCGACGGCTTGAAGACGGCCGTTCTCTGGGTGTTCTTAAGCCGCATCGAGAAGCCGTTTCCGATGCTCTCTTTGATCCGACAGACGCCAAGGTTTTCTATTCGGCGGGGGAGGATGGCCGGATCAAGCGCTGGAATTTGGCTCCCGGCAGTTCACGGCCGGCCGCCGGGTTGGAGGTGGCCGGTCCGTTGCCGGCGCCGAAGCTGATCCACCGGTTCGACGCGAACATGGAAACCGGAGGCGCGCGTCACCACACCGGGCCGGTTCAGGGGTTGGCCTTCTCGCCTGACGGGGCCTCGTTGATCTCGGGGGGGGAGGACCGGCGGATCTATCTGCACCGGACCGCCCATCCCTTCCTGGTCAGCTCCGCCGTTCGAGTGAAGGGGTCGGGTGGAGATCCGGGTCAGGAGGTGCCGTTGGGTCAGGTGGCGGCGGTGGCTGAGAGCCCCGACGGCCGGTGGTTGGCCAGCGGGGACCGGGAAGGATCGGTCCGCTTGACCCGTTTGGGGGAGGGGACACAAGTTTGGAAACATTTCGCGGATGACGGGCATCCCGGCGGGGTGATCCGCCTTCTCTTCACTCCTGACGGGGAAACCGTTACCTCGATCGGTCGGGACGGGGTCCTGCGCCGCTGGAACGCCTCGGACGGCAAGCTGTTGGCGGAGATTCCGTTCCAGCGCAATGGAGAGGGTCATGTGGATTGGGCCGATGCCGACCCGTCGGGGCGGGCGCTGGCCTGGGTGGATCGGTCTGATCACATGCAGCTTCGGGTCATCCAGGGAAATCAGGCTTTGGTTCCGATTTCCGGTTCCGCCGAATCGGGTTCCCGCACCGTCGTTCGGTTCAGTCCGGCAGGGGATCAATATCTGTCGGCTGACCGGGATAACCACCGCGTCGGCCTGTATTCCACTTTGACGGGGGAGCGGGAGGCGGCTTATATCGGACACCGGACGCGGGTTCTGACAGTCGCTTTTCATCCCTCCGGAGAGTTGCTGGTCTCTGCCGACGCCGGCGGCGTCGTCCATCTCTGGCATCCGCTGACCGAGCAGCCGATCGCCGCGCTGGAAGGGGATCCGGCTGGAGTGATCAGCTTGGCCTTCAGCCCGGACGGTGAGCGGCTGGCGGCTGGGGACCGAAAGGGGAATATTCTGCTGTGGGACATCACCCCGATGCTGGACCTATCTGAAGAGACACTCAACCGGTTGACCGGCCGGTTTGTCCTGCCGCAGGGAGCGCCGGACGAGGAGGCCATTTTGGAGTACGGATTTGCCCACATGGGGATCGGGCCGGCCGCAGATTGGCCGACCGCCTGGCTCCCCTCTTCCGGCACGGGCGCTTTGGATGACGCGCAGATGAGCCGGCTGCGGGCGATGCTGCGGCGCAACCGCCATCGTCGCGGCGATGATTTGGCGGAGCAGGTGATCCAGGCGATCCGGGGTTGGGGTGGGGATGTTTGGGTTTTCCCGTTGGAATTCCTGCAGTCGGGGGTCCGGGTGATTGAAACCGGGCGGACGGTCGTTCTGACCCGGGAGCTGCTGGAGCAGGGGAATCTGGAACAGCTGCTCGCCGCGTTTCAGGAGGGTGCATTTGGCCCTCTGATGGATCCTGAAGCGGCTCATCTGACGGTCATTCGGGAGGCGGAGCCGGACCCGGCCGGCGGTCCGTTGGCCTCTCCGGTGATTGACCAACAGCCGCAGGGAGGTGAGCACAGGCGGAAGAGCTCCGTCACCCTTTTGGTGGAGGCGAGCCATCCCGCCGGGGCGGCCCTTTCCTATCAATGGTCCAAGGATGGGCGGGCGATCCCAGGGGCCACTGCTGCGGCATACACGATCGCCAGCTTCAGTGGGGAGGATGTCGGCCGGTACACCGTCCAGGTGACGGCCCGGGCCGGCGAGCAGACCGCCCACGCAACGAGCTATGTGGCTGAACTGCGGTTGGCCAAGTTGAGCGGCGGAGGGGGTGGAGCTGTCGTCCCGGTCGGGATTGGGACGCCGCTGCGGGACCAGACCGTTGAGGCGGGGGATCCGATCCTCCTGCTGGTCACCGTGACCGGGACCGGGCCTTTCCGGTTCGAGCTGTTCCGCGGCAAGCCCAAGAAAGGGAGCCAACCGATTGCTCGTTCGGGGTCCATCCAAGAGCGCTCTTATCAGTTTTCCATCCCGGCCGTGCTGGAGGGTTCCGACGAGTCTGCTCAGCAGCGGTACACCATCAAGGTGACCGGGGCCAGTGGATCAACCAGCACTTCCGCCACTGTCACGATCCGGAAGAAATCAACTTCCACACCGGTTCCTTCGGGGAAGGGGTCGGCCTCAATTCAATTGATCGACAGGCTTATTCCCCAGTTGGTCGGCCTGGTTCGGACTGCTTTGGCCGCGGAGGACCGTTCTGCCGTCGCGGTGGTGGCGGTCAATAAGGAGGGATCGGCCCGGATTCTGGCTCAGCGCAACGGCCGGCCGGTGGATCTTGCGGCCGCGGTGAAGGGGTTGGAGCCGGCGGATCAGGCGGTGGTGGTTGTTCTGCCGACCGCCGGCGGCTACGCCGCCCCGGCCCGGATCCGGGAGGTGATGGAGCAGGTGGCGGCGGTGGGTGGGGAACTGCCGGCCGGTTGCCAGGTTTGTTTGGGGACCGTCACCCCCGACAGCGGCAAGCGGGGCGGGAATGGGCTCTCCCTCTATCGTCTTGGTCAGCCGGCGGCTGCCGGAGATTGGGACTCGATTTGGCAGGCGGTTGAAGTCCAACAAACGGCCGCCGATCGGTTCGCCGCCCAAGTCGTTGAGCAGAATGAGCTCAAGCCGTCCGGGGGATACACCGGCTCGGGAATGTTGACGATCTACGTCCGTCGGCATGTCGCGATGATTTTATCCGGTTTCCTGGATCGGTTCCTGGCCACCTTGCGTCCGGGAAACCCCTCCGTCACGGAGCCGTTTGTCACGCAGCTTCGGCGGCAGTTTTTCAATCAGGGCAAACAGTACGCCTCCTTTGAGCCGATGACTTCCGGCGGCTGGGGGGGCGGGCATATCGCTCGGGCGGATGTCAGTTCCCTCACGCCCGCCGAGAAGGACAGACAGCTAACGGCTCTCCAGCAGGCGCACGACGGATTCCCGGCAGTGCGGGATCAGGCGATTGAAGCGGCCGCCGAAAGTTTCATGCTCCCCCTGATTGCAGAAGGGCATCTGGTTCCGGTGGATCCGAAGGTCTGGGCAACTGCCGGCCCACCTCATGCCGGAAGGCCGTTGTCCCTCTCCGGTCTTCGGGAGGAGATGGGCCGCAAGGCGGGCCGGAGTCCGGCGGCCGATGAATCGGCGTTGCTGGGGGTCGCGCTGGTGGCCGGGGATGGGAAGCCCTGGCTGGTGGCTGATCCCGGCACGGGGGAGACGGTGGATTGGGAGACTGTTCAACAGGCCGTTCAACCGACCGACCAGGCGATCCTCTTTCTTGTTCCCAGCCGCGGGGGTCGGGTGGCCCCTCTCCAGCTTCAGGAAGTGATGCGGCAGGCGGCTGAATGGCAGAGAGGCCTCCCGGTGGGGTGTCAGCTCTGCATCGCCGGAATCACCCGGAACGGAGAGTGGGAGGTGTACCGTTTTTCAGCAGTTCCTTCCGATGCGGCGGAATGGGGCGATCTGGTTGAGGCGATTGATCATCAAGTGGAACAGGCCGGCATCTTCCAGGAGAACGCGGTGGCCCGGACCTCTTATTTTCAATCTCCGGAGCGTCAGAAAGGGATTCGGAATTTAGCTCACCGAAACGATGGCGCTTCTCGATTGGAGCAACAGAGTCACCGGTTTCATGTGGTGAGGGTCATCTTTGAGATGCTGGATCGGATCGCGGAGGAGCTGGTTCGGATGAACCCTTCGACCGGGTCGGCCGCCGCGCAGCGGCTGCGGGAGCTTTTTTCCGGTCGCCTGGACCGCTACGAGATTTTCCTTCCGATGCGCTCCTCTCAGTGGGACCTGAGCGCTTCCCTGACGGATCAACAGCAGCTTGAGGCGCTGGAGAAATTGAGGGCGGCGATGCCGTCTGCGATGGAGCTTCGGGACGAGATCGTCGCCTTCGCGCTGGAGAGCTTCATGGGGCCGCTGATCGTCGAGGGGCGCTTGGCGGCCGTGGATCCGGCCGGCTGGGAGCGGGCCGGGAGGTCCGGGTCGTGGGTGGAGCTCCAGCGGTTCGGGGAGCGGCTCGGTTCTTCCGTTCGGTCGGCTTTGAATGAAGGGCGGCGGGGGGCGCTTGCCGTCGCGGCGCTCGACGGGGAAGGGCAGGTTCAGCTCCTTTCCGATGGGGAAGGGGATCCGCTTGTCCGGTTGGGGCAGTTGGCGGGAGCGGTTCCTGACGGGAGCCGCTTCTTCGGGGTGGTCTTCCCCTCCTGGACCGGACAGATCCCGCCGGGCTGGCTCCGGGGGTGGGCGGCGGCCTGGGCGCAGGCTCAAGCCGCTCTTCCCGATGGGGTCCAGCTCGTTCTCCTGGCGGTGACGCCGGAAGGGGAGGTGCGGGGGTACCGGTTCAGCCGGCCTCTTTCGGACGATTCCAGCCGGCAGGCGTTTGACGCCGCGGTTCGGGGGCAGGCGGAGGCCTTCGACCGGTTTGCTGGTCGGGTGAATCAACAATTTCCGCACACCATGGTGACAGTTGCCGTCAGTGGCGGTCCTCCGATTGCCTTGCCGGATGACGCCGCCTTTGGCCAGACCGGGGTTGTGGTCGCCACTTCGAAAATTCTTGTCGGTTTTTGGGACGGTCTGACCGCTGCGTGGAGGGCTGGTAACCCCTCCGTGAAGGATGAGACATTCGATCAGTTGCATGCCCTCTTGGAACCCGAGATGGAATCGTACACTTCGTTCGCCCTCTTGACGAGACGTTACCAGAATAAAACAAGAGTCCTGGGAGGGTCTTCGGATGATCGTGCGGCAACACTCGTAAAACGATTGCAGGAGGCTCACCAAGGTTTTAGAAAAATCAAGGCGCGGGCGGTGGATTTTGCCTCCGAGAGCTTCTCCGCACCGCTGCTATCCGGGGCTGATGCTGTCTTGGTTCCGTTCGATCCGGCCGGCGGCCGGGCGAGCGTCCTCTTCGCCGTTCCCGGCGTCTCGCCGGTGACGCTGGGGCAAGAGATCGGGAGGCGCCTGCTGTTTGAACATATTCGGGCTCTCTTCCCGATGGGGATCCTGGTGGTTGAGCGGCCGGAGCAGGCGGGGGGGCCCTGGCGGATCCGGGACCATTGGCCGGCGACCGGCTCCATCGGGCCGGAGTCGAGCTGGGGAGAGGCGTTTGAAGCGGTTTCCTCCAGGATGGAGTTGGAGTCGAAGGACGGCGCGGTCATCCTTCTGTATCCCTTTCTGACGGTTGAGCAATTGGCCGCCCTGTCCCGGGATGACAATCCCCTTTTCGAGGTTCTTCCGGAGGGGGTGGAGGTTTGGGTGGGGGCGGCGAATTCCCGGGGGATCGCGATCTTCCGTCCGAACGAGAGTCTCCCGGCCGGCAACCGGTGGGGGACGCTTCAGGCCCCCCTCCTGGCGGCGATTGAACAGTATGAGGTTCGTGTCGCCCAGCCGTTCGCGGCGGCGGTTAGGGATGATCCATCCAACCGGAAACGGGTGGAGGCCGCTCCCCGGGAGATGCTCCGGGGGTTGGGTTTGGGCAACCGGGAGATCCAGGGCGGCCTCAACCAGCTGCGGCCCATCCTGGATGCTGACTTCGGGACGGTTGAGGAACGGGCGGCTTGGGGGCTTTCCTCGGTGGTTGCCCTTTCGATCCTGCAGCAGATCGGCCGGTTCAGTCCGATTCCGGTGGAGGGGTTCACTTCCGACCGTCCGTTGGGGCAAACCATCCCCCTTCCGGAAGCGTTGCTGCGGGGAGAGGATCTCATCGGGGAACTGGAGGCGGCGGTCCGGACGATGGTGGGGGATCGCCGGGCCGATTGGGGCTTCTCCGAAGCGGAAGCGTCCGATTTCCTCCAGGTCTGGAAGGAGTGGTATTCCGTCGGTTCCGCGGCGAAGGTTGCCGCCGGCAAGCTGAAAGGGGCGATGGAGGACTGGAAGAGGAAGTTGGAGGCGGATCAGAGGGAGCGGCGGCAGGCGGCGCAGGCCGCGATTGCTCAACAGGCGGCTGCTTTCGCGGCCAGGCCAATCGCTGAAATCGACCAGTTTACCGCCGTGGTTGGGGAGTTGGATGCCGCGATCGGGGGAGCGGACAGAGGATTGAATTCCCAGCCGCTGCGGGACGCCCGGACCCGGCTGGTCGGCGCCTTCGTCGCGGGGACGATGGAACTTCTGGATCGTGCCGATCCGACCTCCGTCCCCTCGGTCAGTGAGGCGCTGACCCAGAGCCAAATTCGCAGGCAGCACGAGGCGCTGAGTGAGTCTCAGCGAGGAGAGATCGCTCAGGCTCGACTCCGGCTGGCCAAACGGGCGGTGACTGCCGTCCTGGAGGATTACTCCCGGTTTGCCGAGCAAAGCGAGGCGTTGGCGGTGGAGTCGCACGCCGCCGGCCTGGAAGTCGTTCCCAGTCCGCTGGGTGAGCGGCTCAATTTGGCGATGTCCCTCTCAGATGCTCCGGAATTTTCCGACTTGTTGGCTCCCTACCGGGAGCAGCTGGAAGCGGCGCGGCAGGGGGTTCGGACCGCCGCCGTTTACCTGGAGTTGACCGCCGCCGCGGCCCGGATAGAGGCCGGGGATTTCGACGCGGTTCAGGCGCTTTTGGCCCGCACGGCCCAATATCAAGGGCAGGTCAATCTGCAGCGGCTGCGGGAGAAGGTGGCCGAGAGCTATCTGGAAAAGGTGGTGTTGAATGATCTGGATTCATTTTTCGGCCGTTTCCTCGTGGAAGCGGATTTGGAGTGGCCCGCCGGCTTCGATGCCTGGGAAAAGCAGCTGAACCAGGCGGTGACCGCGATCGGGCAGAAAACCGTTGCCGGGTTCAAGGAGCTTTCCGGTCGGGTGGAGCGGGCCCGGTTTCGGCTGCGGATCCTGACGGCCGCCCGGGGGCTTGGCCGCCTTCCGGAATCTCTGGATGAGAAGACCGTGCAGAGATTCCGATCCGAGATGGAGGTCTCCCGGAAGCTTCTGGGTGAACTCAAGGGGCGGGAGCCGGAAGGGCAGGCCCGGCTCCGGGCCCTGCGCCTCCGGGCTCGGGACAGCCTGCTTCGGGCGGTGGAACGGATTTTCGATGAGATCTTCGAGGAGGTCGATTTTCATTTCTGGTGGGCTCGGTTTCCCTCGTTCCGGGCCGCGATTGCTTTGTTGGGGAATGGGGCCCTCCTTGAGGAGGGCGAGCGTCTCGACGGATCCCAACAGAATCGCCTGAACGATTTCCTCCTCAGCGTTCAGATTACCCTGGAGCACCTTGCCGCCATGAATCAATATGAGGAGTATCAAGCGGCGGCTGAACCTCTGAAGGAGATGGAGCCGGCCAGTCTGCCGGGAGACGGCTCCCAGGCGCTTCGGTTGACCCACCGCTACTCCGGCCGGCAGGTGACGGTCTGGTTTTCCGGCGGGGTCCAGGAGTATAAAACCCAAGGCCGGGGGGGCGGGATGTACCAGATGGTCAGGATTGAGACCGTTTCTCCGCTGGGATGGATCCCGGTCATGGGGAACGAACTGGCGGCCGGCCAGCGCTCACTGGGCAACTGGAAACTCTCCCGGTCGTTTGCCGATCGCCGGCTCCGGCACAAGGCGTTGATTGAACCCGGGAAGAACGGATCCCCTCCAGAGGGGCCGGCGATCGGGGAGCCGGAACAGCACGAGGTTCGGGTGGGTCCGGGCCCGTACGGGATCGAACAGGCGGTCTGGCTCTTCGACTATTCCCGCCTGGATGAGCACATGGGGGATCGCTGGGTTGTTTCCACCGGTGAGGTTCCGGAGGGTCAGATCGATTGGCGGCAGACCATTGCCGACCTGTTGATCGTCCCTCAGGAGATCCGGCAGAACGAGAGGCTGCTCAAGCTGGAGGTTCATGATGTGATGAACCTCTGGAATATTGAAGTGGTGAAATCCTCCGCCGCGGCCGGTTTGGAGGCGGACTTTGAGTCCGGGCTGAGGACTTCCCAGATGCTGGCGGAAGGGGCTTGAGGGGTCCCTTTTTCCGCATCCGTGCTACACTCTATAATGACCCACCAGTGAGCTTAGCCTTCATGTGGGTCATTGTGCCCGTAGCTCAGCTGGATAGAGCACTAGCCTCCGGAGCTAGGTGTCGGGCGTTCGAATCGCCCCGGGCACACTTTTATCGTTGTTCCTCTTGGATGTCGGGCAATTGTTCGGGCGATTCGAAGGGAGCCCCGACTTGTTGAGGGAGCTGCGACGAACGGGAGCGGCGACAACCTTGGGAGGGGCGGCTGGCCGATCTGGAGTCCCCGAAGGGGACGGAAGGCGCCGAATCGCCCCGGGCACACTTTTATCGTTGTTCCTAGTCTCGAACAGCCTTTTCCTGAAGGAGAAAGGGTGATGTCGCTCAGAACCGATCGGGTTTCACAGGCGGTCAAGCAGGAGGTGGCCGATATCCTTCAGAAGGAGCTGAAGGATCCCCGGGTGGGGTTCGTGACCGTGACCCGCGTGGATGTGACCCCCGACCTGCGCCAGGCCCACATTTATTTCTCGGTGATCGGGGAGAAGACCCTGCGGGAGACCGAGGCGGGGCTTAAGTCGGCCGCCGGTTTCGTCCGGACCGAGCTGGGGCGTCGGCTGCGGCTGCGGGTGACGCCGGAACTGTTCTTCAAGTACGACAAGACGATCGAGCAGAACATCCGGATGTCGAAGCTGCTCGATGAAATTCGGGAGGAGGGGGAGGGATCATGAGCTGGAGCACCGTTTCGGAAGCGGTTCGGGTGATTCGGAAGCACAGCCGCTTTCTGATCAGCGCCCATGTGAATCCCGATCCCGACGCGATGGGATCGGCGCTGGCGCTGGCGGGGCTGCTCAAGCGGCTGGGCAAGAAGGTGCTGATCGCCAACGAGGGGGGGATCCCCCCGGCGCTTGGCTTCCTGCCGAAGACCGCCGCAGTCACCGACCGCCGCACCCGCTTCGATCCGCAGGCGGCGATGACCGTGGATGTCCCGATCTTGAGCCGCCTCGGCAACATGGCCTCGTGGGTGGAGGAGACGCCGGTCGTCGTCAACATCGACCACCACATCAGCAACCGGAGCTTCGGGACCGTCAACTTTGTGGATCCGTCGGCGGGGGCGACCGGAGAGATGGTCCACCGGTTGTACCGGGCCTTCCGGGTCCGTCCCTCGGCGAAGGAGGCCTTCTGTATGTATGTCGCGATCGTCACCGACACCGGTTCCTTCCGCTACGCCAACAGCTCCCCGGCGGTCCACCGGATCGCCGCCGAGCTGATCGAGACCGGCGTCCGGCCGCTGGCGGTGTCGCAGGCGCTGTACGAGACCTACACCCCGCAGGATTTGCGGTTCCTCGGGGAGGTGCTGCGCCGGATCCGGCACAGTCCCGACGGACGGATCGCCTGGGTGGAGGTGCCCCGGGCGCTGGTCCGCCGGCACGGGGCCGGGCCGGAGATCGAAGACGAACTGGTCAATTACCCCCGCTCGATCCGGACCGCCGAGGTGGCGATGGTCTTCCGGGAGGCGGAAGAACCGGGGAGGATTCGGGTCAACTTCCGCTCCAAGGGGCGGGTGGACGTCAACCGGATCGCCCGGGTCTTCGGGGGCGGGGGACACGCCGCGGCGGCCGGCTGCAGCCTGCCCGGCACCCTGGCCGCCATTCGGCCGAGGGTCCTGCGGGAGGTGCGGTCGGTCCTTGCCAAACGGAAACGGTGAGATGAACCGGTTCGTTCCCCTCGAAGGGATCCTGCTGGTGGACAAGCCGGCCGGAATCACCTCCCACGATGTGGTGGACGCGGTCCGGCGGCGTTTTCGGATCCGGCGGGTCGGGCACGGCGGGACGCTGGACCCGGCGGCCACCGGGCTGTTGGTGATCCTCGTCGGCGGCGCCACCCGGAAGGCGGAGTTCCTGCTCGGAGCGGACAAGACCTACCGGGCGGTGCTGCGGCTCGGGGAGACGACCGACACCCTTGACCGGGAGGGGCGGCTGATCGAGCGCCGGCCGGTCGGGGAAATCAGCCGGGAGCAGATTCAGGCCGCCTGCAGCCGCTTCGTCGGGGAGATCACCCAGGAGATTCCCGCTTATTCCGCTTCCCGCATCGGCGGGCAGCGGTCCTACGACCTAGCCCGCAAGGGGCTGCCGGTTCCCAAACGGTTCCGGCGGGTCCGGATCCTCTCGCTCGAGGTGGAGGGGATCCGGCTGCCGGATGTGGACCTGAAGGTGGTCTGTTCCAAGGGGACTTATGTGCGGGCCCTCTGCGCCGACATCGGCCGGGAACTGGGCTGCGGCGGGCATCTGCGCGCCCTCTCCCGCACCGGCGTCGGTCCCTTCACGATCGAACAGGCGGTTTCCCTCGACGGCGTCTCGGCGGAGCGGCTGATTCCGCTCAGCCAGATGCCGGTCGGGAAAAAATCCGGATGACCCCGCCCCTCCGGAGTCCGGGTCTGCCGGGGATCCCCGGCAGACCAACGCGCCGAAGGCGTTGCCGCCTCCGGTTTTCCCTCGTAAGCGGCCATCTCGCCGGAGGCGCAGACTCCGGAGGGGCGGGGTGAAGGTGATCCGGGCGACCCCCCGGGGTCGGCTGGGTTGGAAACGGCCGGTTGCCGCGATCGGGATCTTCGACGGCGTTCACCGGGGGCATCAGGCGATCCTGAGCCGGGCGGTCCGCCGGGCCCGGGCGATCGGCGGCACGCCGGTGGCGTTGACCTTCTTTCCTCATCCCCTGGCGGTTCTGCGTCCCTCTCTCTGTCCGGAGCCCCTTTACTCTCTGGAGGAGCGGCTGAAGCAGTTTGAGGCGCTCGGCATCCGGGGGGTCTGGGTCCTTTCCTTTACCCGGGCCTTCTCCCGGATTCCCCCGGACCGTTTCGTCCGGGAGTTCCTGGTCGGCCGGCTGGGGGTCCGGGAGGTGGTGATCGGGCATGACTTCGGCTTCGGCCGGGGGCGGGCCGGCACCGTCCCGCTGCTCCGGGCCCTGGGCCGCCAACATGGATTTTCGGTCCATCGGGTGGGCCCGGTCCGCTCCGGGGGGCGACGGATCGCCTCGGCCGGTCTGCGCCGCTTGCTCCGGGCCGGCCGGGTCAGGGAAGCGGCCCGCTGGCTGGGGCGTCCCTATCGGGTCACCGGGACCGTTGTCCGGGGGGCCGGCCGGGGCCGGAAGCTGACGGTCCCGACCGCCAACCTGCCGAAGGTCTGCGGCCTTCTGCCGGCCCCGGGGGTTTATGCGGTCCGGTCCGGCTTGAGCGGCCGGCTGCAGGGGGGGATGGCCAACATCGGTTTTCAGCCCACCTTCCACCGGTCCGCCGCCCGGCGGCGCCCCCTGCTGGAGGTCCATCTGTTCGGGCCGCAGCCCCGGCTGACCGGGGCCCGGCTCTCGGTCGCCTTCCTGGAACGGCTCCGGCCGGAGCGGCGGTTCCCCTCGGCGGCCGCCCTCAAGGGGCAGATGGTTCGGGATGCCCGCCGGGCGGGGCGTATTTTGGGTTTGCAGGGGGGGCGGCAGCGTGGTAGAATTACCCCTTGAAACCACATAAAGGAAGATAAGACAAGAAGATGCCCTTCCTAAAAGAAGAGAAAATCAAAGTCATCGAAACGTTCCGGGCGCACGAAAAGGACACGGGGTCCGCTTCTGTGCAGGTGGCGGTGTTGACCAAACGGATCAACCATCTCACCGATCATTTCAAGACGCACAAGAAGGACCACCATTCCCGCCGGGGCCTGCTTCGTCTGGTCAATCAGCGGCGCAAGCTGCTGGGCTACCTGAAGCGCTCCGATGGGGACGCCTACTTGAAGGTGGTGGATCAGCTGAGCCTTCGCAAGTAGGTCCTTTTCGGAACGGCCCCTCGCCCCACTTCGCTCCCCGACAACAAACGAGAATGAGGAGGTTTTACCCGTGACAACGGAACCGAAAGTCCGCCGCGTCCAGATGAAGGCCGGCAGGGAAGATTTGATTTTGGAGACCGGCCGTCTGGCCAAGCAGGCTGACGCGGCGGTCATGGTCCAGTACGGCGGCACCGTGGTGCTCGTTTCGGTCGTCGTTTCCAAGAAGCCCCGCGAAGGGACCGATTATCTCCCCCTCTTTGTGGAGTACCAGGAGAAGACCTATGCCGCCGGCAAGATCCCGGGCGGCTTCTTCAAGCGGGAAGGCCGGCCGACCGAGGCCGAGATCCTGACTTCCCGCATCGTGGACCGGCCGATCCGGCCGCTGCTGCCCAAGTCGATGCGCAACGAGGTCCAGATCATGGCCCTGATGCTCTCCTTCGACGGCGTCAACGATCCGGATGTGCTGGCGGTCATCGGCGCTTCCGCGGCCATCAACCTGTCGCCCGCTCCGGTCAAGCATCCGGTCGGCGCGGTCCGGGTGGGCCGCATTGAGGGCAAGTGGGTCGTCAACCCCACCTACGAAGAGACCGCTCAGTCCGACCTGGACCTGCTGGTTTGCACGACCCCGGAGGGGGTCATCATGGTCGAGAGCGGCGCCAAGGAGCTGCCGGAGGCGGAGCTGATCGAGGCGATGCGTTTCGCCGAGAAGGAAGCGGCTGCCACGATCGAGCTTCAGAAGAAACTGATCGCCGAGGTTCAGCCGGCCAAGGGGACTTACGACCTGACCGAGTTGGACAAGGACTTCGTGGAGCAGGTCCGCAAGAAGGCCGGCTCCCGGATCGCCGAGGGGCTCGAGGCCCGCGTCGCCAAGGAGTTCGGCGGGGCGGACGACAGCTGGATCGGCGAGGTGGCCGAGCAGCTGAACGCCGAGGCCGGGGAGGGGAAAGAGGTCACCTCCGGCATGGTCCAGCAGGCGATTGAGAAACTGGAACGGGCCCATCTGCGCGGCACGATCCTGGAAAAGAAGAAGCGGATCGATGGCCGGGGATTGACCGACATCCGGCCGATCACCTGCGAGGTCGGGGTGCTTCCCCGCACGCACGGTTCCGGCCTCTTCTCCCGGGGGCAGACCCAGTCGCTGGCGGCCGCCACGCTGGGGACCGCTTCCGACGAGCAGATGATCGACTCCCCCGAGGGGAAGTGGAACAAGTCGTTCATGCTGCATTACAACTTTCCCCCCTTCTCGGTCGGCGAGGTCCGGCCGGTCCGGGGTCCCGGGCGCCGGGAGATCGGCCACGGGGCGCTGGCGGAGAAGGCGCTCAAGGCGGTGATGCCGGGCAAGGAGACCTTCCCTTACACGGTCCGGCTGGTGTCGGAGATCCTGGAGTCGAACGGCTCCTCCTCGATGGCGACCGTCTGCGGCGGGACCCTGGCCTTGATGGATGCCGGCGTTCCGATCGGCAGCCCGGTGGCCGGCATCGCGATGGGGCTGATCCGGGAGAGTGACGCCCAGACCGCGGTCCTGACCGACATCATGGGGCTCGAGGACCATTTCGGCGACATGGACTTCAAGGTGGCGGGGACCGCCAAGGGGGTCACCGCGCTGCAGCTGGACCTGAAGCTGACCGGCGTGCCGCTGAAGGTTCTGGAGACCGCCCTGATGCAGGCCCGGCCGGCCCGGGAGCACATCCTCAAGAAGATCGCGGCGGTCATCGGACAGCCCCGCCAGGATCTTTCCCCGTATGCCCCCCGGATCACGGTCGTCAAGATCGATCCGGAAAAGATCGGCGGGCTGATCGGTCCCGGCGGCAAGATGATCCGTCGGATCATCGCCGAGTCGGGGGCCCAGGTGGATGTCGAGGACGACGGCACCGTGATGGTCTCCTCGGCGAACGAGGCCTCCTCCCAGAAGGCGGTCGCGATGATCAAGGGATTGACCGAGGAGCCGGAGCTGGGGAGGGTCTACGACAGCACGGTCAAGCGGATTATGTCGTTCGGCGTCTTCTGCGAGATCGCTCCCGGCAAGGAGGGGCTGTGCCATGTCTCCGAGCTGGCCGACGGTTTCGTCGAGAATGTCGAGAGCATCGTCAAGGTCGGCGATAAACTGAAGGTCAAGGTGATCGAGGTCGACGCGATGGGCCGCGTGAATTTGAGCCACAAGCAGGCGGCCCAGCCGGACGCCCCCCCGGTCCCCCACCGCAAGGCGGGGGAGGGGAACGGCGCGCGGCGCGGCGGTCCGGGCGGCGGCCGGGACCGGGGGCGGGAAGGCCGCCCCGGCGGCGGCAGCCGTTTCCGGGAAGGGTCCGGGGGTCGCGACCGGGGCGGACGCGGAGGACGGTTTTAATCGTACGCTGAAAAACGCAGCAGATGATCCTTTTACAGCGTCCTGCCAAAAAGACGGGGGTTGACGCCGGTGGCCAGGCAAAGGAAACGGCGGATTCCATCGCTTTCCCCTGAACGGAAGAACGAGCTGTGGGGGATCTTCCTCGTGGCTCTCTCCGTCCTGCTCTTCATGAGCCTGGTCTCCTACCACCCGGACGACCTGGAGTTTTTCAGTTCCGCCGCCTCTCCCCGGATTCACAACCTCTGCGGCGTCGTCGGAGCGGTCGTCGCCGGTTTTCTCCGGGCCGGTCTGGGATTGACCAGCTTCCTCCTCCCGATTCTCGGAGGGATCTGGGCGACCCGCCGGTTCACCGGGCAGGGGACCCCCCGTCCCTTCGTCAAGGTGATCGGCACCGTGATTTTCTTTCTCTCCCTGAGCGCTTTCCTCGCGATCATCCTGGACCCAACCCAGGCGGCGCAGGTTTACCGGGGAGGGGTCGTCGGTCTCCTGTTCGGCGGCAAGGTGGTCCAATACTTCGGCTGGTGGGGGGCCTTCGTCGTCCTGGCGGCGGTCTCGCTGGCCAGTCTGCTTCTGGTGACCGAGATGGCGGTCTTCCCGGTCTTCGCTTCGGCCGGCCGTTTCATGAAGGAGCGGGCGGCCGGCGCCGGTGAGTGGATGGCCGGCGGCGCCGGGCAGTTCGGCGAAGCGCTCGGCGGTCTCTTCGGCTCCCGGGAGGCGCCTGTCCAGCGCCGCGACGGGACCGCCCGGCGGCCGGCTTCCAAACCGGCCGCCCGTTCGGCGACGGTCAAGGGGGGCGGCCGGGAGAAACAGCGGGAGCTGGAATCGGAGCCGGTCTCCGAGTTGAAGATCGTCGCCCCGGCCGAGATGGAGCAAGCGCCCGGGATCCTCAAGCGGCTGCGCCGAAAACCGGCCGCGGCCCCCGCGGCTCAACGGCCGGCCGCTCCCGCTTCCGGCAATGGAGAAGGAGAGGGGGAGGAGAAAGGGGACAGTCTGCCCAGCGCCGGCGGCCGTTTCGGCGGCTACGAACTGCCGCCGCTCGATCTGTTGAATCCGGCCGGACACGGCCAGGGGAACGCCCCGGGCCGCGGCTGGGTGGAGGAGAACGCGAAGACCCTGGAGCAGGTGCTCAAGGACTTCGGGATCCGGGCCACCGTCGCCAAGGCGGAGCTCGGACCGGTGATCACCCGCTACGAGGTGGAGCCGGCCCCCGGGGTCAAGATCCAGAAGATTGCCGCCCTTTCCGACGACATTGCTTTGAAGCTGAAGGCCACCTCGGTCCGGATTCTGGCCCCGATCCCCGGCAAGGGGCGGGTCGGGGTGGAGGTGCCCAACCCCTCCTCGGCGATGGTCTCCCTGCGGGAGGTGCTGGAGTCCCCCGCCTTCCATCTGGGCAACTCCAAGCTGACGCTGGCGCTCGGCAAGGATGCCGCCGGCCATCCGCTGGTGGCGGACCTGGCCGACATGCCGCACCTCCTGATCGCCGGGGCCACCGGCAGCGGCAAGACGGTTTGCGTCAACGCCCTGATCACCTCGATCCTCTACAACGCGACCCCCGACGAGGTCCGCTTCATGATGGTGGACCCGAAGATGGTGGAGCTGGCCGGCTTCAACGACATTCCGCACCTGGTGCTGCCGGTCATCACCTCCGCCAAGAAGGTGCCGCAGGCGCTGGCCTGGGTCGTGGAGGAGATGGAGAACCGCTACAAGCTGTTCGCCAAATTGGGGGTCCGGAACATCCGGGCCTACCACGAGCGGGCGGAGGCCGGGACCCTGCCGGCTGACCAGATCCCCGACACCCTGCCGTACCTGGTCGTGATCATCGATGAGCTGGCGGACCTGATGCTCGTGGCCCAGCAGGAGGTGGAGAAGTCGATCGCCCGGCTGGCGCACCTCTCCCGCGCGGTCGGTATCCACATGGTGCTGGCGACCCAGCGGCCGTCGGTGGATGTGCTGACCGGCGTGATCAAGGCCAACTTCCCGGCCCGGATCGCCTTCCAGGTCGCCTCCCGGGTTGACTCCCGGACGATCCTGGACGCCGGCGGGGCCGACAAACTGATCGGCAAGGGGGATCTGTTGTTCCTGCAGCCCGGCGGCTCCAAGCTGATCCGGGCGCAGGGGGCCTTCGTGACCGATCCGGAGATCCACCGGGTCATCGAATTCGTCAGGAAGCAGGGGGCTCCGCAGTACAACGAGGAGATCCTGGCCGGCATCGAGGAAGGGAAATCGGGCGGCGGCCGGGAGCAGGAGCGGGATTCGATGTACGGCGAGGCGGTGCAGGTGGTTGTGGAGACCGGCCAGGCGTCGGTCTCCCTGCTGCAGCGCCGGATGCGGCTGGGCTACGGCCGGGCGGCCCGGATCCTGGACATGATGGAGCAGGAGGGGATCGTCGGGCCCAGCCGGGGGGCCAAGCCCCGTGAGGTCTTCCTGAAGGAACTGCCGGCCGGGGCGCCGCAGGGTCCCGGAGGGGGAGAATGAGCTCCGCCGTCGGGCAGCGGCTCCGGGGAAGCCGGGAGAAGAAGGGGATCTCCATCGAGGAGGCGGCCGCTTTCACCAAGATTCAGCACACCACCCTTGAAGCGATCGAGGCCGGACGGATCGGGCAGACGCTGGCGCCGACCTACGCCCGGATCTTCGTCAAGAAATACGCCGATTACCTGGGACTGGACGGGGATGCGATCGCCAAGGAGTATGGTCTGACCCCCGAAGCGGCCCCCGCTGTCTCCGTTGAAACGGCCCCGGTTCCTGAGAAGGTGCCGGCCGCCGTGACCGGCTGGCAGTGGCTGCTGCCCGGAGTGATCGCCCTGATCGGCCTGATCGCGATGGGGACGATCGGCCGGGCGGTGTTGGGCCGGATGAGCCGGCCGGTCACGGCTCCCGTCGGCATCCAGCGGGACGGCGCTCCGGCATCGGCGCCGGCGGCCAACGCTTCAAACAAGCCGCTGCTCGTCAAGCCGGGCCGGGAGCTCCAACTGACGATCACCGCGGTTTCCGATGTCTGGATGCGGGTCAAGAGCGACGGGCGGGTCCTGTTCCAGAATGTTCTCAAGAAGGGGGCCAAGGAATCCTGGACCGCCCGCGACGAATTTGAGATCTGGACCGGCAACGCCTCCGGCATGCGGGTGACCCTCAACGGCCGGGACCTGGGCGCCCCGGGTCGGGGGGTCATCAAGAACCTCAAGGTGACCCGGCGGGGCGTCGAGCTTCCCTAGCCGCGGTCCTCCCATGAAAATCCACATCCTCAGTCTCGGCTGCGCCCGGACCCTCGTGGACTCTGAAGGGCTCGGTGGATTGCTGGCGGCCGAGGGCCACGCGATCGCCGACAAGCCCGAGCGGGCCGACTGCGTCGTCGTCAACACCTGCGCTTTCATCCGGGAGGCGGAGGAGGAGTCGGTCTCGACGATCCTGGACCTGGCGGCCCTGAAGAAGGCGGGGAAGATCCGCCATCTGGTTGTGGCCGGCTGCCTGCCGCAGAAGCGGAAAGGGGAGCGGGAAGATTTGCTCGCCCATCTGCCGGAGGTGGACGGTTTCATCGGCCCCGGCGACCTGCCGAAGCTGCCGGCCCTGATCCGGGAATGGAACCGGCCGGCGGCCGCTCCGGCCGACCGCTTTTTCGTGACCTCGCCGGTCCCGACTCTGATCTTCGACGCCAAGACCCCGAAGCACCGGTTGACCCCCAAGCACTTCGCCTTCCTCAAGGTGTCGGAGGGGTGCGACCATGCCTGCGCCTTCTGTTCGATCCCGCAGTACCGGGGACCCCACCGCTCCCGCTCGATCGAGGATCTGACGGCCGAGGCGGAGCGCCTCGCCTCCGAAGGGGTCGTGGAACTGAACCTGATCGGCCAGGACAGCTCCTATTACGGGATGGACCGCTACGGGAAGCTGGCCCTTCCGGATCTGCTGACGGCCCTCGGGCGGGTGCGGGGGATCCGGTGGGTCCGGATCCTGTACGCCCATCCGGCCCATGTGACCGATGAGCTGGTCCGGGCGATCCGGGAGACCCCGAATGTGGTGCCGTACATCGACATCCCGATCCAGCACATTGCCGACCGGATCCTGACCCGGATGAAACGGGAGACCGACGGGGCCCGGATCCGGGCCATCGTCGCCCAATTGCGCCGGGAGATTCCCGGGATCGCGATCCGGACCACCTTCATCGCCGGTTTTCCCGGGGAGACCGAGGGGGAGGTGGATCAGCTGGCCGCCTTCCTGCGGGAGGCCCGGTTTGAGCGGGTTGGGATCTTTCCGTACCGGGTGGAGCCCAAGACCGCCGCCGAGAAGATGACCGACGGCGTCCCGGAGCGGACGATCCAGAAGCGCCTGGATCGGTTGATGACCCTCCAGCGGGAGATCTCCCGGGAGAACAACGCCGCCTGGGTCGGCCGGACCGTCGAGGTGCTGGTCGAGGAGCCGGGCGGGGAACCGGGGCTCTTCCTGGGACGGACCCGGTCCGACGCCCCCGAGGTGGACGGTCAGGTTTTCCTGCACGGCCCCCGGAACCTCAAGCCGGGGCGCTTCGTCGAGGCCCGGGTGACCGGCGCCGAGGAATACGACCTGACCGCCGAAACCCTTCCCGCCTCCGTCTCTTCATGACGCTCTCCAACGGGTTGACCCTGCTGCGCGTTGGTTTCGCCTTCGGGATCATGGGGGCGATCTCCCTCCCCGGCTTGCCGGCCAAGGTCGTCGCGCTGATCCTCTTTGCCGCGGCGGCGCTGAGTGATTGGCTGGACGGAAAACTGGCCAGGAAATGGAATCAGATCTCCTCCTTCGGGATTTTGATGGATCCGATCGCCGACAAGGTGCTGGTGCTCGGCTGTTTCATCTCCTTCGTTCAATTGCAGCTGGTGCCGGCCTGGATGGTGGTGCTGATCGCCAGCCGCGAGTTCGTTGTCACGGGTCTGCGTTTCTTCGCCCTCTCCCGGGGGCGGGTCCTGCCGGCCGAGGCGGCCGGCAAGCACAAGATGGTCTCCCAGATGGTCACAATCTCCCTGATCCTGATCTACCTGACGGTCCGGGAGGCGGTTCCCGTTGGTTGGGGGGAAGGGTGGGGGGAGGAAGCGATCTGGTGGCTGACCGGGATCACCGTCGGCTTTACACTGACCAGCGGCATCTCCTTCCTCTGGAAGCACCGCCGGCTGATATGAGTGTGGCGATCGCGACCCTGTTTGGTCTGGGCCGGGTGGCCGCCGCTCCGGGAACGGTCGCTTCGATCGTGACGGCGGTTCTGTTCATTCTCACCGCCGCCGGAAATCCGGCGATTCAGAAGGTCGGCTGTGTCCTGTTGGTGATGCTGGCCGTTGGGTCGGCCGGCCGGGCGGCTGAGCGCCTCGGCAAGAAAGACCCTTCAGAGATCGTGATCGATGAGGCCGCCGGCATGTGGGTGGCGCTGATCTTTTTGCCGGCCCGGTGGCCCGTTTGGCTGGCCGCCTTCGTTCTCTTCCGTCTCTTCGACATCCTCAAGCCGCCGCCGCTGCGCCAGCTGGAGCGGCTCCCCGGCTCGGCCGGGATCGTTCTGGACGATTTGGCCGCCGGCCTGCTGGCCCAGCTCTTTCTGCGAGTAGCCCTGACCCTCTTCTGACCTGCGGCCTGCCCCCTTTTGACCCCGAAGGGGGCTGGCCCAAAAGGGGGGTAAAGGGGACAGGCCGGTCAACTCCCGCTGGGCCGGTTCCGGAAGCGGGACCCCGATGAAGGCCCGCATCAGGCCGGCATCAATCGCAGCTGGTCCAGCGCCCTCTGGGTCGCCCTGAACCGGACCGCCGGGCGGTCGCCGGCAAAGCGGAACTTCCGGACCCGGCAGCCGGCCGGACCGGCCCAGGCGATGAAGACCAGGCCGACCGGTTTTCCCTTGCTCCCTCCGGTCGGGCCGGCGATCCCGGTAACCGCGACGCCGTAGTCAGCCCCTGTCATCCGGCGGACCCCGAGCGCCATTGCCCGGGCCACCGGAGCGGAGACCGCCCCGTGCCGCTTGAGAATCGCCGCCGACACCCCCAGATGTTTCTCCTTGATTCGGTTGTGGTAGGCGATGACGCCCCCCAGGAAGACATCCGACGCCCCCGATACCCCGGTGATCCGTTGGCCCAGCCCCCCTCCGGTGCAGGACTCCGCGACCGCGACGGTTTTCCGCCGGCGTTTGAGCGCCGCCACCGTCGCCCCCTCAAGGGTCTCGGCGTCGGAGCCGAAGACCGTCCGGCCGAACCGTTTCCGGATCGTCCGCTCGATCGGGGCGATTGTCCGGCGGGCGGCGGCGGCCGAGGCGCTCCGGGCGGTGATCCTCAGCAGCACCTGGCCGGGGGAGGCATAGATCCCGACGGTCGCCGATCCCGACAGCCGCAGCAGGTCCCGGACCTTCCGGTCCACCGCCGGCTCATCCAACCCGGTGATCTTGATCTCCCGGGAGAGGATCACCTCGCCGCCCCCCCGCAGTTTCTTGAGGGCGGGGATCAGCCGCTCCCGCAGCATCGGCAGCATCTCCCGCGGCGGGCCGGGCAGGGCGACCACCACCTTCAGCGGCCGGCGGCTGTGGATCAGCCAGATCCCGGGGGCGGTCCCCACTTCGTTAGGGAAGGGGAGGGCCCCTTCCGGCAGGAAGGCCTGCCGGCGGGAGGCGTCCGGCATCCGGTGGCCGTAGCGGGTGAACCGCCGCTCCACCTGTTTCAGGAGCGGTCGGTTCAGACACAGGGGCCGGCCGGTGGCGGCAGTGATCGCCTCCCGGGTGACATCATCCACCGTCGGCCCCAGTCCTCCGCAGGTAATCACGATCTCGGAGCGGGCCAGCGCCGTCCGGAGCCCCTCCTCCAGCCGGGCCGGGTTGTCTCCGATCGTGGTTTGCCGGAGACAAGAGATCCCCAGCTCCGAAAGGGCCCGGGAGAGGGCGACGGTGTTGCTGTTCAGGACGAAACCGAGCAGCAGCTCAGTCCCGATCGCGATGATCTCAGCGGTCATGTCAACAGTCTCGGGTTTCTTCTATGGGCTGTCAAGGGGTACTTGATAACTCATAAAAATTATAGAATTGACAAATCTGCCTCCCGGGGAGACCATGAAAGGCCTGCCGCCGGAGCGGTTCCGGCCGGTTGTCAAGAAAAGGGGAGGGAGTTATAATGCTCCATATCAAGGAGGAAGTCGAGATGCCCCGAGGAAAGAAAGCGGAAGGTCCGTCCAAAGCCCAATTGCAGTCCGAAACCCCCCTCAACAAGGCCAAGTCGCTGGAGCTGGCCCTGACCCAGATTGAGCGCCAGTTCGGCAAGGGGGCGATCATGAAGCTGGGAGACCAGAAGAAGTCCGACATTCCGGCCCTTTCGACCGGTTCGGTCTCCCTGGACGCCGCCCTCGGGGTCGGCGGCCTTCCCCGAGGCCGGGTCGTGGAGATCTTCGGGCCGGAGTCCTCCGGCAAGACCACCCTGACCCTCTCGGTGATCGCGCAGGCCCAGAAGGCCGGCGGGGTGGCCGCTTTCATTGACGCCGAGCACGCCTTTGATCCGACCTATGCCGGCAAGATCGGCGTCAACACCAAGGACCTGCTGATCTCCCAGCCGGACACCGGCGAGCAGGCGCTGGAGATCGCCGAGATGCTGGTCCGCTCCAACGCGGTGGACATCGTGGTCGTGGATTCCGTTGCGGCCCTGGTCCCCCGGGCGGAGATCGAGGGGCAGATGGGGGACGCCCATGTCGGGCTGCAGGCCCGTCTGATGTCGCAGGCGCTGCGCAAGCTGACCGGGGCGATCTCCAAGTCGAAGACCTGCCTGGTCTTCATCAACCAGCTTCGGGAGAAGGTGGGGATCATGTTCGGCAACCCGGAGACGACGCCGGGGGGGCGGGCGCTGAAGTTCTACTCCTCGGTCCGCCTCGACATCCGCCGCACCGAGTACATCAAGCGCAACGATGTGGTCGTCGGTTCCCATGTCCGGGTGCGGGTGGTCAAGAACAAAGTGGCTCCGCCGTTCAAGCAGGCGGAGTTCGACATTCTGTACGACGAAGGGATCTCCAAGGACGGGGATCTGCTCGATCTGGGGACGAAGCTGGGTCTCCTTCAGCGCACCGGCGCCTGGCTGCTCTACGGCGAGGTGAAGCTGGGGCAGGGGCGGGAGAACGCCCGCGCTTTCCTGAGGGAGAATCCGAAGCTCGGCCGCGAGCTGGAGCAGAAGCTCCGCGGCTTGGCCGCCGCCCAGTAGCGGGACGGGCGGCCGGGGCTTAAGGACAGCGTGCCTTCTTCGGAAGGCGCGCTGTTTTCAATCCATCCAACGGTGGAAGGAGATGAAGCGATGAGACGGTTGGACCGGTTTCAGGTGCCTTCTTTGGCGGGTTTGGGGTTGGCGCTCACGGTGGGGATGCTGGGAACGCTCGGCGTCGCCTGCGCCCAGGATTCCGGCGGGGCGCGGGACGCGGCGGAGCAGCTGCAGGACCGCTTCATCCAGGTCAACCAAAAGGTGGGGCCGGCCGTCGTTTCCGTCTCGACCGAGAGCCACCGCCGGGCCCGGATGCAGAATCCTTTCGGGGGTGGTCCGGAGGGGGACCTGTTCGAGCATTTCTTCGGGGATTTCTTCGGCGGGGAGATGCCGGAGCGGGAGTACAAGTCCCGCGGGCTGGGGACCGGTGTTGTGATCGACAAGCGGGGCTTCATCCTGACCAACGAGCATGTCGTGCGCGGGGCTGAAAAGCTGACGGTGACCTTCCCCGACGGCCGG
>PCVW01000031.1 GCA_002787095.1 Candidatus Omnitrophica bacterium CG11_big_fil_rev_8_21_14_0_20_64_10 | reverse complement strand
AGGGGAGTCGACCGGGAAAACAGGGGGCGTTTCCACGCGCCACTGCCGAGAAACCTTGTGAATGTAGTTGGCCCTTTTGTCATCCAACAGATAGACGGCCGCGTGGTTGACCCGGACTTTTCTGGTCAAGAGGTGGACGATCAGATTGAGCAGCTTGCCAAGCTCTTTGATAAGGGTCATCCCCTGCGAGGCTTGACGGAGGATTGCCTGGTAGCGGTGGGATTCCGCCAGCAACCGGGCCTCGGCGCGTTTTTGGAAATACATATTGGTGTAGTGGGCGGCGGTTGCTAGAGCCGCGTAAGTCAAAAGTAGCCAGACCCACCACCTGTGTCCTAGAAAGGCTTCTAACTGTGTTTGCCAGGAAAGAGCTCCTACGAGCGGCAAGCCCAGCGTCAGGGTGTAGACCATTATAAAAACAGTGGCTCGCGTGAAAGCCTGCCGGATGTCCATCAGCCGGTAGCGAATAATCGCGTAGGCGGAAATTGTGACGAATCCAACGACCAAAATATCGTGCGGGAACGGCTCGATTCCGAAATAGGCCGGCATGAAGTGCAGCAGACCAGCGATGTAGGCCACGAACCAGGAGACAAAGATGTAGCGCAAATGGTTGCGGCGAATCCCGGCGGCTCCCCGGTAAGCCTTCAGGAGTTCCCAAAAACCGATTGCACAGGTGACCCCGAAGAAGAGAGCATACAGCCCATAGATTGGGCCCGGGACAACGCTGAAGAACGGAGCGTATGTCACCACCTCGACTATAAAATATTTGGTGGGCAATGTGAGCGCAAACGCGCCGGAGATGGTGTAGGTCCACCAGAGCAAAAGTCGCTGCCGATCGTTTTTGGGCAGATCTAGGATCGCGAAGGTCAGGTGAAGAAAGACAGGAGGAACCAGTAGCGCAGCCAGATAAATGATTCGGCCAATTCGGGTTGCTTCGAATATGGTTGCTGCTTGCCCGGTTCCGAAAGGGAAGAGACACCACAGCCCCACCAGGGTCGTCAGTCCGGAGTAGAGATAGGTCTGGCGGGTTTTGCTTCCTTTGAGAAGGACAAAAGGAGCCAGGAAGGCGCAAGAAGCAAAGGCCAGAAGGGCAGAGCCGGTGTGGAGGGTCAGACCCATGTTCCTATGGAGCGCCTCCGAACATGTTCCCGGACGATCTCAATGGTTTCTTTGGAGACCTCCTGTTCGCACCAGCGCAGCTCCGACAACCGGAATCCGAGGGCATCTCCCAGCCGGCCGATTTCGTGCGCCTTTTCAGGCGTGAGGTTCCCGCCGATTGAGAAGCCCTCATACCGTTCCGAGAGAGCGAGTATCATTGTCTCCGCCATGCAGGCGTAGGCGATCCCTGGAGGCAGCCCGAAGTAGAAATCAAAATCCACGGTCCCCGGGGGTTTGACGATCCCGCCATCAAACACCAGGACGGCACCCCGGGCTTCCCGAACAGACTCTGGAGAGACATTCCGGGGCCGTGAAACATCGCAGACGATCGTGCCCGGGTTGAGGGACCGGGCATCAATCAATGCTGAGGGGGTGTTGGTTGAAGTGATGATGACATCGGAGTTCGCGATCAACCAATCCAGCTCGGTGGTCTGCGTGATCTCCAGGCCGGGGACCTTCTCGGCAAGTCTCGATTCCAGCTCCGTGAGGCGGGTCCGGTTCCTCGCATTGAGGACCAGGCCCCCCACTTTTCCGGCCAAGAGCTCGGCGCAAATGTTTCCGATGCCGCCGGTGGCTCCGACGATGCCGACCCGGACCCCCTTCAAGTCCAGTCCGACCAATTCGCATGCCCGCTCTACCCCGTTGATTGCCGTAACAATGGTGTAGGAGGTGCCGGTTGTCACCGGTACGCTGACTGCTTCGGAGACCATCACCCCTTTGCGCCCGATCTGTGCGGCGTATGCGCCCAGCCCGACGATCCCGACGCCAAGAGATTCGGCCACCTTAACTGCTTCGATCGTCCGTTTGAGGGCGATCTCCCCGTTGTTGGCCACCATTTGCTCCGGCAGCAGGGGACAGTAAATCAGCGCTCCATCGGTCTCTTTTCCGTTGAAGGCCTTCAATCCGGTGATATCAGAGCATTTGAAGGGAGGCAGCCACTCAAACGCCTTGGACATCAGATCCACCCGCTTGGAGGTGATGTTCGGCTCGTTGAACGCTATGCTGATCAGGTCCAGGTCAAGAGGATGGATGACGAAGGCGTAATTCCTTTTGACGCTGGTTTTCTCGGCGTATCGCTTGATGGCCACCAACATCCCCATGAAGGAGCGGCGAACCTTCGCCTCAACCACTTGGGAGATGACCTTCTGGAAAGAGGGAAGGCCCCAGTCAATGTCAATCTCCATCTGGAGTTCCACTTTGCCGCCGGCATGCACAATCGACAAGAAACCGTCGTAGCTGGCGAAGTCTCCCCGGGTGGCGTGGAACATGATCCGGGCATTTTGGGGATCGTATCGGCACTGTTCCGTCCATTGGACCGGGACCCCTTCGATCGTGATCCTCCATTGAAGCAGGGCAGCCAGGTCAGTGCGTTGGAGGACGGAGACATCCCGGACATCGGGCACAAAAGAAGGGAAACGCTCTGGATAGAGGATAACCTCCCAGAGGCGCTGCTTGGCTGTCCGGATTGGGATCCGCAACGACAGCTTCAATTTTCCCTCCCATAAACGGGGGGAAAAAACCGAAGGCGCTTCATGTGCCCTCCTTTTCAGACAAGACCACACAGCGCTCGCTCGGGGAGTTGCTACGCATTGTTGTGCAACGAATTACGAGTCGAGTGTACCTCCTGGAGTCCCTTTTTGTCAAATCGTTTATGGTATCGCTGTTTAAGCAGGCAGACGCCTGCCTCCCCTCAAGACTGAGGCATTACACGGGTGTCAACGGACGGTCAGCAGGGTCTCCTCCTGCCCCGCGTATTCCAGTTCGTAGATGTCGGGGTGTTCCCGCTTCAGCTTTTCCAGCAGGGCTTCCCGGTGGGCCCGCCACTCGTCCGGCCGATCCAGCTTCCGGACCTTGGAATCATACACCAGGAAATCAATGATCTTTCGGGCCTCCTCCAACGTGATGCCGCTTCCGGCCCGCCGCTGCATCTGGGTCACATACCGGCTCCAAAGTTCCCGGCTGGCGATCCGGGAATTCAACGGCCGAGCCGGCGTGTGGCACTTGGAGCAGCGCTGGGTGAAAAGAACATAGCCGGCCTGCATTGCATCCGGGTAGTTGGAAAATTGGGCGTACGGCAACCGGTCCGGCCCCACATCCTCCAGGTGAACGTCTCGCGGCGGCTGTTGCGGCACTCCGCATCCCGCCGCCATAAGAAGCAGGAACGAACTGACGAGCCGGAGCGTCTTCCCGGGTCGGAATACCGTTTCCAGTTTAGAAGAGGATGCGCGGGGCGTTTCCGGAGCGGATGGGGCGTCGCTCGGAACCGCTTCGGCGGCTGCTTCGGAATTCCGGGGCGGCATCAGATGCCGCTGAAGACGACCAGGGCGAAGTCGGTCACCATCGCCACGCAGAATCCGATCAGCAGTCCGATGCTCACGACCGCTTCGCTCTTGAGCTGTCGGCCCAGATGCATCAGTTCCCCGATGACGTACAGGAGCGTGCCGGAGGCCAGCGCCAGACAGAAGACCTCCAGCGCCTGGTTGGTCCAGAGGCCGCCGATCAGCGCCCCGAGGAAGGTGGGGCCGCCCGCCACCAGCGCGGTGATTCCCAGAAACCGCCAGCTGGCCCGGTAGCCGGACAAGGGGGCCGCGATCCCAAATCCTTCGGTCCCGTTGTGGAGGGCAAAGCCGATCGCCAGCAGCCACGCCAATTGGACCGCGCCGGAGGCGTACCCCTGCCCGATCGCCAACCCCTCGCTCAGGTTGTGCAGCCCCAGCCCCACCGCGATCAGCATCGCGACCCGATGGGCTTTTTCCTTGGGCGCTTCATCGGTGTGGGGCGCTTTCAATACCCGCTGTTCGAACCAAACCAACCCCAGCAGGCCGGTGGAGAAGCCGGCGATCAGGAGGCCCCCGAATCGCAGGGCGTCCGGCAGGGTATGAAATCCTTCGGTGGCGGAGATCAGCAGATGCTCCACCTCTTCCAGGATGTGGCCGGTGATCTCCACCAGCAGGAAAACCAGGATGCCAGTTGAGATCGCGTTGAGGAAGGCCTTCGTTTTGGTTGAGACCGCCTTGAGCCGGGCGATCGGCAGCCCCAGGATGATGGTTCCCCCGGCCAGAATTCCAAGACCCAATGGCGTCAAATCCACGCGCTTGCCTCCTTTTCGGGTTCCCATTGTGTCACCAGGGGGCGCAGTTTCCCGGTGGCCGCGAATCGGTCTCCTCGGATCACGAGGCCGACCGTCCGGGCGTCGTCCAGTTGCTCCAAAAATTCCTCGCCCGCCACCAGCAGGGCCGTGGAACAGGCGTCGGCCCAGGCGGCCGATTCCGACAGGACCGTCGTTCCTCCTTCATCCGGAATCGGGAGGCCGGTCCGGGGATCACAGACATGCCCCAGCGGCCGACCTCCGATTCGCCGGCGCCTCAAATGGCTGCTGGAGGAGGCGACCGCCGGAAGCAGCATCGGTATCCGGCCCCAGAGCCGGTCGGGGTTCAGAGGGTCTTCGACGCCGATCATGGATGCATCCCCAAAGCCGAACGCCTTGAAATTCCCTCCGGCATCCACCCATCCGCGGGGGATCCCCCATGCCTGAAGGAGCGCTGCCGCCCGATCCACGGCATACCCCTTCCCGACGCCCCCCAAGTCCAGCGCCAGTTCCGGCGCCATGAAGCGGATGGTTCGGCGGGCCGGGTCGGTCCGGATCTTCTCCCAGCCGGTCCGGTCGAGGGCCTGAAGAAGTTCTGCGTCATCGGGCAGGCGCTGATCCGCTTCGGCCCGATCCCAGAGTCGGCTTAAGGCGCCGGTGGTCGGATCGAAGGCGCCGCCGCTGAGCCGGGCCGCCGCCAGGGCGATTTCCATCACCGCCCAGAGGTCGGAGCTGACCTGGGCCGGCGCGCCGGCCGTCCGCTCCAGTTGCCGGACTTCGCTGTCGGGGTCGAATCGGGTGAACAGTCGTTCCAGCCGGGCGATTTCATCAAAGGCCGCCGAGGCGGCTGTTTGGGCGGCTTCCCGGTCGTCCATCCAGAGGCGGATTTCGAAGAGGGTTCCCATCCGCCGGCGGGCCTGGATGAACGGCGGCCGATTCATCCGCTCCTCTTCGATGCGTCGGTGTCCCGGTGTCTTGGTGTCCTGGTGTCCTGGTGTCTTTTTTGATGAGGCCGCCCCGGCGGTCCCCACATCTCGTAGAGGGGATAAACCACCATGAAGATCAGGGTCATCGAAAGGGCGGCGTCGGAGATCACCTTGACCGCCCCGAACGCCCCCGAGCCAAACCGGACCGCCCAAGGGGAGGCGATCGAGCCGAAGACCGCCGCCATCGCGACGGCTACCACCCGGATTTTGAAGGCCTCCTTGAGCATCGTCATCAGGAAGGCGTGTCCCAGGATGAAGAAGACCACCGGAATCGTGAAGAGATGCATGTGGGCGACCTCCAGCATCTCCAGTGGGGTCTTCTGAAAGATGAATTTTTCCTCGTTGCCCCGATAGTAGTCGGCGACTCCCTGGGGCGTCCAGCCGGTTTTGATCGTCTCGATCGCGACGATGGTTCCCAGCCCCAGCAGCAGATAGAGGAGCAGCCAGGTGTAGGCGATCTTCGTGCGGCGGGGGGCGTGCCCCAGCTCGAACTTTCCCCACTTGTATTCCAGCATTCCCTAGCGCTCCACCGGTTGGAGAAACAGTTCTTGAACGACAGCCAGCGCCTTGCGGACCTGGGCGTTCATCGAGCGGACCGACAGGGTCGCTCCGGTGACGTTGATGATGTCCTGGTTGATCCGGACCGGCGAGCTGATCCCCTTGCCCCGGTACTGGCTGAGGAACCGCTTCCTCCGGATCTCTCCGCCCCGGGATTCCCG
>PCVW01000044.1:12788-39285 GCA_002787095.1 Candidatus Omnitrophica bacterium CG11_big_fil_rev_8_21_14_0_20_64_10 | reverse complement strand
GCCGCCGCACTGGCCGGCGTGCCCTGCTTCCTGATCCTGTCCCAGCCGGATCTCGGAACGGCGATCGTTTTGGTTCCGGTCATGGTGGGGATGCTGCTGATCTGGGGGATTCGGTGGAGGATCTTGGCCGGGATCGCCGGGGCGGGGTTGGCGGTCCTCCCGCTGGCTTGGCTGCGCCTGGCTGAATACCAGAAATCCCGTCTGTTGGTCTTTATCAATCCGGATCTGGATCCGCTCGGGGCCGGCTACACGATCAGCCAGTCTCGGATCGCGATCGGCTCCGGCGGGCTGTTCGGGAAGGGGTGGCTGGCCGGCACGCAGAGCCAGCTGAGTTTTCTGCCGGAGCGGCACTCCGATTTCATTTTTTCGGTCGTGGGGGAGGAGTGGGGGTTCCTAGGGGTCACACTCGTCTTGGCCGGGTTCATCTTTCTCTTTCTGCGGGCCCTCTCTCTGACCCATCAGGTTCGGGATCCCTACGGCCGGCTGCTGGTCACCGGGCTGACCGTGATGCTGGCTTTTCATGTGGCGGTGAATACCGCGATGACGATTGGGTTGGCTCCGGTGGTTGGGCTGCCGCTCCCCTTCTTCAGCTACGGGGGGTCCTGGATGCTGACCTGTACCGCGGCGATCGGGATGATCCTGTCGGTCGCCGCCCGCCGCCCCGTTTATTAGCAGGGTGCTGAAAAAAAGTCATCTGCTTCGTTGCGTGCCGCGCTCCCCTGTGCGGCGTATACGCGACATACGCCTCCGCAGTCGCTTGCACGCGCCTCGCATCTGACATCTTTTTGAGCACCCTACTTGCTGCTTTTGATAAGTATTTTTCTATCCGACCTTGAATTAGTGAGCAGGATTCAGCCATACTTGCCGACGGTGATCATATGGAACAGTTAATGACGATCGAAGAGGTGGCGGCTTACATGCAGGTCAGTCGGTTCACCATTTATCGCCTGGTCAAGAGCCGGACGATGCCGGGGACCAAGATTGGCCGGCAGTGGCGCTTTCACCGCCAGGAGATTGACCGCTGGCTCAAGGAGCGGTCCGGTGGGGGGCGGGGGGAGCGCTGAGATGGGAATGGATCCCAAGCTGGCCGGCTGGCTCAGACTGATGGTCGAGAAATCGGCCTCCGACCTCCATCTGACGGCGGAGTCGCCGCCGTTCCTCCGGCTGGACGAGGAGTTGATTCCGCTGGAGCATCCCGTCCTCTCCGGGGAGGTCACCCGGAAGATGGCCTACAGCCTTCTCTCGGAAGATCAGATCGAGACCTTTGAGCGGGAACGGGAGCTGGACATGTCGTTCGGCCTGGAGGACCTGGGTCGGTTCCGCGTCAATGTCTTTCTGCAGCGGGGGGCGGTCTCGGTGGCGATCCGGCTGCTGCCGGCGACGATCCGAAATTTCCAGGATCTGGGGCTGCCGGTCCGGGCCCTCGAGGCGCTGTGCGCCCGGAAGAAGGGGTTGATCCTGATCACGGGAGCCACCGGCAGCGGGAAATCGACGACGATGGCCTCGATGGTCGAGTACATCAACCGCCATCGCCGCTGCCACATCATCACCGTCGAGGATCCGATCGAGTATGTCCACGTCAACAAGCAGGCGATCGTGGATCAGCGGGAGATCGGGGCCGACACCCTTTCGTTTCATTCGGCGCTGCGCCATGTGCTTCGGGAGGATCCCAATGTCATCCTGATCGGGGAGATGCGGGACCTGGAGACGATCGAGGCGGCGCTCACGATCGCCGAGACCGGGCACCTGGTGCTGGCCACCCTGCACACTTCCGACGCGGTGCAGACGGTCAACCGGATCGTGGATGTCTTTCCGGCCCATCAGCAGCAGCAGGTTCGGGTGCAGCTTTCCTTCGTGCTGCTGGCGATCCTGACGCAGCAGCTGATTCCCCGGGCCTCGGGGGAGGGGCGGGCGCTCGGCGTGGAGGTGATGATGGCCACTTCCGCCGTCCGGGCGCTGATCCGGGAAGGGAAGACCCACCAGCTTTATTCGGTGATCCAGACCGGTCAGCGGGAGGGGATGCGGACGATGAACCATGCCCTGGCCGAGCTGTACCTGCGCAAGGCGATCTCCTACGAGGAGGCGATCGCCCGGGCCCATGACCCGGAGGAGTTTTTGCGTCTCACTCAGAAATAGTTCCTGGCGCTCCCCCCGGGGATGGGGTACAATGGGCTCCACCAGATTGAGTTTTCATTATTTTTACTTTTTCGTGGTTTGGAAGTTCGGCGTTGACGGGTGAACCAGGCGGTTCGTTTGATCTGAAGATCTTTGGCTTGGGAAGCAGGCCGGCGCTTGCCGGTTTTCTCCCGACCATGTTGTTCTCGTCCCGGGTCAAACCGGGGCGGCCCGCCTCTGTTTTCCGCCATTCACGCCGACTCTGGGGTTTTTGAACACCGGGGTGGCTCGTGATGATGAACATCATGAGAGCGTCCGCTCTCTTTGTTCCTGATCTCAAGCTCCTGCTTGAGCAGAAGGATTGGGTGACTCTCAAGCAGGGGCTCAAGGAAATCAATCCGGTCGAGCTGGCGGAGGGGTGGAGGGATTTCACTCCCGAGGACCGGTTGGCCCTCTTCCGCCTGCTCGGGATCCGCCAGGCGGTCGTGGTCTTCGAGGAGCTGGAGGTAGAAGACCAGCTTTTTCTGCTCAAATCCATCGGGGAGGAGGCGGCCGATCTGACCGCCGCGCTGGCTCCGGGAGAAGTTTCCCACCTGTTCCGCAAACTGCCCCGCCGGGTGATCCGGCACCTGACCCATGTGGTTCGCCGCCAGGAGTCGGTTCAGCGTCTCCAGGAGGTGTTGACCTATCCGGACAATTCAGCCGGGGCCCTGATGCACGCGGGGGGGGTCCAGCTCAAACCGGAGATGACTGCTTCCCAGGCGCTCGAGATGGTTCGCTTGGTTTCCCGCTCCCAGACCCGGGAACCGGGGCTTCTCTCGACCCTTTATGTCGTGGGGGCCGGGGGGGCGCTGATCGGCCAGGTCCCGCTGCATGTTTTGGTCGCCGCGCCGCACGCGGCGAAGATCCGGGAGCTGATGGTGTCGGCCCGGGCTTTTGAGATTCATGAGATGGCGGACCAGGAGGGGGCCGCGCAGCTGGTATCGAAGTACAACCTGCTCTCAGCCCCGGTCGTGGACGTGGAGGGGCGGTTCAAGGGGGTCTTGTTGATGGACGATGTCCTGGATGTCATCCGGGAGGAGGCGACCGAGGACATCGCGAAGATGGCGGGGGCCGATCCGGAAGTCCTGACCAGCCGGTCGTTCTTCCGTTCGACCCGCCTTCGTCTGCCCTGGTTGATGGTCACCTTCGGCGGCCAGCTGGCCGTCGCGGCAGTGATCAGCCAATTTGAGTCGATTTTGAATCAGTTGATCGCGATGGTCAGCTTCATGCCGCTGATCGCCGCGCTCGGCGGATCCGCCGGCGCGCAGTCGGCGACGATCATGGTCCGGGGGCTGGCCACCGGGGAATTTGAAGAGAGCCGGCTTTCCCATCAGATTCTTCGGGAGGTGGGGGCCGGTTTGGTTTGCGGCGCTTTGTATGGTTTCATCTTGGGTGGGATCGCGTACCTGGCTTACGGCGCGCGGTTCCATATGGCGTTTGCAGTGTCCGTGGCGCTCGCGGCGTTCGTCTCGATGACGATCGCGGCGAGCCTGGGAGCGACGGTCCCGATCTTCTTCAAGCGGATCGGGGTGGATCCGGCGGCGGCTTCGACCCCGCTGATCTCCACGATCACCGATCTGGTGAGCGTGACCGTTTATTTTTCGCTTGCTTCGGCCTTGCTGCAATTCATGGTGTGATGAGGAGAAAACAATGAAGGAGTTGTTGATTAACATTGAGCCGATGGAGTCCCGCGTCGCGGTGCTCGAGGACAATGTGTTCGAGGAGTTTCAGGTGGAGCGGCGGACTCCGCCGCACCTGTTGGGGAACATTTACAAGGGGAAGGTGGCCTCGATCGTGCCCGGCATCCGGGCGGCGTTCGTGGACATGGGGCTGGGCAAGAACGGGTTCCTGTACCTGACCGACATCGTGGAGTTGACGCCGGATGTTCAGGAGGCGGTCCGGCTGGAGGGGGGCAGCGGCCGCAGGGGCGGCGGTTCATCGGCCCGCATTCAGGACCTGGTCCGGGTGGGGCAGGAGCTGCTGGTGCAGGTGATCAAGGAGCCGCTGGGGACCAAGGGGCCGAGGCTGACGACCCATCTGACCCTGCCGGGGCGCTTTCTGGTATTGATGCCGCTGGACCCGACCTTCGGGATCTCCAAGCGGATTGATGAGCCGAAGGAGCGGGAGCGGCTGCGGGGGATCTTCAAGGAGCTGCAGCCCCCGAAGGATGTCGGGGTGATCGTCCGGACCGTGGCGGCGGGGGCCACGCAGAAGCAGCTGGCGGGGGACCTCCGGTTCCTGCTTTCCCTCTGGAAGCGAGTCAAGGGCCGCTCCGGGCGGGTCGGGCCGCTGTCGCTCGTCCATGAGGAGTACGACCTGCCGCTTCGGATCGTTCGGGACACGCTGACCGAGGATTACAACAAGATCATCGTGGACTCGAAGGACATCCACCGGACCCTAATGCGCTTCCTGGCGCAGACGGAGCCGAACATGCGCTCTCGGGTCGAGCTGTACAAGCATGAAACGCCGCTGTTCGAAAAGCGCGGTTTGGAGCGGGAGATCGAGCAGATCTACAACCGCAAGGTGGAGTTGCCCAGCGGCGGCCATGTCGTGATCGAGCAGACCGAGAGCCTGGTGGCGATCGACGTCAACAGCGGAAAGTTCACCGGCCGGCGCAACCTGGAGGAGACCGCTTTTGTGACCAACATGGAGGCGGCCAAGGAGATCCCCCGGCAGATCCGGCTGCGGGACCTGGGCGGGATCATCATCCAGGATTTCATCGACATGGACTCCCAGTCCCACCGCCAGCGGGTCTTCAACGCCCTGCAGACCGCGGTCAAGAAGGATCGGGCTAAGACGAACCTGATGTTCCTTTCCGAGTTCGGCCTGGTGGAGATGACCCGGCAGCGGGTCCGCCGGTCGCTGGAATCGGTCTCCTTCCACGAATGCCCCAGTTGTCAGGGGCGAGGGATCGTCCGATCTCCCTTGACGGTCTCAATCGGCTGTCTGAGGAAGATCAAGCGGGCCTTCCAGAGCTCCCGGAAGCGGGTGATCGAGGTGACCGCCCACCCGGATCTGGCGGCCCGGCTGCTCAACGAAGACCGCTCCTTGATCGTCACGGTGGAGCGGCAGTATCGGGGGAAGGTGGTGGTCAAGACCGATCCGGCGCTGCACCTGGAGAACTTCCAGATCCAACCGGTTTGAGCTGAGTTAGCTCAAAACTAATTTCAGCTTGGGGTTCGAATCCCCCTCTTTTTTCAACCGGATCAGGTAAACTACCGAGTAGGTGGTTCTAGCTGGTTTTTTGAGGGATGTTTTAACATTTTAGGGGAGATGATCGCCATTCGCAACTTTTGGAAGGGACTGGTGTTGGGTCTTCTGTTCCTGCCGGCGGTTGCCTTGGCCGAACGGATGGAGCTGGTCACTTACTATCCGGCGGCGGTGGGGGGCGGCAGCGGAGGCACCGCCAACGCCGATCGGCTCCATGCCGACCGGATGACTGTCGGCCCCGGCTATGGGGCGGTTCCGGACAACCAGGTTCCCAACGGGATGCTGTTCGTCCAAGAGCGGCTGGGGGTCGGGATGCCGATTGTTGGCGGGCAATTGATGGAGCCGAGCTTTCCCCTGCATCTGTTCGGACCCAACCAGCCGGATACCCCGGCGCTGGCCGTGGATCGGGGAGCTCCGAACGAGGATTTTCAGGGCATCCTGATCTGGGCGGAGGACCGGGACGCTTTTATCCGGTACGAGGAGGATGCTTCGGAGGCGACCCCCGGCCGGCTCCATCTGCAGACCTCCGTGGCCGGCGGCCCCGTCAACGACGCGCTCGTGATTGACGGTCTCGGAAGGGTTGGGGTCGGCACCGCCAACCCGGCCGCTTCCCTTCATGTCACCTCCGGCGCCGGCACGCTGCCGGCGACCGATCCCAGCGCCGTCATGATCATCCAAGGGAACCGGCAGGTTGATCAGGATGCCGGTCTCTGGATTCTCTCGGCACCGGATGGGACCGGACGGCTCCAGTTCGGGGATGACGGGGCCTGGGCGGCCGGCGGGATCCGGTTCGACCACGCGGCGGATCGCCTGCAGTTGGAGGCCGGCGGCAGCCCGGCGATGACCCTGCGGCAGACGACCCCCGGGCCGACGGTTGGAATCGGCGTGGACAGCCCGGAGGCAACCCTGCAGGTGGCCGGCGGCGTTTACTTCACCGGCGGCAACGGCGACTTCGACGGGAATGGGGCGGTCAATACCGGGGACATCAACGCGGTTGTCAGCCGGATTCGGGACGGTCAGATTGGAGGTCTCTCTCCGGCTGTTTTGGCCCGGATCGACTTCAATGGGGACGGGCGGGTCAACACGACCGATGTCGCGATGCAGGATCGCTTGGTGAACGGCGGCAGAACCCTGGCCCAGGTCAAGGCGCTCGGGAAGAGTCTCGAGGGGGGAGCGCTCGGGGTGGACCTGGCCGGCAATGTGGTTATCGGCGGCGTTCCTCAGCCGCCCGATAAGTTCGCTTCCGCGAAACTGGCGATCAATTCCATGAGCCTGGGTTTTCTGCCGCCTCGGTTGACCACGAACGAGCGGGACCGGATCAGCAACCCAATCGGAGGGCTGATGGTCTATAACCGGACCACCGGCCGCTACAACATCTACAACGATGACGCCGGTGTATGGGAGGTGTTGGGCGGCGGGGGCGGCGGGGGGGGAGTCGGCACCTTTGGGCCGCCCGACTGGGACAGCGGCTGGCAGACGGTCCCGGCCGCGGCGGTCGCGGACGTCACCCTCAACCACAACCTGGGGACGACCGACCTGTATGTCTTTCTGGAGAACCGGAACACCGCGAACGGATTGGGGATCTTCGACTTTTTTTCTCTGAGCGGCTCCTTTATGGGCCGGTCGAAATACAGTTTTCCGAACAACAACAGGATCGAGATCCATTTCGACCAGAACGGGTCGGTGTGGGCCGACCCCTTCTTCGACAAGCTGATCCAACACCCGAAACAGTACCGGGTCCGCCTCTGGAGGATCGGATGAAAACGGCCGGCTTCTTTCGAGTCCTTCTCCTCCTGACCGCCGGGTTGTGGGCCGGTTCGCCGGCCGCTTTCGGAGAGCGGATGGAGATGGTGACCTACTTTGATCCCGCGGCTCCCGGCGGCGGGGTGGGGCCCACCAGCCGTCTGCATGCCGACCGGGGGACGATCGGGCCTCCGTACGCGTCGGTGCCGGACGGACAGGTGCCGGATGGGATGCTGTTCGTCCAAGAGGCGTTGGGAGTGGGGATGCCGCTGGAGTCGGGAGGAATCGCCCTGCCGGGGGCCCGTTTGGAGGTGTTCGGACTCAACCAAGCGAACGCGCCGGCGCTGGCGGTGGACCGGGGAGCGGCGGGGGAGGACTTCCAGGGAATTTTGATCTGGGCGGAGGACCGGGATGCCTTCATCCGATACGAGGAGAATGCTTCGGAGGCCACCCCCGGCCGGCTCCATTTTCAGACGACGGTGGCCGGCGGGCCGGTGGGGGAGAATCTGGTCCTTTCGGGATTCGCCGGCGTCGGGGTCGGCACGGATGATCCGAACGGCATTCTGCATGTTTCAGATGGCGGGACCTTTTTGCCGGGCCTGGATGGGACCGAGACGGTGATCGTCCAGTCCAACGAAGCGGCGGCCGCCGGCGCCGGCGTTGCCGTGATCTCCGGCGCCGATGGGTCCGCCGGGGTCCGGTTCGGCGACAGCGCCGTTTCCAACCGGGCGGAGGTTCGGTACCGGAACGGCTTAGGCCGGTTGGAGTTGGCCACCGCCGGCAATCCGGCGGTTATGATCACCGACGCCGGGTCGGTCGGGGTCGGAGGGGAACCCGAAGCGACCCTCCAGGTGGAGGGGGGGATTCATTTCGCCGGCGGCAACGGCGATGTCAACGGGGATGGTTATGTCACCGCGATCGATGTGTTGAACATGATCAATGCCTTGAACGACAATCAGGTCGGCTCGTTGCCCCCCGGCCAGTACGCCGCGGCCGATATCAGCGGGGATGGCCGGGTCAACGGGACCGATGTGATGCTGCTGGTCGGCATCATGAACGGTCAACTGACCTTGGCCCAGGCGAAGTCGACCGGCCGCAGTATCGAGGCCCAGGCGTTCGGGGTGACGCCGAACGGCACGGTGGTGATCGGGGCTTCCGCCCCGGCCGAGTGGGGCCGGCTCAGTTCGGCCAAACTGGCGGTCAACTCCACGACCGGCGGGTTCCTTCCTCCCCGGGTGGCGACCGCCCAACGGGACGGCATTACCGATCCGGCGCCGGGTCTGATGATCTACAATACGGACCTCCGGAAACTGCAGTATTTCGATCATGTCGAAGGGATTTGGAAGACGGTCGGTCCCGGCAGCTGGACCGGGGGCGGCAGTCCTCTGAATCATCCGGATTTCGACTCCGGCTGGCTTTATTACTATGAGAATCCCCCCGTGATCAAGCTCTACGCGGACCACAACCTCGGAGTTCTCAATACCCTGGCGCATGTTCAGACCCGCACCAACATGAGTTCTGATGTCCGGGATGTTGCCGTGTCGGTCAACCGTTCCCGCTATTGGCGCAATCAGAACGAGCCGAACCGGGTTTATATCCCTTATGGTGGGCCCACCAATGCGCCCCAAAATCCTTATTTTCGGATTCGACTCTGGAAGCTGGGTGATGATGATTAAGCGGAGCGGTCTCCTTCTTCTGGCGATGATCGGTCTGCTGGCCGGCCCGACAGCGGCCGAGCAGGTGGAGTATGTCGGCTACCGGCCCGCGGCCGGCGCCGGTAGCAGTCCGACGACCGTTTTCGATCGGATCCATGCCGACCGGGGGACCATCGGGCCGGCCTATGGGAATGTGGCCGATGGGGCGATCTTGGATGGGATGATGTTCGTTCAGGAGCGGTTGGGGGTCGGGATGCCAGTGATCGGCGGACAATTAGCGCAGCCGGGGGTTCGCCTTCAGGTTTTCGGGGAGGATCAGTTGGATGCGCCGGCCCTCGCCGTGGATCGGGGGGCGGTCGGCGAAGATTTCCAGGGGATTCTGATGTGGGTGGAGGACCGGGACGCCTTCGTCCGGTATGAAGAGGATGCTTCGGAGGGCGCTCCGGGGCGGCTGCATCTGCAGACGGCGCTGGCCGGCGGTCTGGTCAATGACACGCTGGTCCTGACCGATCTGGGACAGGCGGGGATCGGCACGATCCCGGAGGCGGGGGTCCTCCATGTGGAGTCGGGGGATGGCAATTTGCCGACTGCCGTCGAGGAGGCGCAACTGATCGTTCAGCGGAATGCCCAGACCGCCGATGAGGCCGGTATCTGGTTGATCTCCGGCTCCAACGGGATCGGGACGGTCCGCTTCGCCGAGAGAGGCGCGGCCGACTCCGGCGAAATTCGTTACGACGATGCGGCCGACCGGCTCCAGTTAGCGCTCGATGGGAATCCGATCCTTTCGGTGAATCCGCAGGGGCAGGTGGGGATTGGGACGACCAACCCGGAAGCTTCCCTCCAAGTGGCGGGAGGGGTTTACTTCCTGGGCGGCAACGGGGATGTGAACGGAGACGGCGCCTTCTCGGCGATTGACGTGTTGAACATCATCAACGCGAACAATGGGGGGACGGTCGGGAATCTGGATCCGGGGGCTTATGCCCGGGCCGATGTCAGCGGGGACGGCCGCGTCAATGGTACCGATGTCCTTCTGATGATCGCGATGTCGAACGGGGAGGTCACGCTGGACCAAGCCCGGGCGCTTGGGAAGGGAATCGAGGGGCAGGCGCTTGGGGTGGACCTGCTGGGGAATGTCATCATCGGGGGGGTTCCCAACCCGGCGGATCAGTTTGCCTCTGCCAAACTGGCGTTCCACACCGGCAGCAGCGGCTTCGCGCCGCCGCAGCTAACAACCGATCTGCGGGATGCCATCGTCAACCCCGAAGGGGGACTGATGATCTACAACCTGACCACCCATCAGCTGGAGTATTTCAACGGTGTCAGCGGAGCTTGGGAGCCGTTGGGGGGAGGCAGCGGGATTTCGCCGGCCTACGACAGCGATTGGTTGGTTTGGGCTGACCAGGAGGCCATCCCAAGGGAGGTGGTTTTCACCCACAATCTGGGGACGACCGATACCGTGGTGTCGGTGGAGTCCATCATAGAACAAAGGGATTCTCCGGCCGGCTGCGCAAACCTGCCGGACCGGTTCGTGTACTCCGATGGGTTGAACCACCACTACAGCACGGTTTACTACAACAAGACGGCCCAGCAGATTACCGTCCGCTCCAACCGGGGCTCTCATATCTATACGGATGCCGTCGGCTGTACCCGGGAGTCTTGGCACCGGTCGGTCCGGATCCGAATGTGGCGGATGGATTGATTTTGTGGTAAAGTGGCCGCCTTATGGAAACCTATGCGATCGTGACGGCCGGCGGCCGCCAATTCCGGGTCACCACCGGGATGGTGCTGGATGTGGACCGCTTGGCCGAGAAACCGGGCAAGAAGGTCACCCTGGGACCGGTCCTGGCCGGCCGGGGCAAGGGCGGTTTTGAGGTCGGCCGGCCCGAGCTGAAGGGGGCCAAGGTCATGGCTGAGGTGGTGGGGCCGGTGCGCGGCAAGAAGGTCATCAGCTACAAGTTCAAGCGGCGCAAGGGGTACCATCG
Organism: Candidatus Omnitrophica bacterium CG11_big_fil_rev_8_21_14_0_20_64_10; assembly: GCA_002787095.1. Classification (GTDB taxonomy): domain Bacteria; phylum Omnitrophota; class Gorgyraeia; order 1-14-0-20-64-10; family 1-14-0-20-64-10; genus 1-14-0-20-64-10. The sequence continues at coordinate 28,538 of PCVW01000044.1, read as the reverse complement.
GAAGATCGGTCATCGCCAAGATCTGACCCGGCTCAAAATTACGGAGATCAAGCTCAATGGCGCATAAGAAAGGAATGGGGTCCACCCGCAACGGGCGGGATTCCAATTCCAAGCGGCTGGGGGTCAAGGCGTTCGGCGGGGAGTTCGTGACCGCCGGCTCCATCCTGATCCGTCAACGGGGGACCCGGTTCAAGCCGGGGCTTCATGTGGGACGGGGCGGGGACGATACCCTCTTCGCGCTTAAATCCGGCGTCGTTGTCTTCCCCAAATCGGGTGTTGTGGCCATTAACCCCAGGTAATGGGCTCTCCCGGCTTCGTCGATCAGGCGGAGATACGGGTGGAAGCCGGCCGGGGCGGTAACGGCTGTCACTCCCTTCACACGGATAAAGGGGCTCGCCATCCGGTTCCTGACGGCGGCAACGGTGGCCGGGGCGGCGCTGTCCGGGTTCGGGGCGTTCCCGGGCTGACCACCCTCCTCGATTTTCAGACTCGCAGGCATTTCCGGGCCCAACCGGGCGGCAACGGTTCCTCCAACAAGAAGCACGGCGTCAACGGCGCCGACTGCCTGATCGAAGTTCCTCTGGGCACGATCCTCCGAGACGCCGAAACCGGCGACCTGATCCGGGAGCTGGTCCGTCCAGGTGATGAGGTCGTGGTGGCCGAGGGAGGGGCCGGCGGCTTGGGGAACGCTTCGCTTAAGCGGCGGGAGGGTTACCAGAAGGTTCGGGAGGCTGGTGAGCTTCAGGCGCGGCCGGCGGGGCGTCCCGGCGAGCACCGGATCCTCGCGTTGGAGTTGAAACTGCTGGCCGATGTCGGGATCGTCGGGATGCCCAATGCCGGCAAGTCCACTCTACTTTCCCGCATCTCCGCGGCCCATCCGAGGACCGCCCCTTACCCGTTCACGACCAAGCACCCGGTCCTGGGGATGGCCGTCGGTCCGGATGATTTCCGGTTCCTCGCGGTGGATGTCCCGGGGCTGATCGAGGGGGCGTCGCAAGGACGGGGGTTGGGACTGGATTTTTTGAGGCACATCGAGCGGACCCGGCTGTTGGTCCACCTGGTGGACATGGCGGGGCAGTCGGGGAGCGATCCGGTGCAGGATTACCGGCAGCTCAACCGGGAGTTGGCCGCTTACCGGGAGGCCGTCGCGGCCAAGCCGCAGATCGTGGCGGCCAACAAGATGGATGAGCCGGCGTCGGCGGAGAATCTCAAGCGGTTTATGAAGGAGGCCGGTGTTGAGCCGATCCCGGTTTCGGCGAAGACCGGCGATGGGCTGGAACAGTTGATCCGGCGGATTGAGGAGCAATTGCGGGCGTTATGAATCGTTTTGAAGGGGTCAAGCGGGTGGTCGTCAAGGTGGGGACCTCGGTCCTGACCGACGACCGGAATCTGCTCGACGAAGGGCGCGTCGGGGCATTGGCCGACGATCTGGCCGCTCTGTGCCGGGCCGGCCGCCAGGTGATCTGCGTCAGCTCCGGGGCGATCGGCGCCGGTCTCGGTCTTCTGGATTGGAAACAGCGGCCCCGGGAGTTGGCCCGGTCCCAGGCGGCCGCGGCGGTGGGGCAGGGGCGGCTGATCGAAGTGTACGCCCGGGCGCTTGGCCGCCATGAGCTCAAGGTCGGCCAGATTTTGCTGACCCGGGAGGACCTCTCGAAACGGACCCGCTACCTCAACGCCCGGGCCACGATGCAGGCGCTCCTGACCGCCGGGGTGGTGCCGGTGGTCAACGAAAACGACACCGTCTCGGTGGAGGAGATCCGATTCGGAGACAACGATGAGCTGGCGGCGCTGACCGCCCATCTGATGGATGCCGACTTGCTGGTGAATCTCAGCAATGTGGAGGGGTTCGAGCGGCGGACGCCGGGCGGCGCGGAACTGATTCCGCTCGTGGAGCGGATCACGCCGGAGTTGGAGCGGCTTTGCGGCGGGGCCGGCCGCGCCACCTCGACCGGCGGGATGGTCAGCAAGCTGGCGGCCGCCCGGATCGCGATGGCCAGCGGCATCCCGATGGTGCTGGCCGATGGAAAGCGCCCGGGGGTGCTCAGCGCGATTCTGCTGGAGGGACATCTGGCTGGGACCCTGTTCCTCCCCCGGGCCGGCGGGAAACTCAAGGCCCGCAAGCGGTGGCTGGCCTTCACCGGCCGCCCGAAGGGGAGCCTCATGGTGGACGGCGGCGCTCATGCCGCGTTGGTTCGCCGCAACAGCTCCCTGCTGGCTTCCGGTTTGAAGGAGGTTGTGGGCACTTTTGAGCGGGGGGAGTTGGTGGCGGTCTGCGTCGCCGGAGGCGGGGAGTTCGCCCGGGGGGTGACCCGTTATGGAAGCCGGGAACTGGAGCAGATCCGGGGGATGAATTCCCAGGCGGTCGCTTCCGCCCTGGGGCGGAAGGCCGAAGAAGTGATTCATCGCGACGAACTGGTGATTCTGGAGGCGTGAAGATGAGCGGGGGGAGTTTGGAATCTCAGATCCGCCGCATGGCGCTGACGGCCCGGCGGGCGGCCTGGCAGTTGGCGGTCATGAAAACGGCCCGCAAGAACCAAATCCTTCGGGGGATGGGGAGGGGGTTGATCGCCGGCGGCCGGACCATTCTATCGGCCAACGGCCGGGACATGCGCCGGGCTAAGCAGAAGGGGATCGGCGGGGCGCTGTTGGACCGGTTGCTGCTGAATCCGAAGCGGATTCGGGAGATGGCCGAAGGGCTTTTTGAGGTCGCCCGCCTCAAGGATCCGGTCGGGGAGCGGATCGCCCAGTGGACAGCGGCACAGGGGATCAAGATTTCCAAGGTTCGGGTGCCGATCGGGGTGATCGGGATCGTCTATGAGGCCCGGCCCAATGTGACGGCAGACTGCGCGGGGCTGTGCCTGAAATCCGGCAACAGCGTGATTTTGCGGGGGGGCTCCGAAGCGTTCGATTCCAACCGGGCGATCTTTCGGACGCTGGAGCAGGCGGGGCGGAGCGCCGGGATGCCGGCCGGCGCGGCGCAGCTGGTCCAGACAACCGACCGCCGGGCGGTGGCCATCCTGCTGGGGCAGATCGGTCTGGTGGATCTGGTGATCCCCCGGGGCGGCATGGGCCTGATCCGCCGGGTCATGGAGGTCGCCCGGGTGCCGGTGATCAAGCAGACGCACGGCGTTTGTCACACTTTTGTGGATGCCTCCGCCGATTTGGGGATGGCGCAGCGCATCGCCTACAACGCGAAGGTCCAGCGGCCCGGCGTCTGCAACGCGATGGAGACCCTGCTGATCCACCGGCAGGCAGCTCCCAAATTTCTGCCGGCTCTTTATGAGCGGTACGCCGCGGCCGGGGTGGAGCTCAGGGGGGACCCGACGGTCCGGAAGATCCTGGCCGGCCGTTTGGTCCAGGCGGCCCAACCGCAGGATTGGGACACCGAGTATCTGGCCAAGGTTCTGTCGATCCGGGTGGTCCCCTCTCTCGAGGAGGCGATCGCCCACATCCGGCGGCACGGTTCCGGACACTCCGACGCGATCGTGACCCGATCGAAGCGGAACGCCGAACGGTTCCTGGCGGAGATCGATTCGGCCTGCGTCTACCACAACGCCTCGACCCGTTTCACCGACGGGGGGCAGTTCGGGCTCGGGGCCGAGGTGGGGGTCTCCACCGACAAGATTCATGCTCGCGGTCCGATGGGGCTTGAGGGACTGACGACCTACAAGTATCTGGTGCGGGGAAAGGGACAGGTGCGGGCGGGGTGAAGCGGATCGGGATCTTTGGCGGCACTTTCAACCCGGTCCACAACGGCCATCTGCAGGCGGCGCAGGGGGCCCGGGTGGAGCTGAGCCTGGAGAAGTTGATCTGGGTCCCCTGCAAGAATCCCCCCCTGAAGGGGATTGTGGAAGGGGCGGAGGCGGAGGATCGTTATGAAATGGTCAAGCGGGCGATCGCCGGAACGCCTGCCTTCCGGGTCTCCCGGATTGAGCTGGACCGCGGGGGGCCTTCCTACAGCGTGGATACCGTCTATCAGCTGAAGAGTCTGTACGACGCGCCGGGGACCCAATGGTATTTTCTTCTGGGATCGGACGCGGCCGAGGAGCTGTCGGTTTGGAAGCGGATTGAAACGCTCTTGGAACAGGTCCGTTTTGCGGTGATCCAGCGCCCCGGCATCCCGAAGAAGAAACTGCCGTTCTCGGACAAGCTTCTGTCGGTCCCGGTCCGGACCGAACCGATTTCCGCCTCGGAGATCCGGCGCCGGGTGAAAGAGGGCGAGTCGATCGAGGCGCTCGTTCCCGCTCCGGTCGCCGCCTACATCCGGGAGAAAGGACTTTACCGCGGAGGGGTGGGGTGACCGGGACGGGACAGATCCTCCTGCTGCTGTTCCTGCTGGCCGCCTCCGCCTTCTGCGCCCTTTCGGAGACCGGACTGGTGGCATTGTCCCGGATCCGGCTGCGCCATCTCGTGGACCAGGGGGTCCGTAACGCCCGGGGGCTGCAGGAGTTGACCAAGCGGTTGGATCAGGTGATCACCTCGATCGTCGTCGCCAACAACTTCATCAACACTGCGATTTCCTCGATCGGGGCGGCCCTCTGCATCGGCTGGTTGGGACCCCAATGGGGGATCCCCGTCGCGACGGTCTTGATGGGGTCGGTGATCCTGCTTTTCGGAGAGATTACCCCGAAGGTGTTCGCGATCCGTTACCCGGCCCGGGTGAGTCTGGCGATCACGCCGGGGATGAAGGTCCTCCTGAAGGTCCTGGGGCCGGTCTCCCGTTTCTTCTCCGCCCTGAGCTCCTTTCTGCTGCACCTGATGGGCGTGGAGGTGGGATCCCGTTCTCCGCTGGTCACCGAGGAGGAGATCAAGCTGATGATCCAGCTGGGGAAGGAGGAAGGGGTGCTCGGGGAGCATGAGCGGACCTTGCTGCACCGGGTCTTCGAATTCGGGGATCAGAAGGTCAAGGATGTGATGGTTCCGGTCGGCCAGATGGTCGCGGTGCCGGAGCAGGCCGGCCATGAGGAGATCCTGCGGGTGCTGACCGAGGAGGGACACTCCCGGATCCCGGTCTACCGGGGTTCTCCGGAGGAGATCGTCGGGATCCTGTATGCTCAGGAGCTGCTGCATGTCTGGCGGGAGAAGGACCTGATCGTCCTGGCCGACCTGCTGCATCCCGCTTACAAGGTGCAGCCGGACCGGTCGGTCAGCGAGCTGCTGCGGGAGCTGCAGAAGCGGCGGATCCAGATCGCGATTGTGACCGACGCGCAGGGGAAGACGGTTGGCCTGGTCACGCTGGAGGATATGATCGAGGAGATTGTGGGGGAAATCGAAGGGGACTGAGCCCAACCGGCCGGGGATCGGGAGGGTGGAGAGGTGGGTTGACCGGTATGGGAGGGCGTGGTACCCTCCTGACGGTCGTTTTTGAATTCGAAAAGGAGACTTGGAAATGGAAGCCTATTGTGTTAAGTGCAAGGCCAAGAAGCAGATGGCGAACGCCGAGCAGGTGACGATGAAGAACGGCCGTCCGGCGATGAAGGGGAAGTGCCCGGACTGCGGGACGGGGCTTTACCGGATTCTCAAACCATCGTAAGCCGGTCCACGCGACAGGCCGCGCTCGCCGCGGCCGCGGCGGCCCGGGACGCCCGGGCGGAGGAGATCGTTGTCCTGGATCTCAGGAAACTCTCCTTCAGCTTTGATTTCTTCGTGATCTGTTCGGCGACCTCCGCCCGGCGCCTCCAGACGATTGCCGACGACATTCAGGAAGCGCTCTCCCGGAAGAGCGGCGCGGCCCGCTGTGAGGGGGATCCGGCCGGGGGATGGGTTCTCGTGGATGCCGGTTCGGTGGTGGCCCATGTTCTCTCCACGGAAGCCCGGGGTTTTTACGGTTTGGAACGGTTGTGGGCCGATGCTCCCCGCCTGCCGGTGCCGGGCGGTGTTTCCGAGCCGGCGGCTTCTTCCCGACGCTGACTTTTCCCATGTCCACCCTGGAAACCGACCTTCGGACCCTGATTGAAGGGGCCGTCGCCTCGAAGCTTGAGGCCGCCGGCCTGCCGGCCTCTGCCGTCCAGCTGGAGGTCCCGCGGCAACGCGCGCACGGCGACCTCTCCACCTCCATCGCGATGCAGTTGGCGTCGCGCCTGAAGACCGCTCCCAAAACGCTGGCGGATGAGCTGACGGCCTCCCTGAAGGAAACGATCGCCCAATCTCCGCTCAAGGAGCGGGTTGCCCGAGTGGAACTCAAGCCGCCCGGCTTCGTCAACTTCTTCCTGGCGCCGGCCTATCTGCAGCAGCAGTTGGGGGAGATCCTGGCGCAGGGGGAGCGGTACGGCCGGACCCAGATGGGAGCCGGGGAGTCGGTCCTCGTGGAGTTCGTCTCGGCCAATCCGACCGGTCCTCTGTCGGTGGCCCATGGCCGCCAGGCGGTGGTCGGGGATGCGCTGGCGGCGGTGCTGGATTTCGCCGGTTTCTCGGTCCGCCGGGAGTATTACCTCAACGACGAGGGGACCCAGATTGATTTGCTGGGCAAGTCGGTGCTGGCCCGGGCCCGGGAAATCGCCGGCCTGCCGGCCGAGTTCCCGGAAAAGGGATACAAGGGAGACTATGTCCGTCAGATCGCCCGGACGCTGGCCGATCAGTTGGGGACCGACGGCCTGCAGGCGGCCGATGCCGAGGCCAAGGCCCGGAAGCTTGGGGCGGAGCGCCTGACCGAACAGATCCGGGGAGAGTTGGAGCGGTTCGGCGTCCGCTTCGACGCGTGGTTTCCGCAAAGTTCCCTGGAACAGGACCAGTATCTTGGCAAGACCCTGGAGGGGCTTAAGCAGGGGGGGCACCTTTACGAGCAGGAGGGGGCCTGGTGGCTCCGCTCCACCGCCTTCGGGGATGACAAGGACCGGGTCGTGATCCGTTCCGACGGCCGGCTCACCTACATCGCCGCCGACATCGCCTATCACCGCAAGAAATTCGAACGGGGGGCGGCCCGCCTGATCAACCTGTGGGGGCCGGACCACCATGGCTACATCCCGCGGCTGAAGGCGGCGGTGCAGGCGATGGGCTTCGATCCGGAGCGTTTGGAGATCCGGCTGGTCCAGCTCTGCACTCTGAAGCGGGCCGGCAAGGTGATTCCAATGTCCACTCGGGAGGGGGAGTTCATCACCCTGACCGAGGTCATGGATGAGGTGGGGGTGGACGCGGCCCGTTTCTTCTTCCTGCTTCGCAAGATGGACGCCCACCTGGAATTCGACTTGGAGCTGGCCAAGCAGCACACGCTGGAGAACCCCGTTTACTACATCCAGTACGCCCACGCCCGGATTGCCGGGATCCTGCGGCAGGGGGAGGGGGGCTCCGCCCAACCCGACCCGGGCCGCCTCTCGGAGCCGGAAACGCTGGACCTGCTCAAAGCGCTTCGGGATTTTCCGGCGGTCGTCGAGAGCTGCGCGGGGAACCGGGAGCCGTTCGGTGTCATCCCCTACCTGCAGGGAGTCGCCGAGGCGTTCCACCGATTCTACGACCGGCACCGGGTGGTCGGAGACGATCCGGTCCTGACTGCGACCCGCCTGCAGCTGATCCAGGGGGTCCGGACCGTGATCGCCAATGGGCTCAAGCTCCTCGGGGTCTCCCTCCCCGCCCGGATGTAGCGCCCCGACGCCTTCCGCTTCCCGCTGTAAAATAGAATCATGTCCACACCCGCCGAAACGCTGAAGCTCTGCCGGGGGCAGACGCTGGATCTCTCCGAACTGCTGACCGACCTGGTCGGCCGGGGCTATCATCGGGTCCCGAAGGTCTCGGACCCGGGGGAGCTCTCCGTCCGGGGGGGCGTCCTGGACATCTTTCCGGAGGGATTCGAGGCGCCGGTCCGGATCGAACTGGACGGCAACACCCTGCATCGGCTCCGGTCGGTCCACCCCCAGACCGGGGTCCCCTTCCTGGACCATGAGGTTCTGCTGGTTCTGCCGACCCAGCGGCTGGCGCGGCGGGCCCTGCGGCAGTCGGTCAAGCACATCTTCCTCGATGAGTCGGCACCGATCGATCCGTTCGTGGACATCCGGGTCGGGGATTTCGTCGTCCATGTGGGGCATGGGATCGGCCGGTACCTGGGGCTCAAGAAGGTCCGTTCCCCGGAGGGGGTTCGGGAGCAGGTGGTCCTGGAATACGCCGGCGGGGACCGGCTCACCGTTTCGCTGGACGAATTGCATTTGATCCAGAAGTACATCGGTTTTGAGGGGCGCCCCCCGAAGCTCTCCCGGCTGGGGACCCGCTACTGGGATCGGACCAAGGCGTGGGCCCGCCGGGGGGCCCGGACCGTCGCCGCGGAGCTGCTGAACCTGCAGGCTCGCCGGGCCAGCCGGGCCGGCTTCGCTTTTCCCCCCGACAGCGACTGGCAAAGGAAACTGGAGGCGGACTTCCCTTATCCGGAGACGGCCGGACAGGTCCGGGCGGTCGCGGAGGTGAAGCAGGATATGGAGGCCCCCCGGCCGATGGACCGGCTCCTCTGCGGCGATGTCGGCTACGGGAAGACCGAGGTGGCGCTGCGGGCCGCCTTCAAGGCGGTCAGCGGCGGGCGGCAGGTGGCGCTCCTGTGCCCCACGACGATCCTGGCCGAACAGCATGCCGCCACCTTCTCCAAGCGGATGGCCTCCTTTCCGGTGGCGGTGGAGATGCTCAGCCGTTTTCAGACCAAATCCCGTCAGGCGGAGATCCTGAAGCGCCTGGCGGCCGGGCAGGTGGACATCCTGATCGGCACCCACCGGCTCCTTTCCGGGGATGTCCGCTTCAGGGAGCTGGGGCTGCTGATCCTGGACGAGGAGCAGCGGTTCGGCGTCCGGCACAAGGAGCATTTCAAGCGGCTCCGGGCCGAGGTGGATGTGTTGACCCTGACGGCGACCCCAATCCCCCGCACCCTGTACCAGGCCCTGATGGGGGCCAAGGCGATGTCGCTGATCGACACCCCGCCGTTCGAACGGCTGCCGGTCCGGACCCAAGTCCTGGAGGCGGCCGATGCGCCTGTTCAGCAGGCGCTGGCGAGGGAACTGAAGCGCGGGGGGCAGGCCTTCGTGATCCATCCCTGGATCGAGGGGATCGAGAAGGTGGCCGGCCTGATCCGCCGCCTGGTCCCCTCGGCCCGGGTCGTCGTCGCCCACGGGCAGATGCCCCCTCATGCCCTGGAGCAGGGGATGCTGGCTTTCATGCGGCATGCCGCGGACATCCTGGTCTCGACCGCGATCGTGGAGTCGGGGATTGACATCCCCAACGCCAACACGATGGTGGTTTTCCGGGCCGACTCGTTCGGCCTGGCCGACCTGTACCAGCTGCGGGGACGGGTGGGGCGGTTCACCCGGCAGGCCCACTGCCTCTTCCTGACGCCGCCGAAGACGCCGCCGACCGGCGAGGCCCGGAAACGGCTCAAGGCGGTCGAGGAGTTTTCCAGTCTCGGGGCCGGTTTCCAGATTGCCCTGCAGGACCTGCAGCTGCGGGGGGCCGGCAACCTGCTGGGGACCGAACAGCATGGCCACATCGCCGCGGTCGGGTTTGATCTCTACTGCCGCCTCCTGAAGGGGGAGATTGAGCGGCTTCGTCGCTCCCCGGCTCTGATACAATAGAAACTCGTTGCTTAGCTCTTGAACCCACAGTAAAGGAGAACGATGAACCGGACAGCATTCCCGCACCCAGCATTTTTCCTCGCGGTCCTCTTTGGTTTGGGTGGAATTCTCGGCTGCGGCGGCGGCAAGCCGGCGGCGACCGTCAACGGCAAGGTGATCAGCGAAAAGGAGGTGGAGGATCGGATGGCCCGACTGAATCCCTCCACCCGGGCGGCCCTGCGGAACGACAAAAAGCGGCTGCTTCAGGAGATGATCACCGAGACTCTGCTGATGCAGGAGGCCCGTTCCCGGGGTTTGGAGCGGGACGCGGAGGTGCTTCGTCTGGTTGAAGAGGCCAAGCGGCAGATCCTGCTGGGGCGCCTGCTGGAGGTGATGCGGGAGAAGGCGGAGGTGTCGGTGGCTCCGGAGGAGATTGCCCAGGTCTATCAGGCGAATCTGGACCGCTTCCAGGAGCCGGAACGCTTCCGCGCCAGCCACATTTTGGTCAAGACCCGGGAGGAGGCGGAGGCGGCCCTCAAGCGGGTCAAGGGGGGCGAACCGTTTGAGGAGGTGGCCAAGCAGGTCTCGATGGATCCGACCGCCGTCCGGGGCGGAGACCTCGGCCTTTTCTCCGAGGGGCAGCTGATCCCCGCTTTTGAAGAGGCGGTCAAGTCTCTCGGTATCGGCCAGACCTCGGGGATCGTGCAGACCGAATTCGGATACCACATCATCCTGCTGACCGAGAAGAAGGCTGCCCGCACCCGGCCGCTGGAGGAGGTCCAGGGGCAGATTTCCAGCCAGATCGCCGAGCAGAAGAAGCAGCGGTTGGTGGAGCAGGCGATCCAGGCGATGCGGGCCGGCGCCACGATCCAGGTAGAGCCGGCTTTCCAGCCGGCGGTGTCCGCCGCCCCGGCCGAGGCTCCCGGCGGGGGGATCCCGGGTGAGGCGCCGTCGCAAGGTTCCTGAAGCGATGAGATTTTTGGCGGGGCTGCTTCTCGCGCTGGTTTGTCTTTCTTTCGCGCCGCCGGCCGGCGCCGACCAGATCCGGATCGTCGCGGTGGTCAATGACGAGGTGATCACCCAGGCGGAACTGGATCGGGCGCTGGCGCCGCTCTACATGCAGCTGCATGCCTCCGAAGCGGACCCCGAGAAGATCCATCAGGAGACCGAACGGCTGCGCCGTTTCGTCCTGGATCAATTGATCCAGGAGCGTCTCCTTCTGCAGGAGGCCCGGAACCCTTCTCCGATCGAGTTCGGCAAGGGGAAGATCGGGACCCCCGAGCCGGTGACCGTCTCCACCGAGGAGGTGGATGAGGCGCTGGCAGAAATGCGAGGCCAGTTCAGCGATCCCCAGCAGTTTCAGCAGGGGCTGGCTCAGCAGGGGATGACCCTGGACGACCTGCGCAGCCGCCTCAGGGACCAGCTGACGATCGACAAGTTGATCGGCCGGCAGGTCCGCTCCCGGGTCAGCGTCTCCCCTTCGGAAATCACCGCGATCTACGAGCAGCATCGCGATCAGTTCGTCGTCCCGCAGGCGATCGAGGTCTCCACGATCCTGATCCGCTCCAAGGACACCCTGGATCAGTTCCGGGCCAAGGCGCTGGCCGAGGACCTGCGCAACCGGATCCTTCAGGGGGAGGATTTCGCGGAACTGGCCCGCCGTTTCTCCGATGGGCCGAGCGCCCCCCAGGGGGGACGGGCCGGTCTCGTGGAGAAGGGGAAGGTGGTCCCCGAAATAGAGGAGGTTCTCTTCTCCCTGCAGGCCGGGGAGATCTCTCCGGTGATCAAGACCGAGACCGGCTACCACATCTTTCGGGCCGATTCGATCCGTCCGTCCCGCCAGGCGCCGCTTGAAGAGGTCCAGGGGATCATCCGCAACCGGCTCTACCGCGAGAAGACCGCTCAGCGCCTCCAGTCCTGGATCCAGGAGCTGAAAGCGGATGCCTACATCTCCATCAAATAAAGACACCGGGACACTTCGGCCGCGGCTCCTGGTCACGATGGGGGACCCCGCCGGTATCGGTCCGGAGGTCCTTCTCAAGGCGCTGCAGTCTCCGCTTTCTTCCGCTTCCATTACCGTGGTCGGCGATCTCAAATTCCTGACCGCGTTGGCCCGCCGCCTGCGGCTCCGCTTCCCCTGGAAGCGGAGCCGTTGGATCGATCTGGCTCATGTGCCCCCGGGGCTGAAACGGGGGAAGGTTTCGGCCGCCGGCGGTCGGGCCGCCTGGGCTTGTCTGGAGGAGGCGGTGGCCGAGATCCGGGAGGGGCGGGCCGACGCCCTGGTGACCGCGCCGGTCTCCAAGGAGGCGGTTGTCCGGGCCGGCATCCGTTGGGTGGGGCACACCGAATACCTGGCCCAAAAATTCTCTGCCCGGCCGACGATGATGTTCGTCACCCGAAACTTCCGGGCCAGTCTCGTGACCACCCACGCGCCGATTCGCTCCCTCTCGAATCGGCTGACGGTTTCCAAAATCGTCGAAACTTGCCGCGCCACTTACCAGGGGCTTCAAACGCAGTTCAAGATCCGCCGCCCCCGAATCGCCCTGGCCGCCCTCAATCCCCATGGGGGGGAGGGGGGGCTCTTCGGCGGGGAGGAGCGACGGCTCCTTCTGCCGGCGGTCCGCCGCCTGCGGGGAAAGGTGGCCGGCCCGATCCCGGCCGACACCCTGATGCGGGAGACCGCTGAAGAGAAATGGGATGCCGCGGTGGCTTTGTTCCATGATCAGGCGCTGATCCCGATCAAGCTCATCGGTTGGGCTGAGGCGGTGCAGCTCTCCCTGGGGCTCCCTTTTGTCCGGACCTCTCCAGTCCATGGGACCGCCTTCGATCTGGCCGGAACGGGTCAGGTGGACCCCCGCTCCATGCGGGCGGCCCTCCATCTGGCCGCCTCCCTGGCGGTCCGAGGCCGGAAGATCCGGTGAACATCCCGGAAATCAAGGCGATTGCTCTCAAGTACCAACTGGGGATCTTCCCTCAGCGGATGGGGCAGCATTTTCTCGTGGATGGGGGGGTGCTGGCCCGGATCGCCGAGGCGTTGGGACCGACGGCCGAGGACACGGTGCTGGAGATCGGCCCGGGGCTGGGGGCGTTGACCGAACAGCTGATTTTCCGGGCCGGGCGGTTGATCGCGGTGGAGAAGGACCGGAAGTTCCTGGAGGTGCTGACCGACCGGTTCAAGACGGTCGATCACCTGCAGTTGGTTCGCTCCGACATCCTGAAGGTGGATTGGGCCGCGCTGGCTGGCGGTCGGGAAAAATCCCTGCTGGTGGCCGGCAACATTCCGTACGCCCTGACCAGTCCGATTATCGAGGCGTTGGTGACCCACCGGCAATGGATCCGCCGGGCGGTGCTGACGATCCAGAAGGAGGTGGCCGACCGGATTGTGGCGGCCCCCGGCCGCCGGGCCTATTCCAGTCTTTCGGTCCTGACCCGGGTTGGGTTTGTGCCGAAGATCGCCTTTCGAATTCATGCCGGCGCTTTTTATCCCCGCCCCCGGGTGGTCTCGGCGGTGCTCAAGTTGGACGCGCTGGCTCAGCCGGCGGTCCCGCCGGAGTTGGAGGAGCCGGTCCTGCGGCTGACCCGGCATCTGTTTACCCACCGGCGCAAGACCCTGCTCAATGGATTGACCGGCTTCAACCAACTGGCTCGGGAGGAGCTTCTGAAGCGCCTTCACGCGGCGGGGATTTCCCCCACGGTCCGGGCCGAGACCCTCGATTTGGGGATGCTGACCCGGCTGGCCGCTTCGTTGACTTAAACCGTTTCGTTTTGCTAGGATGAGTCATTGTGGCCATTTCGCGCGACACCGTTGACTATTTAGGGAAGCTCTCCCGCATCGCCCTGAGCCCTGAGGAGTTGGACAAGTTTTCCCCTCAGTTGGATGGGATCCTCCGGTTCGTCGAGAAGCTCAAGGCCCTTCCGGTCCGGGAGGTTCCCGCGACCGCCCATCTGCTCAAACAGTCGGCCCCCATGCGGGAGGACCGCGCCCGGCCCGGTTTTTCCCCCGATCAGGCCCTTCAGAACGCCCCCGAGAAGGAGGGACCTTTCTTCAAGGTCCCGCCGGTCATTGAAGCTTCCTGAGACGATCGCCGGTTTTCAGACGGCCTACCGCCAAAAGGAGCTGACCCCCCGGGAAGCGGTCGAGGGGGTGCTCAAACGGATCGAAGCGGTGGAGCCGAAGGTACAGGCCCTCCTCTGGAGTGATCCGCAGCGCCTCCGGGAAGCGGCCCGCCAACTGGAACAGGGAGGAGGGCCGACCAGCGCCACACCGCTGTGGGGGGTCCCGCTGCTGATCAAGGACAACATCTGCGTCGAGGGGGTCCCCACCACCTGCGCTTCCAAGATCCTGGCCGGCTTCAAGGCGCCGTACGACGCGACGGTCGTCGCCCGCCTGAAGCGGGCCGGCGCCCTCCTCGTCGGGATGGCGAACATGGATGAGTTTGCCTTCGGCTCCTCCTGCGAGTTCTCGGCGGTCAAACCGACGCGCAATCCCTGGGACCTTCAGCGGGTGCCGGGCGGTTCCAGCGGCGGCTCGGCCGCGGCGGTGGCGGCCCGGATGATTCCGGGGGCGCTCGGCAGCGATACCGGCGGCTCGATCCGCCAGCCGGCCGCCTTCTGCGGCGTCGCGGGGCTGAAGCCCACCTACGGGCGGGTCTCCCGCTACGGGTTGGTGGCCTTCGCTTCCTCGCTGGATCAGATCGGTCCCTTGACCCGGGAGGTGGGGGACAACGCCCGCCTCCTGCAGGTGATCGCCGGCCAGGACCCGAGCGACGCCACCTCCTCCGACGCGCCGGTCCCCGATTATGTGAAAGGGATGGGGCGGGGCATCCAGGGTCTCAGGATCGGGATCCCGAAGGAGTTCTTCTCGGAGGGATTGGAGGCGGAGGTTCGGACGGCGGTGGAGCGGGCGGTGGAGGAGCTGAAGAAAGCCGGCGCCGCGGTTCAACCGGTCTGCCTGCCGCACACCGAGTACGCGATCCCCACCTACTATGTGCTGGCCCCGGCGGAGGCCAGCTCCAATCTGGCCCGGTTCGACGGGGTCCGGTACGGTCCCCGGGCCGCCGCTGACTCCATGGAGGCCATGTACCTGAAGAGCCGGGAGGCCGGGTTCGGTCCGGAGGCGAAACGCCGTATCATCCTGGGGACCTTTGTTCTCTCTTCCGGCTACTACGACGCTTATTACGGCCAGGCGCTCAAGGCCCGGACCCTGATCAAACGGGACTTCGATGAGAATTGGGAGCGGGTGGACGCGCTGGCGGTGCCGACCACTCCGACCGCCGCCTTCCGGTTGGGAGAGAAGCTGGATGATCCGCTGACGATGTACCTCTCCGATATCCTGACGATCTCGGTCAATCTGGCCGGCGTGCCGGCCCTCTCGGTGCCGTGCGGTTTCACCGGAAAGGGATTGCCGATCGGCCTCCAGCTGATTGCCGCCCCCTTTGCTGAGGAGACCTTGTTCCGGATCGGCGGGGCGTATCAGGAACGGACCGACTGGCACCAAAAGGCGGCCCCATGCGGGAACTGACCCCCACGATCGGGCTGGAGGTGCATGTGCAGTTGAACACCGACTCGAAGATCTTCTGCGGCTGCCCCACCCGCTTCGGGGCCCAGCCCAACAGCCAGGTCTGCCCGGTCTGCCTCGGGATGCCGGGGGTGCTGCCGGTCCTCAACCGGCAGGTGCTGCTGCTGGGGATCCGGACCGCGCTGGGGCTCAACTGCTCGGTGCGGGACCGGGCGGTCTTCCATCGAAAGAATTATTTCTATCCCGATCTGCCGAAGGGGTACCAGATCTCCCAGTACGATCTGCCGTTGGGATCGAACGGCTATGTCGAAGCGGAGGGACAGCGGGTTCGGGTTCATCGGGTCCATATGGAAGAGGATGCCGGCAAGCTGGTGCACAAGCCGGGGGAACAGACCTCGCTGGTGGACCTCAACCGGGCCGGCGTGCCGCTGCTGGAGATCGTCTCGGAGCCGGATCTGCGGGATTCCGCCAGGGCCTACGCGTATCTGAAAACCTTGAAGGGGATCCTGCAGTACCTCGGGGTCTCCGACTGCGACATGGAAAAGGGGTCGCTCCGGTGCGACGCGAATGTTTCGGTCTCCGACGACCCCCAGAAACTGGGGACCAAGGTGGAGATCAAGAACCTCAACTCCTTCCGGGCGGTGGCCCGGGCGCTGGATTATGAGATCGCGCGGCAGCGGGAGGTGATCGCTGGAGGCGGGCGCGTGGCCCAGG
>PCVW01000044.1:0-12773 GCA_002787095.1 Candidatus Omnitrophica bacterium CG11_big_fil_rev_8_21_14_0_20_64_10 | reverse complement strand
GCTACTTCCCCGAGCCGGACCTGCCGCCGGTCGTCGTGGAATCGGCCTGGGTCGCCGAGATTCGGCGAACCCTGCCGGAATTGCCCCGGCAGCGGGCGGAGCGCCTCACCGCGCTCGGTTTGAGTGAGGCGGATGCCGCCGCCCTGACCGCCGCCCAGGGGACCGCCGACTACTTTGAGGCGGCGCTCAAGGCCTCCGGGAAGGGGGCGGCGGCCAAGCCGATCGCCAACTGGATCCTCGGGGATTTGGCCCGGGAGGTGAACGCCCGGGGGGCGGCGGATGTCGCGGCCCTCGGGTTCGGGCCGGAACGCCTGGTGGAACTGATCACCCTGGTTGATTCCGGAAAGATCAGCGGGAAGATGGCCAAGGAGCTGCTCGTGGAGTGCCTCAAGAGCGGCATCTCCCCGAAGGCACTGGTCGAGAAAAAGGGGTTGAGCCAGGTGACGGACAAGTCGGCTCTGACCGCTGCCGCCGAGGAGGTGATCCGGGAACAGGCCAAGGCGGTCGAGGATTACCGGGGGGGGAAGGAGACGACCTTGATGTTCCTGGTGGGACAATTGATGCGCAAGACCCGGGGGGCCGCCTCTCCGGCGGTCGCTCAGGAGCTGCTCAAGGAGCTGCTTGCCCGATGAGGCGGCGGATCGGATGGTTGGCGCTGGCGCTGGTCTTCCTGGTGGGCGGTTTCTCCTGGGCGGCCGGCCGGGGAGAGGAGCGGGAGGAGCTGTTCCGCCGGATCGAACTGCTGGCCGAGGCGATGACGGTGATCCGCTCCGACTATGTGGAGCCGGTCGGCCCCAAGGAGCTGGTTTACGGGGCGCTCAAGGGGATGATCGGAGCGCTGGACCGCCACAGCCAATTCCTGGATCCGGAGGCCTTTCGGGAGATGCAGGTGGAGACCCGGGGAGAGTTCGGCGGGTTGGGGATGGAGATTACCCTTTCGGACGAGGAGGTGCTGACGATCGTCTCCCCGATGGAGGGGACGCCGAGCGCCCAGGCGAACCTCAAGCCGGGGGACCGGATCGTCAAGATCGACGGCAACTCCACCCGGGGGATTGCGCTGCATGAGGCGGTCAAGCAGCTGCGGGGCAAGCCGGGCAGCACGGTTGTCTTGACGATCCTGCGGGAGAGCGAAAAACAGGTCTTCGATGTTCAGCTGAAGCGTTCGGTCATCCGGATCCCCTCGATCAAGGCGGTCCAGATGCTTCCGGGGAAGATCGGCTATGCCCGGATCGTCGAGTTCCAGGACAATACCCCGCGGGATTTGCTGAAGGCGCTCAAGCAGCTCCGAAAGGAAAGCCCGGAGGGGTGGATCCTGGACCTGCGGAACAACCCGGGGGGGCTCCTGGATGTCGCAGTGGAGGTGGCGCAGGCCTTTCTGCCGGAAGGCAAGCTCATCGTCTACACGAAGGGACGGGTTCCCGACCAGAACATGGAGTTTTCCTCCCGCGCCCGGGATCCGATCCTGGGCGAACCGATCGTCGTCCTCGTCAACGGCGGCTCCGCCTCCGCCTCCGAGATCGTGGCCGGCGCTCTTCGGGATCACGGCCGGGCGGTGCTGCTGGGGGAAAAGACCTTCGGGAAGGGGTCGGTTCAGACGGTAATCCCCCTTTCCGACGGCTCGGCGGTTCGATTGACGACCAGCCTCTATTACACTCCATCCGGGCAGTCGATCCACGGTCAGGGGCTTGAGCCGGACTTGGAGATCCATCCGGAGCCGCCTCCCGAAGGGGGACGGGAATCGGCGTTCAATTCGGAAGAGGAGGCGCCGGTCGCCTCCGATCCGATGGTGATCCGGGCGATCCGGGTGCTCAAGGAAGGACTCCCGAAACAGGATGCCGAAAAAGCCGCCGGTTGATCCGGGCCGCTGGGCGCTGGCGGTCGCCCTCCTGGCCTTGGGGGGAGTGGTCCTGCTCCTCTTCCAGGTGCGGGAATTGCGGACCGCCGTTCGTTCGACGCGTCCCGCCGTTTCTCATCGGATGGAACCGAAGACGGAGCCGGCGAAGCCGAGGCCTTCGGCAACCGTTCCCCTTCCGGTCAAGCGCCCGGCTGTTTCCGGCGGCCGGATCGCCTTGGTGCTCGATGACTGGGGGTACAACAAGAGGAATTTCTCGTTTCTCAAATCGGTCAAAGTGCCGCTGACGGTCGCGGTGCTGCCGTCGGTCCCGTATTCGGGGTCGGTCTCCCGGGCGGCCGCCGCCGCAGGGCATGAGGTGATCCTGCACCTGCCGATGGAGTCCGAACGGCAGGGGATTCATGTCGAGGCCGGGACCCTGACGACCGACATGAGCGACGCCGAGATTCTGGATCATCTGGATTCGGCCCTCCGGACCGTTTCCGACGCCAAGGGGGTTTCGAATCATCAGGGATCGGAGGCCACCTCCGACCAGCGCTTGATGCGGACTCTCTTGACGGAACTCAAGCGGCGGCGGCTCTATTTCCTGGACAGCTTGGTGATCCCCACCTCGGTCGGCCGGGAGACGGCCGCCGCCGTCGGGATCCCCTTCGCGAGACGGGCCGTCTTCCTCGACAACGATTCCGATCCGGAGGTGATCCGGGCCCGCTTCATGGAGCTGATTCACCGGGTGGACCGGGAGGGGGCGGCGGTTGGGATCGGGCATGACCGGGTTTCCACCGTTCAGGTGCTGGAGACGATCATCCCGGAACTGCAGGCGGCCGGCTACCGGTTTGTCCCGGTCTCGGAGCTGACCGAAGTGCCCCGGGAAGAAAGAGATTCCTGATGCTGGTCTTAGGGATCGAAACCTCCTGCGATGAGACCGGCCTGGCTCTCGTGGCCGACGGCCGGGAGGTGCTGGGAGCGCAGATCGCCTCCAGTCTCAAGCAGCATCAGCGGTTCGGCGGGGTCGTCCCGGAGATCGCCTCCCGGGCGCACTTGGAGCTGTTCACCGCTGAGTTGGAGGTGCTGTTGGAACGGGCCGGTGTGACGCCCGACGGGATCGACCGGATCGCCGTGACCCGGGGGCCGGGGCTGGCCGGGTGTCTGGCGGTCGGGGTGATCGCGGCTCAGGCGCTGGGGCTGGCCTGGAAGAAACCGGTGATCGGCGTCAACCACCTGCAGGCCCACCTGTATGCCGCGGTGATGCCGCCCGGCTCCTTCTCCCATGAGGAGCCGATGGTGGGATTGGCGATCTCCGGGGGGCATACCGCGATCCTCCGGATGCGGGGGCTGTCGGACTTCGAGTTGATGGGACAGACGCGGGACGACGCGGTCGGAGAGGCGTTCGACAAGGTGGCCAAGTTGTTGGGGCTTGGGTTTCCCGGCGGGCCGGAGATTCAGCGCGCGGCCGAAGGGGGGAACCCGAATGCTTTCCAATTCAGCGTCCCTCGGATCAAGCGGGGAACGCCGTACGATTTTTCCCTCAGCGGCATCAAGACCGCGGTCTTCTACCGGGTCCGGGAGGAGGCCAGGGGGGGGCGGCTCTCCGACGCCTTCGTGGCCGACATGGCGGCCAGCTTTCAGAGCGCGATCGTGGAGGAGGTGGTCGGCAAGGTGCTGGCCGCCTGCGAAGAGACCGGCCGGCCGCGGCTGGCGGTCGGCGGCGGAGTGATCGCCAACCGCCGTTTGCGGGAGCGGCTGACCGAGGCCTGCGGCGAGGCGGGGGTGAGGCTTGCCATCCCTCCCTTTTCCCTCTGCACCGATAACGGGGCGATGGTGGGAGGGCTGGGGGCCTGGGTGATCCCCGCCACTTCTCCCTTGACAGTGATCCCCGATCTGGGTGTAAGGTTAAGTTAATGGTTTCCGATCCGGAGATCGTCCTGCGGCTTGTGATGGCCGCGCTCTTCAGCGGGCTGATCGGCTTGGAGAGGGAGGCGACCGGGCGGCGGGCGGCCGGCCTGCGCACCCATATCCTGGTCTGCCTCGGTTCCGCCTTGATTGTCCTGACCGGCCTCTATCTGTGGGAGAATGTCCAGGGAGGGGCGGCCATTGATCCGACCCGGATGGGGGCGCAGGTGGTCAGCGGCATCGGTTTCCTGGGAGCGGGGACGATCATTCAGCTTCGCTCCGACAAGGTGCTGGGGCTGACCACGGCGGCTTCTCTCTGGGCGGTCGCCGGCATCGGTTTGGCGGTCGGTTCCGGCTTCTATGTCGGCGGGGTGACCGCGACCGGCATCGTCCTTGTGGTGTTGTACGGGTTGTCCCGTTTCGAGAAGCAGATGGAAGCGCGTTGGAAGGGCTCCGATCCGGAGCGCAGGCGTTAAAGGAGGGCTGAATATGTCCGTTTTGGGTCGCAAGAGGAATCTTCCAGAGAGCAACGGCAAGGTTCTGGATGTGACCGCCAACATGCAGGGTTCGTTGATCTTCGAGGAGCCGGTGGCGCTTCGGATCAGCGGGGGGTTCTCCGGGACCCTGCAGACCCGCGGAGACCTCACGATCGGGGAGGGGGCCCGGGTGGAAGCGGAGATCACCGGGGAGATGATCACGGTTGCGGGGCAGGTGCGCGGGAAAATCATCGCCAAACAGTCGCTGAAACTGGTCGCTCCGGCCCGGCTCCAGGGGGAGATCTGGACGCCGTCGCTGGAGATTCAGCCCGGGGCCCGGGTGGACGGGGAAGTCCACATGGGTGCCGGTTTGCAGCAGAGCGGGAAATCTCAGATGTCCGCCCAGGAGGTCTCGGAGTATCTGGAAGTGGATCTCCGGCTGGTTGAGGGGTGGGCCCAGGACGGCAAGATCCCGGCGGTTCAACGGGGAGGCCAATGGCGGTTCGAGAAGAACAAGATAGACGAGTGGGTGGCGGCTCAGAAAAGCTCCTGACCCTCGAAGAGGCGGCCCGCCGGCTGAGTTTGCCCCCCGATGATGTCAAGGCGTTGATCGGGCGGGGAACCCTGCCGGCGTTTCGTATCGGGGGTCAGCTTCTGCGGGTCCGTTCCGAGGACCTGGACCGTTTCATTCGTCAGGAACGGTCCCGTTGGTTGGTCCGGCCCGCCGCCCAGCCGGCCGGCGGCTCCGAATCGCCCGGCGCCCGGACGACCTTCTGGGGACGGATCGCCGACTTCCTCTATTTCAACGATTTCTACCTCGTCGCGGTTCTGATCATCCTGACCCTGCTGGCCCTGATTCTGACGCTGTAATCGTGGCCGCTCCCCGGCGCTCCCGATCTTCCTTCCTCGATCTGAAGTTCGCCAAACTGGACGCCGGCCGCCTGCGCCGTCGGGGATTCCCCGAGGCGATTTTCGCCCCCGGAAAATCCCTCGAGCAGATCATCGCGCTGGCCCGCCTCCTTCGGCGGCGCCGCCAGCCGGTTTTCGTCACGCGGCTCCAACCGGAACAGGCCGGTTCGCTGTGTGAGGCCCTGCCGTGGCTGACCTATTTCCCGGAAGCCCGGATCGCGGCCGCGGTTCCAGGCCGCCGGTCCGTGGGCCGAACCGGGCGGTGGCGGGCGCTGGTCGTGACCGCCGGCACCGGCGACATTCCGGCGGCGGAGGAGGCGGCGGCGACGCTGGAGCTTTCCCGGGTGCCGGTTCGGCGGCTGTACGATGTCGGGGTGGCCGGGCTGGACCGCTTGTTGGCTCACCGTCGCTGGATCGCCCGGGCTGAGGTGATCGTGGTGGCCGCCGGCATGGACGGGGCCCTCGTCAGCGTCGTGGCCGGCCTGGCCCGGGCGCCGGTGATCGCGGTCCCCACATCGATCGGTTACGGCGCCTCCTACCGGGGGATCGCCGCCCTCTTGACGATGCTCAACAGCTGTTCGCCGGGGGTAGCGCTGGTCAACATCGACAACGGTTTCGGCGCCGGAGTCCTGGCCGCGCAGATCCTCCGCGCCCGATGAATCGGTTATATCTGGACGCCGCCTCCTCGGGAGGAAGCGGCGACATGCTGCTGGCCGGATTGATCGATCTGGGGTTGCCGTTGCCGGCGCTCCGTTCGGCCCTCCGATCGGTCGGGTTGCGGCCGGACGGTTTTCGGGTCGAGCGGGTGCGCACCGCCGCCGGTCCCGCCTGTCGGGTGAGTTGGCGGTTTTCTCCCGGAGGGGGCGATTGGCGGGAGCCGGCCCGAATGCTGGAGCGGATCGACCGGAGCGGCCTGCCGGTTTCGGTCCGGGCCCGCGCGGTCCGGGTGGTCCGCCGGCTGCAGGGGGCGGAGGGATCGGTCCATCGGGTGCCGGCCCGCCGGGTCCGCTTCGTTCAATTGGGCCGGCCCGACACCCTGGCGGCAATCGTCGGTTTCTGTTTCGGGCTGCTTCAGCTTCGGATCGGCCGGGTCTTCCTTGCACCGCTTCCGCTGGGGGGCCGGCACCGGGGACATCGGGGGGGATGGCGGCCGGGCCCGGGCCCGGCGGTTCGGCGGCTCCTCCGGGGATGGCCGACTGTACCTCGTGAAGGGGGCGGGGAATGGGTGACTCCCACCGCCGCTGCCTTGATGACGGTCTGCGCCGTTGCGGGTTACCCGCAGCCGTTTCGCTGCTTTCGGTTCGGTTTTTCAGCCGGCCATTTCCCCCCCATTCCGGGGGGAGGGCCGATGCGTTTTATTTTGGCAAAACCTCTTTCACTGCAACGAGATGGTACTTGACAGGAGGTCTGAATTTGATACCATTGGGGTCGCTATGAAAAATGAGTTGAGTCAGGTCAGGCGTCTCCTGTCCCTTCTCCAAATCCTTCTCGTTGCTTCCACCGCGTTCTGTTTGGTCGGCAACAAGCAGATTCAGCCGGCCCAGGTGGTGATGCAGGAGGCGGTGGAGTATCGGCGGGAGGGGCGCCGGCTTCAAGGGGACGGCCAACTGGGCCAGGCCTTGTCGGCCTACCAGAAGGCGATCATCATCAAGCCGGGCTACGCCGATGCTTACAACGACATGGGGGTGGTGCTGGAGGCGATGGGCCGGGAGATTGACGCTCTCGCCGCTTATCAGGAGGCGATCCGGTTTGATCCTCGTTTGGGTCCGGCCCACACCAACCTGGCTCTCCTTTATGAAAAGCGGGGGGATCTGGACAAGGCGGCTCAGCATTGGGCGGCCCGGGCCGCGGTCGGTCCGGCCGATGATCCGTGGGTTGTTCGAGCCCGCAACAAGCTTCGTTCATATGATATCCCGGTTCCCAAGACCCCGGAGGCGATGGGAGAGGAGCGGGAGATCCAGATTCGACTCGCCTACGAGGCCGGTTTGGAGCACATGCGGCACCATCGCTGGTTTGACGCCGAAGCGGAGTTTGAGCGGGTACTGCAGCTGGATCCGGATCACATCAAGGCCAAGCGCCGTCTGCGGAAGGTGAAGACCTGGATCACCGCCGATGAGCGGCGCCGGCCGACCCGCCGGGAGATGGTTCCCTTGAAGGTGGAGATGGGCGAGGAAACCGGTCCCTCCTTGGAAGTGATTGAGGACAAGTCCCCCGGCTACGGGCCGAACTTCTCCTGGGGGGACCCCGAGAGACGGCAGGTTGCGGTCCCGGGGGATCGCGCGGTCTCCTCTTCCATGTCGTCCATGGAGGTGTCCGAGGCCCCCGAGCCGGTGATGCAGGCGCCGGCCGGGATCTCGAAGGAGTCGATGATGGACGATGAACCGGCCCCCGTCGTTTCCAGTTCGGCCGCCGCTTCCGACGCGGAGGCGTTGGCCGCCCTGATGGTGGAGGAGAAATCTTCCGCCCGGGGAAGCTCGGTGGACGAGCTGTACAGCCGGGGGGTGACCGCGATGCGGGAGCGGAATTTTCAGGAAGCGATCACCCAGTTTCAGCATGTTCTGGAGTTGGATCCCGGGCATCGCAAGGCCCAGCTGGCCTTGAAGCGGGCCCAGGCCGCTCTGGAAAAGTAGCGTCTCTTTCTTTCGTCCAAGTTCGTCAAATCCAGCACGCGATCCCTTTCATTGGCGCCATCGACGCATCGCCGCCGCCCGGATGATTCCGCGTCCGGTTCGCAGCGGCTGTTCCTGATCGACGGAACGGCCTTCTGCTACCGGGCCTTTTACGCGGTCCGGGAGTTGAGCACCTCGAAAGGACAGCCGACCAACGCGGTCTTCGGTGTGGTCTCGATGCTCAAGCGGCTGCTGGAGGAAAACCGGCCCGAAGCGGCCGCGGTCACCTTCGATCGGCCGGAGCCGACCTTCCGGCACGACCGGTTCAAGGATTACAAGGCGCAGCGGCCGCCGATGCCGGACGGGCTGCAGAGCCAGATTCCGCTGATCAAGCGGCTCTTTGAGGGGTATCGGATTCCGGTCTTTGAAAAGGCAGGGTTTGAGGCGGACGATCTCCTGGCGACGCTGGCCGACCGGGCCGTTCGGTCCGGCCGGGAGGTGTTCCTGGTGACCGGGGACAAGGACCTGTTTCAGATGTTGAGTCCCCAGGTTCGGCTCCTCAGGCCGGGGAAGGCCGGGATGGAGCTGATCACCGAGGCGACCCTTCATGAGCGTTGGGGGATTCGGCCCGATCAGGTGGTGGAGGTCATGGCCCTGATGGGGGACGCGACCGACGGCATCCCCGGGGTTCCCGGCATCGGGGAGAAGACCGCGGTGGAATTGATCCGGAAGTTCGGCTCGGTGGACACCCTGCTCAAGCGGTTGGAGGAGGTTCCGGGCACCGCCCGTCGGGAGAAAATCGCGCAGTATCGGGAACAGCTGCTGATGAGCCGGGAGTTGGCGGTCATCGATCGGGCGGTCCCGATCGATGTAGATTGGGAGGCGTTGACGGTCGGAGAGCCGGACGCCGAGAAGCTCCGGGCGCTCTATCAGGAGCTGGAATTCAAGAAACTGCTCAGTGATTTGCCGGCTCCAAAAGGGGAGGCGGTGGCCGCTTCCCGGATCGGTTCGGAGCGGGAATGGGCGGCGGTGTTGACCCGGATCCGGCGGGCCGGATCGGCGGCGATTTCAATCGCGGGGTCCGGACCGGCGGCTCCGGCCGGTCGGGTGACGGCGGTCGGTTTCTCCTGGGGCCGGGGAGCGGCGGCGGTCCGGGAGTCGGCGGCACTGAAGCCGATCGCCGACCTGTTGACCGATCCAAAGGTGGGAAAAGTCTTCTGCCGGCTGAAAGAGGGGTTGATCTTCTGTGCCGGGGAAGGGATCGAGCCGCGGGGGGAGTTGGACGAACCGACCCTGGCCTCGTATCTGCTGAATCCTTCGGGCCGGTCCCACGCAATCGAGGATCTGGCGCTGGAGCGGCTCGGCGGAGCGCTTCAGGCGGAGGATCCGGTCGATCGGGCGGCCGAGGAAGCCGAGGCGGCTGGGCGGTTGATGCCGCCGCTTCGGTCGGAGCTCAAACAACAGGGGCTCGACCGGCTCTATCGGGAGATCGAGATCCCGCTGGCTGGAGTCCTGGCTGGGATGGAGCGTCGGGGGATCGCGGTGGATCCCAAACATCTGGCGGTTCTCTCCAAGGAGATGGAGCGGACGCTCAAGACCCTGACCGGCCGGATCGAGAAGCTGGCGGGGGAATCGTTCAACATCAACTCCCCGAAGCAGTTGGCGCAGGTTCTCTTTGACAAGCTGAAGCTTCCGGTGATCAAGCGGACCAAGACCGGTCCCTCGACGAACGAAGAGGTGCTGCTGCGGCTGGCGAAGAAGCATCCGCTCCCGGAGGCGATCCTGGAATACCGGGAGTTGGCGAAGCTCCGCTCCACCTATGTGGAGCCGCTGCCGAAACTGGTCGCTCCGGAAACCGGCCGAATCCACGCCTCCTTCAATCAGGCGGTCGCGGCGACCGGCCGGTTGTCGGCCTCCAACCCGAATCTGCAGAATATTCCGATTCGGACGGAGATCGGGCGGCAGATCCGAAAGGCCTTCATTCCTTCCCGCAGCGCCTGGGTGATTCTGGCGGCCGACTATTCCCAGATCGAGCTGAGGATCCTGGCCCACCTGTCGGGGGACACCGCGCTGGTCCGGGCGTTTGAGTCGGGGGAGGACATCCACCGGGCCACCGCCGCGGAGATGTTCCATGTGCCGGCCAAGCAGGTGACCGCCGACCAGCGGGCGGCGGCCAAGACGATCAATTTCGGGATCGTCTACGGGATGAGCGCTTTCGGTCTCTCGAGGGAACTGGGAATTGCTCCGGCCGAGGCGCAGGAGTTCATTGACCGGTATTTCAAGCGGTATGCCGGGGTCGCCGCGTATCTCAAGGCCTCCCTGGTTTCGGCCCGGAAGCGGGGCTATTGCCTGACGCTGCTCAACCGCCGGCGGCTGATCCCGGAACTGAAATCGAAGAATGTGAACCTCCGGCAGTTTGCCGAGAGGACCGCGATCAACGCGCCGATCCAGGGGTCGGCCGCCGACATGATCAAGATGGCGATGGTCGCGCTGGACCGCCGGTTGCGGGCCGAGAAGCTGGAGGCGGCCCTCCTGATCCAGGTGCATGACGAACTGGTGTTCGAGACGCCGAAGAAGGAAGTGGACCGGTTGACGGCGCTGGTGCGGGAGGTGATGGCCGCGCCCGAGGTGGACGGGCATCGGATCGCCCTTTCGGTTCCGGTGGAGGTGACGGTTCACACCGGGCCGGACTGGCTTGAAGCCCATGCGTAGAGGGAGCCGGTGATGGTGGTCGTGATGATCACCTCGGAGATGGAGCCGTGGGCTTCGACCGGGGGGCTCGGGGAGATCCTGGGGACTTTCCCGGAGGCGCTGGCCCGGCGGGGGATGGAGGTCCACTGTTTTCTCCCCCGATACCAACGGGTTGCCGCCAAGGATCCGGCGGTTCGACAGGGCCGGGTGCGGGTCCATTTCGTGGAGCAGCCGGCTTACTTCGACCGGCCGGGGCTGTATGGCGACGAGCGGGGGGATTATCCCGACAACGCCGAGCGCTTCACTTTTTTCTGCAGGGAGTCGCTGCGGCGGGTCGAGGTGGAGAACCTCAAGCCCGATTGGATTCACGCGCACGATTGGCCGGGGGCCGCTTCGGCGGTGTATCTCAAACGGTGGCGGGAACAAAAGCCGCGGTGGCGGTCGGTCCGGTCCATGTTGACCATTCACAACCTGGCGTATCAGGGGCTTTTCCCAAAGGAGTGTTTTGAAACGATGGCGCTGCCGGCTGGGAGTTTCGAGGCGGACGGGTTCCTCTTTTACGGGAAGGGCTCTCTGCTGCGGGGCGGGTTGGCCTGCGCCGATCGGTTGACGACGGTCAGCCGGGCCTACGCCGAGGAGATGCTGAAGCCCGAAGGGGGGGCCGGTATGGAGGAACTGCTCCGGAATCGGCGGGACCGCTTTTCGGGGATCCTGAACGGAATCGACACGGAACGGTGGGATCCGGCCCGGGATGAGGCCCTCGCGGCCCGGTACGACGCCGCTTCCCTGGAACGGCGTTCGGAGAACCGGGCCCCGCTTCAGCGGGCGTTCGGCCTCAGCGCCGATCCGGAGCCTCTGCTTCTGGGGATGGTGACCCGCTTCGATTATCAGAAGGGGGTGGACGGGGTTCTGGAGGGATTGGACCGGCTGATGGCGTTGCCGGTCCAGCTGGCGGTCCTCGGGGAGGGAGACCGGCGGACGGCCGAAGGGCTCCAGGCTGCCGCGGCCCGTTTCCCGGGCCGGATCGGCGTCCGGGTCGGTTTTGACCGCCCCTTGGCCCGTCGGATCTACGGCGGGGCGGATGGGCTGCTGATTCCCTCCCGCTATGAGCCGTGCGGGCTGACGCAGATGATCGCGATGCGGTACGGCCTGGTGCCGGTCGTCCGCCGGACCGGTGGGCTGAAGGAGACCGTTTCGGAAGGTCCAAACGGCACCGGCTTCTGTTTTGAGGGGTTGGCGGCGGAGGATCTTTTGGGGGCGGTGACCCGCGCGGCGGTCCTGCGCCGGGGGGATCCCATCGGCTGGCGGGCCCTGCAGCGGCGGGGCATGGTGGTTGATTTCTCGATCGACCAGATGGCGGCTGATTACGCCGCCCTGTACGAACGGGAGGCGGCGTGATCGTCGTCGGCCTGGTCGGCGGGATCGGCTCCGGAAAGTCCACGGTGGCCGGAATGTTTCGGGCGCTCGGCGCCCGGGTCCTGGACGCCGACCGGATTGCCCGGGAGTTGACGCGGCCGGGAACGGCCGTGTCGAAGCGGATTCGCAGCGCCTTCGGACCGGAGGTGTTCCGGGCCGGCGGCCGGATCGATCGGGCCCGGTTGGCCCGGGCGATTTTTTCCGATCCGAAACGGC
Organism: Candidatus Omnitrophica bacterium CG11_big_fil_rev_8_21_14_0_20_64_10; assembly: GCA_002787095.1. Taxonomy (GTDB): domain Bacteria; phylum Omnitrophota; class Gorgyraeia; order 1-14-0-20-64-10; family 1-14-0-20-64-10; genus 1-14-0-20-64-10. The sequence goes on along the minus strand of PCVW01000044.1, from coordinate 714 downwards.
TCAAACAGTTGAACCGGATCGTTCATCCGGCGGTTCGCCGGGAGATTCGTTCCCGGTTGAACCGGCTGAGCCGTCGGGACCCCTCGGGGGTCGTGGTGTTGGATGTGCCGCTTTTGCTGGAGGCCGGGTCGAAGCACTACCGGTGCGATCGCCTGGTATTCGTCGCGGTTTCGAGCGCGGCGGCGGCGAGGCGGCTGGCGCGCCGCTCCGGCTGGAGGCCGGAGGAGGTTCGGCGCCGGGCCCGTTTTCAGATGCCGCTTTCGGAAAAGCGGCGGTTGGCTGATTTTGTGGTGAAGAATGATGGTTCCCGTCGGTCCACCCGAAGTCAGGTGGCCCGGGTTTGGAAACAACTGGACAAGGAGACAAGGTAATGGCGGAACAAAAGAGTGCGGCCCGGGTTGCCCCGAAGCCGAAGCGTGCCGAATCCCCGAAGTCGGGCGGTTCCAGGCCGGCCCCGGCCGGCAAGGGGGCCGACCTCCCGAAGATCAAGGTGGAAGAGGGGATCGTGCAGGGATTGGATTTGGGAATGCTCAAGCGACTCGCGGTCCCGGAGTTGACCCATGTGGCCAAGGAGATGAAGATCGAGGGGGCCGTCGGCCTCAAGAAGCAGGAGATCATCTTCAAGGTCCTGCAGACCCAGGCGGAGCGCAACGGCAGCATGTCCGGTTCCGGCGTCTTGGAGATTCTGCCCGACGGGTTCGGGTTCCTGCGCTC
>PCVW01000043.1:177-26938 GCA_002787095.1 Candidatus Omnitrophica bacterium CG11_big_fil_rev_8_21_14_0_20_64_10 | reverse complement strand
GCGGCCTTGACATCGGGGCCGACGACTACCTGACGAAGCCGTTCGGGTTCGATGAGCTGTTGGCCCGGGTCCGGGCCCTGCTGCGCCGCCGCGGGGATCTGGCCTCCACGGTGTTCCGGGCGGCCGATTTGGAGATGGACGTTTTGAAACGGCGCGTGTTGCGGGGCGGACGGGAGATTGAATTGACCGCGAGAGAGTTCGCCCTGCTGGAACACCTGCTCCGGAACCTCAACCGGGTGGTCACCCGGACTTCTCTCTCGGAGCATGTCTGGGAGCAGGACTTCGATCCGATGTCGAATGTGATCGATGTCCATGTGGGACGGCTGCGGCACAAGATTGACGAAGGGTTCAAGACGAAGCTGCTCCGAACGGTCCGGGGCCGGGGCTATGTCCTGGAGGCGCCGGGCTCAAAGTGATCGGCCTTCGGTCAATCCGGGCCCGGCTGGCGCTGTGGTATGCCGGCGTTTTGGCCGTCAGCCTGATCGGTTTCGGAGCGGCTCTCTATGGAACGGTCCGCTTCAGTCTTCATCAGAACATGGATCGGATGCTGGATCTGCAGGCGGCCGGCCTCACCAATGCGGTCCGCTCCTTCCGGGAGGCGGAACGGGCCAAGGACCCGGCTGTTTCCAATTGGCAGCCGGGTCCGATTGTGGAGGTGCCCGACCTTCTGAAGCAGGGGAAGATCGAGGATCTGATCTTCCGGTGGGCTCAAAAGACTCAGGCCATGGAGGTTGATCTCCCCGTCCGGGTCCTGGATCGGCGGGGAGAGATGATCGTCCAGGCCCAGGCGCCGGGTTTCGCCGGGTTGTATCCCTCCGGGTTGCGGGACTCGGTCGAAAAGGCCTCTCACGGGAAACCGGTCCATCGGACGATCGGATCGAAAGAAACCCGCTTTCGCTGGCTGACTTATCCGGTGATCGAAAAAGATCGGCTGCTGTATTTCATTCAAATCGGGGTTTCTCTGAATCGGATGGATGAAATCCTGGGGGCCCTTCGAATGTGGTTGTTGATCCTGATCCCGGTGATTTCCCTGGCTGGCGGGTTGGTCGGCGTTCTTTTGGTGGCCCGCGTTTTTTCTCCGATCGGCCGGATGATCCGGCAGGCCGATCAGATCAGCGGCCAGGCGCTGGACAAGCGGATGCCGGTTCCCGCGACCGGCGACGAGGTGGAGCGGTTGGCCCGGACTTTCAACGCGATGCTGGACCGGGTCGAGCGGAACTTTCGGCGCTTAAGGCAGTTCAGCGCTGCCGCCTCCCATGAGCTGCGCACGCCGCTGACCGCCCTGCGGGGCGAGCTGGAGCTGCTGCTGCGCCGGCCCCGTTCCCCCGAAGCCTATCGGGAGGTGCTGACCGCCCAGCTGGAAACGGTCAAGGAGATGAGCGTCATCGTGGAGGAGTTGCTGGCGTTGGCCCGCAGCGATGCGACCGGTCTGGCCGAGATGGAGCCGGTGGAGTTGCGCGACCTGGTGGATCATCTGACCGGCGCCTGGAAACGGCTGGCAGCTGAGAAACGGATTGATTTCCGGGTGGAGGCCGCGCGCCCGGTCTGGGTTCTGGGGGAAAGGCGTCTTCTGGACCGCCTGATTGCCAACCTGCTGGACAACGCGATCCGTCATACCCCGGCCCGCGGGAAGGTCACGCTTCGGGTGGACTATTGGAGAGACCGGGCCGGTCTCTTTGTTCAAGACAGCGGTTCCGGGATCCCAGCCCAGGAGATTCCCAAGCTGTTCGATCGGTTTTTCAAGCCCAGTTTTTCCCCCCATGGCTCCGATTCGACCGGTCTGGGTTTGGGGCTCTGCCGCTGGATCGCGGAAGTTCATCGGGGCCGAATTGAAGTCTCCAGCCCCAGCGGAGAGGGGGCCCTTTTCATTGTCTGGCTGCCGTTGCTGAAGGTGTCCGCCTAAGCAGATCAGGGTATCCCAACTTCTTGCCAATCAATCAGTTGCCGCATGACGAAGCCGTCATGCGGCTTTCATTTTATCTTCATCTTGACCGGGTAGGATTGGGGACGAAAGCGGATGGAACGCAAAGGAAAGGAGGGTATTTCCGATGCGAAACGGCATGGGCATGGCGGTTGGTGCGGCGCGCGGGGGTTTTTTGGGGCTGCTGATCGCTCTGTTGGCGGTTGTGCCGCTGCAGGATATGGCGTGGGCGGCCCGTTCCAAGGATCAACCGGAGGGGCTGGAGCGGCATTCCCCGGCTGGGAAGTTGTTTCGGGGAATGGCCAACGCGGCCACCGGCTGGATGGAGATCCCGAAGCAGATCTCCTTGAAGTGGCAGCAGGCCGGTCCCATGGAAGGGGTGACCGCCGGCCTGTTCAGGGGGGTCGGCTACGCGGTGGCCCGTTCCACGGTCGGCGGGTATGAGATTGCCACCTTCCCGGTTCCGGTGCCGGACGGCTATCGGCCGGTGATGGAGCCGGAGTTCGTGGTGCCCAAGGATGAGTCGGAAACATGAATATCGAAAACATGAACAAAGGAGACGACGCGATGAACCAGCGAACGGTTTTTAATCGGGTTTCGGTCGTTTTGGCGGGGGCGGTTCTCTTTGGGTTGTCCGGTTTGGCTTGGGGGACGCCCGAACGGGAGGGGAAAGACGCGTTGCGGCTCGCGGCGCTGGAAACCGGCCATGAGGATTTGTTGATGAGCACCGGAAAGGTGGCGAGTCTGGACATCCAGCGCCAGGTGCTGCAGCTTCAGACGCTGCCGGTGGGGACTCCGGCCGAGTTCGAGGTCGGTTCCAATCCGGAGGTCCGGAATGGGGATCAGCGCTTCACCCTGAGCCAGCTGAAGGCGGGGGACGAGGTGGAGATTCAATACAGCGTCGAGGACGGCAAGCGGGTTGCCCGGACGATCCAGGTGATGGAGGGGGAATCCGCGAAGCCCCGGGGATAAAGGGTCCGAGCACCGGAGAAGGAGGGCTGAGCGATGCGAAGCATGGCGCTGTTGTCCGAGGAAGAGCGGGCCGATGAGTTGCTTGAGGCTTTGGAGGGGATCAATCGAGTCGGAGAGGCATTGGTGGAATTGGAAGGGAAATTGGCGGAGATCTACGAACGGGTTTCAATCTGTCGGTCCGGCTTGAGTCGGGACCCGAGGCCGGTCCGTTCGGGCCTGGCATCGGAGATCGACTGGCAGTTTGAATCCTGACCGCTGAGGGAGGATGGGTTCTCGCAAGGGGGTGATCCGGGATGATCGGAATGGAACGGAAAGCGAGTCCATTGGTGGCGCGGGCGGTTGATGAGATGGTCGCCGAACCGGACGATCGGTTTTCCGGTGGGGTCGGGGAGAGGCTTCTGGCCTTGTTGTCGGAAGTGCATCCTTCGGCCGACACCATGCTGATCGTGATCCGGGAGACCTCCGACGCGCTGATTCGGCGGGTTTGGGAGAGCGGCGGGGATTTGGAGGCGGCCGCTCGGACGCTGATCCGGGCGGCGATCCACGCCGCTGAGACGACCGGGTTGAGCGTGATCCGGGCGGCGATGGCGGCCGCCCGCGGAATCCTGGAAGCGGCGGAGGAGATCGGGATCATCGCCGAGCGCCGGATTGGAAGGGTCCTGAACGGCCGGATGTGTCGAACGGCGGCGCCGCTTTCTTGAAGGCCGGTTTTGTCCGGCCCTGAAAGGGGGTGGGGGCGATGTGGTGGAGCGATTTGTGGAGCGAGGCGTGGAAGATCGCCCTGTTCGCGGGGGTGGTGGGCAGTCTGGTTTGGAGCATGGGGACGGCCGACGCCAACATGATGCGGCCGGCGGTCGTTTCGGAGGAGCTGGAGATCGTCGGGACGATTCGGCAGGTGAAAACCGACACTCCGATCCCGTCCCTGGTGCTGGAGACCGGCTCCGACCAGGTTGAACAGGTGGATCTGGACCGGGATCAGACCGTGATTCTCCGGGCGGGCAGCGGTGTCGTCCCAATTGACATGCTGACGCCCGGACAACAGGTGCAGGTTCGGGCCGCTCGGCAGGGGGACCGGTCAGTGGCCGGTTCGGTCCGGATCATCGGTCCGGCCTTCTCATTTCCTCCCAAACCGATGACCCCCGGCTTGCCTTAAGCCGGGCATCGGGGAAGGCAGCGCGCCGGGAGCGGCTCTACCGCTCCCGGCGCCGCTTTTTCTCGGTGACCCAGAATTCCATGTACCGTCCCAGCATCAGACGAGTCTGGGCGTCCAGCGCGGGCAGGGCGCTGAGAAGAATTGAGATCAGCGGCACGGAGAGCCACTCGATCAAGTGGAGCGCCCGGCGGGCCACCGAGAAGCGGAGCTTCGGCCTGGGCAGCAGCAGGATGCTCAGGACCACGCTGGTTGCCAGGCTCAGGGAGGCCAGCTGATAAATCACCAGAGAGATGCGGGGGGTGCTGTAGTACAGCACGGTATCCGAAAAATCCCGCCCCGCCGTGATCGCCGGCAGCCAGCCGATGAAGGTCAAGATGAAGGGCCAGGTGGCCCACGCGAGGTGCCCCTCCAGCAGCTTGAACAGGTGCTTGATCTTCAAGCGACGGGGGATCGCTCGGTTTCGCAGGAAGGCCCGCGCGACCAGCGGGAAGTTCTCGACCCCCCAAGCCCAGCGGCGTTTCTGTTTGTAGACATTGATCGCGGTCCTGCGCCAATCCTCGGAAGCGGCGACATCCATCGAGACCGTTACATACATCGGGACCACCCGGTAATCCCCGTCGTAGTGGATCAGCGCTTTCCAGAAAATCGCCGAATCGTCCGAAATCATGTCAACCGGCCAGTAGTCCATCTCTACGAGCGCTTGGAAACTCATGCTGTGGCTGGAGAAGGTGACCAGCTTCTCCGGGTTCGTCGCTTCCACCAGCTGGAAGAAGGAGGCGCCGACATCCAACACCCGGGCGAAGCCGGGGACCTCCCAGATGTTGTTGTGATAAACCGGGATCGGCTGGAAGCTGGCCTGATTCCGCCGCGGACAGGTCATGAAATGGTAGGTCAGGCAGGCCAGGTAGGCGGGGCTGACCACCGTGTCGGCGTCGAAACAGGAGACGATCACCCGATCGAACGGGATTCCGTGCTCCTGCAGGAACGCGGCCGCCTCCTTGGCGGCGTGGGTGACGTTGGCTCCCTTGACCCGGGCTTCCCCGGGCAGGCCGGCGGGATGGAAAACCGCCCGCAGTTCCCGGAACCGGTTCCGGTATTTCCGGCAGACCTCGAGGGCCTGTTTTTGGATCGGCTCGGGGGCCAGCGCTTCCACCGCCAGAAAGACCGTGATCCGATCCAGCGGCGTTCCTTGCCGCAGCAGGCTCTCGATCCCCTGCTCGTAGACCGCCTTCTCCTCCCGGGCGATTGGAAAGATCACCAAGTGGTGGATTTCGTCCGGAGAGGGGATCGGGCCCCCGCTTCCAAGCGCCTTCTTGGATTCCTGAAGGTGGGTTTTCCAGGCCAGCCGTTCCAGGAGGGCTTCCCCCACCGGGGGGGGCTCCAGCCGTCCGCTGGTTCCGGCCGCCTCGAGGGTTCGGATCCAGGCCGGCCAGTCGGTCCGCTGCTCCGCGGTCAGGGCCGTGTAGCCGATGATCAAAAAGAGGGTCAGGTACAGCATCCGGAGGAGCCAATAGAGCAGGAAAGCGATCACCAGCAGCGCCGCCCAAAGCGGCCGGATGAAGGTGAGGGCCAGCAGGCCGGTCAGAACGGACCAGCTGAGGAGCCCCGGCAGGATTTCCAATCCCCGCTGGAGCCGTTTTTCGGAGCCGGCCAATCCGGTTCTGGAATAACGGAAATTCACAGGCCCTCCTTCCGGGGCGGGGCCAGGGCGGCGCGGAACAGCCGGCCGCTCTTGCGCTCCAGACCGTAGAGGATCCCCCGGCGCTCGTCCCAATGGATGCCGCTTCCCGGCCGAACCTCCAGGATCTCCTCCAAGGCCCCGGTTTCGCTCCAGTTCAAGGCCGGATCCTTTCGGGTGGCCGTTTCCAGCAGCCGGACCGTGTCCCGATCCAGGATCAGCAGATAGGCGCCTCGGCGGACCCAAACGGCTTGGCGGATCTCCCGTCCCCGGGAATAGACCCAGTCGAGCGTCGCTCCTTTTTCGAACCCCCCCGCCGCTGCCGGCTCCGGCTCCAGGTCCAGGAGGGCCAGTCGTTTGCCGGTCCAGACGGCCGCCTGCTTCGTTCGGCCCTCCGGCCGCAGGCCCCGGACCCCGTTTTCTTCCAGCAGATGAGGGAGCCGGCTGCTCAGCAGCTGTCCCCGGCCGCCCAGAAAGAGGGTTGTGGTTTCGGTCATCCGATGGATTCGATAGAAGGTTTCCTCAAGCCAGTCCAGCGCTTCTCCCGAGTCGTCCAGAACGGTCGGGTCCGTTCGATCGGCCAGCGGCTCCCATTCGAGGCGGCCGGAGGTCTTCAAAACGGTCAGTTGACCTTCCCGGGCGGCCAGGCCTCGGACCCCTTCGAGCCAGCGGGGGAACAGGGCGCCCTGCTCCGTGTCGATCCGATGGACAGCGGTTCCCTCCACCGCGAAAAGCTGCTCCGGCGCCGACGGGTCCCAGAGAATCTCCTCCGTCCCTTCCGGGATCAGAGGGGTCAGGTCCCGTGCCGCCGGTTTTTCGGAGAGGGAGACCGCCAGCCATTTCCGGGCGCCGCCGGCCTCCCCCTCCAGCAGGAGCCGGCGGCTCCCCGGCTCGTGATGGACTGTCTTGAGGCGGGCCTTCGGCCAGGGGACCGGGACCGGGTACAGCCGGTTCCGGTCCACCTCATACAGGGCGCACTGCTGGGCCGTTTTCCCGGAGGCGAGAAACAGGAAGCCGGTCTTCTCCAGAGGGAAGAGACGGGTCCAGGCAGTTGTTCCGATCGGCTGGATCCGGATCCGCCGGGGCAGCAGGAGGATCGGGTCCAGCATCCCGGTCTTCGAGGGCTGAACCTGAATCGTCCGTTCCCAGGGGCGGTGGCCGTTCAAGCGGATCGAGAGACGGTAGGGGCCGGGAAGCAGCTCCCGGATCGCGGTCGGGGTCTTTTGAGCGAATCGCCGGTTCTCCAGAAAAAGCCGGGCGCCGGCCGGTTGAGTGGCCACATGGATCAGTCCGGTTTCGACGAGAGGATCCATCGTTCGCGCCGGCTGAAGAATGATCCCCCGCGCGTAGAGCAGGAGCCAGGGGCACGCGATCAGATAGACGGCGACGAGAAACCAGAAAACAATCCGCCTCAGCCGGATGATCACGGGCGGTCTCTCCTCCGCTTCAGGAGGCTTGCGGCCGGAAGGACGAACAGAGTCGCCAGGGGAGCCAGGATCGTCCCCAGGACGATCGACAGCCCGAATCGCTGGGTCGGCGGGAAGGCCGAGAGCCCGAAGACGCTGAAACCGAGCACCACGATCGCGGCCGAAAAAAAGATGGGCTCCCAGAGCCAAAGGCAGGCGCGCCGCCAGGTTTCCCAGGAGATTTCTTTCCCTTGAGCGTGCCGCCTGGCCCAGAGGATCAGATGAATCATGCCGTCCACCCCCATCGCGACGGCGATGTTCGGCGCCGGAGAGGAGATGATGTCGAATGGAATGCCCAGCCAGCCGAGCCACCCCATTGTCCAGAGGGGGATCAGGGCCAGGCCCGCGAACACGCCGCCGGCCACCCGCCAGGAGCGGGCTAGCCAGCCGCTCATGGCGACGAACAGCCCGATCAGCAGCGTCAGGCCGGTGATCAGGCTGGAGGTGATCATCTGCGCCATGCGGCCCTGAAGCAGGTAGACCCCTCCGACCAGCTCCGGCTCGAAGCCCTGGTCCCGGACGATTTGGAGGATTTGGTCAATGATCCGGACCCGGGGGGTTCCGGACCGCTCGTTTTCCTGCATCATCAGGAAAAAGAGGCCCTGCTTGCGGTCCCGGGTCACGAACCGGCCGGCGATGTCGCTGAAGGGGGTCATCTGAATCAGCTTGAAGAGCCATTCCCACGGCAGCAGGGAGATGACCGGGGTTCGTTTCGCTTCGGCCATGATCAGGGGCAGGGAGATGACGCTCCCGACCATGGGGTGGGCTTCGAGCGCGTCATGCAGCCGCCAGAGGTGCTCGTATGCCTCGGTCGTGTTGAAGGCCGCCCCTTGCCGGGATTTGACGACCACCTGCAGGGGGCTGCTGCCCAGGTTCCGGTCAATGTAGGCCAGTCCTCGATGGATCTCATCCCCTTCCTTAAAATAGGAGAGCAGCGGGGGGTCGGTGTTGAGCCGGACCGTCCCGATCGAGACCAGCCCGCTGACCAGGACCAGGCCGGCGGTGAAACGGATGTGCCGGCGGGCGAAGGGGCGTTTTCCGGCCGCCTCCATCCTCTCCAGCGCCTCCGGAGCGGCCCGCAGCGTTTCCGGAGGCGGCAGGAACCAGAGGTAGCAGCCGTAGGCCGCGCCGAAGGCGGCCAGCGTTCCAATCATGCCGGAGATCCCCATGTGCTTGAGCGGTTCGGCCTGGGCGAACAGGAGCGAGCCGAATCCAAGCAGTGTCGTGACCATGCTCCAGAAGGAGGCCGGCAGGGTGCGCTCGGCCGCGTCGAAGAAGGTCTTCCGCTCCGTCCGTTTGGATTCCATGACCGCGTGCCGCCAACTGAAGGTCAGGAAAAGGATGTGGGAGAGGGTCAGCACGAAGAGAACGGTGATCAGGTTGGCGGTCAGCAGGCCGATCGGAATTTCCAGGATGCGGCAGAGGATCAGGGTGCCGGCCGCGGCGTTGAGGCAGGCGACCGCGGTCCCCAGCGCCATCCGGAGGGAGCGAAAGATCCACCAAATCGCCGATCCGAAAACCAGAAAAGCGGCCAATCCAAAGACCTTCAGGTCTCGGGAGAGGTTCCGCTGGATCAGTTTGCTGACATAGGGGACCCCGGAGAGGATCAGGTCAAAATCGGGGCGGGCATGCCGATCCCGGATAGCCTCCAGCCGGGGGACCAAGTCGGCGGCGGTTTCCATCTTGGCGAAGATCAGGATGTTCGAGGCCTTTCCCTGCTCGGCGATCAGGAGCCGTTTCCAGAAGGGGCTTTCCTGGGCCGTTTCCGGCCCGCCGGGGCCCTGCAGGATCGAATAGACGCTTTCCACCCCGGGAAGGGATTCGGCCTCTTCAGTGATCGCCGTGATCCCCCTCTGGTAGCCGGCCGATTCCATTTCTCCCCGGGCGCTCAGGAAGAATTGGGCCGATTCCGGGAACATCTCGGCGATCTTCTGATGAGCCTGGAATTGAGGGTCGTCGCTCGAGAAGAAGAAGTTGGGATCCACCCGGGGGGTCAGATCCGCTCCCAGGACCGCTCCGGCTCCGAGCAGAAGAAGGAGAGCGCCGGACCCGATCCGGCCCCAGAGAACGGCGCGGTCGGCCTGCTTCTCAAGACGGGCAACCCAGCGTGGTTTTCTCACCCTGTCATTATAAAGGATGGGGCGATCAGGCGCCGGTTGCCAGATGCCGGCTTTCCAGTCCGGTTGTCAGCACTGCCTCCAGCCCGCCCGCGATCTGCGCCTGGATCTGATCGTACAGGTCCGGACCGCTGCCGGTCATCCGCTGTTCTCGCAGGCCCAGCCAGATCCAGGTTTCTCTGCCAAGATGGAACAGGCTGCCGCCGCCCGACCGGCTGACGGGGTCGGCCGCCCATTCCCGAAGCAGTTCCTCCGGCAGAGCGGCCACCAGCCGATTGACGGCATTCCTGGCTGGCATGGTTTCCCGGAGGGAGGTCTGTATAAAGACGGTCAGCGGGATTCCCATCATCTCCTCCAGGTCCAGCCGATCTGGGTCGTTGGCCGCGGCGCCCGAGAAAAGATACCGGCTCATCCGCGCATCCGGGTTGTCGCTCTCATTGAGCGGCATCGGGAAGGATTTGGCCCGGACACCGTTTCTCCGAAGTGCTTCGTCGGTGGTCCAGCGGTGGCCGCCGCCGCGCAGCCCCAGATGGACCGCGGTCGGGTCCTGGTGGTGCGCCGCGGCGATGGCGCCGGCGACCGGCGCGTCACGCAGTGGGATGTACCGGAGGCGGTATTGACGCCGCTGCTTGGCGTCTTCGAGCGCTTGGTCGAGATTCCCGACCTCGATGTTCCTTTTAATCCGGCGGTCCAGGCACCACCGGCGCACGATGTCTTGGACCGCCTCCCACGGTGACGCCTCGACATGATAAAGGACCGTCCGGCCCTGAGCCCTCCACGGATCGGTCACCCGGAGGATGGTCCGGGACAAGGGGTCTCCCTTGGCGGCCATCTGCCGGGTCACCTCCTCGGGAGGGAAACGCTCCTCCAGGCGGACCCCGGCGTCGAACTGCTCCCGGAGATAATCCCAGACAATGCTTCCCGCTTCCGGGTCGGATTCCAGCAGCATTGTCTCGGGATCGTGAGCCAGAAGCGCCTGAGCGATCTGCTCCATCCCCGGAAAGTTGAGTGGGGCGGCTCGCTCCAGCCAGAGATGCACCGGCCGTTCCGGCGCGGCGTCGGCGACCGCCGCTTCCATCTGCGTTTCCAGCCACTGCTCATCTTGCGCGGACATCCCCGCGTGCCCGAAGTAGATCACCCGGACGGGGATCTTCAGCGGGCCTATGGGGAATGTCTCCAGACCGGCCGCCGATTCGGTCTGTGAAATGGCCTGGGGGGCCGGCAGCCGGATGAGCCGGACTTCGGCCGACCGGCGGACGCCGCCATTTCTCCGGCCATTGGCGGTCTTCAGGAGGAAGGCGCCGCCGTCCCGGCGGATGGCGACCGCTTCCCGGATCAGCCGTTGGAAATCGGCGGGGGAGATCCGGGCGGCGGTCGCGCCGTCCCAATCGGCGATCGTGGCGGCGGAGAGCAGGCCGAAGGTGGCCCCCAGCAGGGAGGAGGCGATCCGGGCCGATTCCAGCGGGTCGCCGTTTTCGGGGGGAAGCGTTTGCGCGATCCAGGGAGCTGCCCAGAGGCCGAGCAGCGCGGCTGTCCCGGAGCTGCCGAAAACGAAGGGAATGGAGTCCAGCCGGCGTTGGGCCTGGTCGCTCCGGAAACCGGGCCGCAGGCCGTCGCGGTTCATCTGCGCAAGGAGGTTTTCCAGGACCCTCAGGTTATCGAGGAAGTCATGATCGTCCCGGCTGGCCTCAATCACCGCCGGGATGCCGAACCGCAGGACTCCCCGGGGCGCGAACGCATGAGCGTAATTCGCCCGTTTGACCAGCCTGTTGATCTCCCGGCGGATTACTGATTGGGCGGTTGGCGGGTACCGTTTGAGCGCTTGCCGGGCCGGACCCCAAGCGCCCAGGGTGGCCGCCGTCCGAAGGGAGCGCCGGGCCGCTTCCGCGACCCCCTCCAGCCCCGCGGCGGGAGGACGGCCGGTCAGCCGGGTTTCCAGTGCCTCCAGGCCGGCGGCGTTCTCGGAAATGGCGGTGACCCGCAGGGCGGTTGCCGGGCCGGGGCAGAGCAGGGCCCCGGCCGCCGTCAGGGCGATCAGCTTGTGAAGACAATTGACGCGTCGCATGGTTTTCGGATTCAGTCCCAAGTCTACCAGATCCCATCCTATTCATGTATTTTTAATCTGACTATAAATAACCACTAATAAAACCTCGGTCTGTAGGCGAGATGCCTTTCCAGCATAAAAGGTCAGGAGGAATCTTGTGCCGGGGGTCGGGGTGAGAGGGCGTCCGTAGACCGAGCGGCCCTCGAATCCAGGCCCACGGTGCAGGGTTCCGGTATCGACCGGGTGCGAACCGGGAGCGGCCCGCGCAGTCACCGGCGAGTCTCAGCGTGGTTGCAAGGGTGGTACGATGGGGGAGTGGTCATCTTTATTGAGACAAACCCATGTCAGAGGATTGATTCCGGTGCTGGTTGGTCTGGCGGCCGCCGGCTTTTTGGTGGGCGCCGGCACGCGGCCGTCCGAGCGAGAGGCAGTCGTGTCTAAGCCGCGTCGTGCCGGCCAGCCCAACCGGCTCGCCCGGGAAAAATCCCCTTACCTCCTCCAGCATGCCGACAACCCAGTGGACTGGTATCCCTGGGGGGCGGAGGCGTTTGAGAGGGCCCGCCGGGAGGAGAAGCCGATCTTCCTCTCCATCGGTTACTCTACCTGTCATTGGTGCCATGTCATGGAGGAGGAGTCGTTCGAAAGTCCCGCGATCGCCGAGCTCCTCAACCGAGAGTTCGTCCCGATCAAGGTGGACCGGGAGGAGCGGCCGGATGTGGATGCCCTCTACATGCAGGCGGTGATGCTGATGAACGAGCAGGGGGGGTGGCCGTTGAATGTTTTTCTGACGCCGGAACGCAAGCCCTTTTACGGCGGCACTTATTTCCCGCCGGAGGATCGGTGGGGGCGGCCGGGACTGGCGACGGCGCTGACTCGGATCGCCGAAAGCTGGAAGGAGCGGCGGGCCGAGGTGCTGCAGGCGGCCGACTCCCTGACGCAGGGACTCCGGCTCCAGGCGGAGATGGTTCCCGAGGCCGCTCCAGTCGGCTTGGATTGGCTTGAGACCGCCGCCCAACAGTTCGCCGGCCAGTTTGACGCAACCCACGGCGGTTTCGGTGGCGCTCCGAAGTTCCCCCGGGCGCATGTGCTCTCCTTTCTCCTCAGGGTCTGGAAACGGGACGGAGAGGAGCGGACGCTTAAACAGGTGGAGCGGACGCTGGATGCCATGCGGGCCGGCGGGATCTGGGACCACCTGGGGCAGGGATTCCATCGCTATTCGACCGACGCCGAGTGGCGGGTCCCCCATTTTGAGAAGATGCTGTATGACCAGGCGCTGCTGGCCCGGGCCTATCTGGAGGGATACCAGGCGACCGGCAAGGAGGAACACGCCCGGACCGCCCGGGAGATCTTTGCTTATGTCCTCGGAGAGATGACCGGGCCGGAGGGGGGATTTTATTCGGCGGAGGATGCCGACAGTTTGAGCCCCGATGGGAGCGGGGAGAAGCGGGAGGGGGCCTTTTATCTCTGGACCGCCGGGGAGATTGCCGAGGCGCTGGGGGTCGAGACGGCGGAGCGGTTCAGCTTCATCTACGGGGTTGAGCCGCAGGGCAACGCCCCGGCCGATCCGATGGGGGAGTTCCACGGCAGGAACATCCTGTACCAGGCCCACTCCGCCGCGGAGGCCGCCGGCCGGTTCAGCGGCTCCGAGCAGGAGATGGAGAGCCGGATCGCGGCCGCCCGGGAAAAATTGCTGGCACTGCGGAACCGGCGCCCCCGGCCCCATCGGGACGATAAGATCCTGACCGATTGGAACGGCCTGATGATCTCGGCGCTGGCATTCGGCGCCCGGGTGCTGGAGGAGCCGGCGTACCGGGAGGCGGCTGAGCGCTCGGCCGACTTCATCCTGACGAAACTGCGCCGCCCCGATGGCCGGCTGCTGCACCGGTACCGGGAGGGGGAGGCGGCGATCGACGGGATGCTGGAAGATTACGCCTTCCTGATCCACGGGTTGATTGATCTATACGAGGCCACCTTTGAACCCCGCTATCTCGCCGACGCCCGGGAGCTGACCGACAAGATGCTGGAGCTGTTCTGGGACGAGGAGGGGGGCGGTTTCTTTCTGACTGCCGTCGACGCCGAACCCCTCCTGGTTCGGCAGAAGGAGCTGTACGATGGGGCGATCCCTTCCGGGAATTCGGTCGCCCTCCTCAATCTGGCCCGGCTCGGCCGGCTGACCGCCGATCCGAAGCTGGAGCAGCGGGCCCGGCGGCTGGTGGAACACTTCTCCGGACCGGCCGCCCGGATGGGGTCGGCCTATCCGCAGCTGTTGATCGGCCTGGATTTCCTGCTCGGTCCTTCCCGGGAGATCATCCTGGCGGGGGATCCGGCCGCTCCCGAGACCGCCCGATTCCTCCGCCAGCTGTACGGCCTTTTCCTCCCCAAGAAGGTGGTGGTTTTTCGCCCGGAGGGGGACCCGGACGGGGCGGCGGCGATCGAACGGTTGGCCCCCTATCTGGGAAGTCAGCGGGCGTTCGACAGGAAGACCACCGCCTATGTCTGCCGGAACTACGCCTGTGAACTGCCGACCACCGACCCGCAGCGCTTCCGCGAATTGCTGGAAACCCGCTGAATGGGTGTGTTATTCTGACGCCATGAAGAAGCTCCTTCTCCTTTTGACGGTTCTCTCTTTGACGGCGGCTCCCCTTGCCGGGCCGGTCCGGGCAGAGGAGATCAAGCCCGACGCCGGCACGAAGCTGCGGCGGGGGATCATGAACATTGGTTTCGGCTGGGCGGAGGTCCCGATCTGGGTCTCAGAAGGGTTCCTGGCGGACGATCAATGGCCGAAGGAGGTCGCGCTCGGTTTCGGTTTCGGCCTGGTCCGCGGGATCGGCCGCACGCTGGCCGGGGTGTGGGACACCGCGACCTTCATCATCCCGCCGTACGATCATCCTTTGATGGAGCCGGAGACCGCCTTCGGCGAAACCCCCTAGGGAGTGTTCCGAGATGGGCATGCCGAACAAACCCCCCCGCGCCCGAGACCCCCGGATCGCCGCCGTTGTGGACCAGGCCGGCTGCACCGGTTGCGAGGCCTGCCTGACCGTCTGTCCGGTGGATTCGATCGAGATGGTGCCGGGGGGGGAGCATGCCGGGCTGCTGAAGCTGGTTGAGATCGACCTGGACCGCTGCATCGGCTGCGGCCTCTGCCCCAAGATTTGCCCTTGGGAGACGATCGACATGGAGCCGTATCCCCAAGCGAAGGAAATTGCCCCCGGCCGAACGATCCGGACCGTCGTCCCGGGACAAACCGCCGCGCTGCCGGCGCCGGTCTGATCGCATGACCACTTTCCTGACCCCCGCCGGTGTCGCGAAACTGGAAGCGGAGCTCAAAGCGCTCGCTCAGCAGAAGCGGCAGCTCTCCAAGGAGGTGGAGATCGCCCGGGCCCACGGCGACCTGCGGGAGAACGGCGAATACCACGCCGCCAAGGAGCGGCTGACGCAGGTCATGGGGAAGATCGGCCAGATCCAGATGAAGCTGGCCGATGTGCGGGTTGTGGATCCGTCTCAACTGGACTCCGATCTGGCGACGCTTGGGAAGAAGGTTACCGTCAAGGACCTCAGTTCCGGCAAGAAGGAAGTCTATGTCCTGGCCAGCCCCGATGAAGCCGACCCGGGGGCCGGCCGGATCTCCGTCGCCTCGCCGATGGGCAAGGCATTTCTCGGCGCAAAGGCCAAACAGAAGGTGACCGCCCAGCTTCCGGGCGGGGCCTTCTCCTACCAGATTCTCTCGATCGAAGCGGACGAATGACCTCCGACCAGCGGTGGCTTTTCGGCGCCGCGTTCTTTCGGGCCGGAGCGGTCGGACTGATCAGCGTTCTCTTTTCCCTTTATCTGGCGGCCGGCGGCCTTCATGCCGGGCAGATCGGCGGGTTGATCGCAGCCGGGGTCGTTGGCACCGCGGTCGCCACATTCGGGGTGGCCTTCTGGGCCGACCGGGTCGGGCGCAAGCGGTTCCTGATCGGCCTGGTCTTCTTCCAGATGATCGGCGGGGTGGGGCTGATTGGGTTTCCCTCGACCTTTCTCCTGTATGGGCTGGTCTTCCTTGGGATGGTCAACGCGATGGGGCGGGAGCGGGGGGCCGCCTTTACCCTGGAGCAGGCGATCCTGCCGGAGACCACCACCGCTCAGAACCGGACCGGGCTCTTGGCCTGGTACAACATGACGGTGGATCTCGGACTGGGAGTCGGGGCGCTGCTGGGGGGGCTGCCGGCCCTGATCCGGGCCCGCTGGGGGGTCGGGGAGTTGGATTCCTACCGGTGGGCGTTGGGGCTGTACCTGCTCTTCAGTCTTCTGTCTCTCTTCATGTATCTGTTTCTCAGCCATCGGGTGGAGATCCACGATCCGGCCCCCTGGCACCGGGTGCCGCCGGCGACCCGGAAGACCCTGACACGGCTCTCCCTGCTGTTCGGCTTCGACAGCTTTTCCGGCGGCTTTCTGCCGGCCGCCCTGATCGCTTACTGGTTCTTCCGGCGGTTCGGGGCGGATGAAAAGATCCTTGGCCCGCTGTTCGCCGCCGGCTATTTCGTCAACGCCACTTCCTATCTGGTGGCCGCCTGGCTGGCCCGGCGGATCGGATTGATCCGGACGATGGTTTTCACCCATATTCCCGCCTCCCTCTGCGTGATTGCCCTGCCGTTTGTGCCCTCACTGGGTTGGGCGATGGGACTGTATATCCTCAGGGAATTCCTCGCGGAGATGGATGTGCCGACCCGCCAGTCCTATGTGACCGGGATCGTCGCCCCATCTGAGCGCTCCCTCGCTTCCGGGGTGACGAACCTGAGCCGCACCGCCGCCTGGACCGTCGGGCCGGGGATTGCCGGCTGGATCATGCGGTTCCTGAATCTGGGCGCTCCTCTTTGGATCGGCGGGGGACTGAAGATTCTGTACGACCTGATGCTGTATCGGGACTTCCGGCATCTGAAGACTCCCGAGGAGCAAGCGGGGTGAAGGTGATCGTGGACGGCAACAACCTGCTTGGGGCCAAGGGGTGGCTGGCCGGCCCCGGCCGGCCGGTCGAGGATTTCCTGCAGCGGCTGGAGGTGGCGGCCGCCCGGCGAGATTGGGAGGTGGTGGTCTTCTTCGACGGGCCGGCCCGGTACCTCCCCCGGGAGAGCGGGTTCCTGACGGTCCGGTATGCGGCCGGTTCCCCGGCCGACACCCGGATCGAAAAGCTGGTCTACGACGCGGCCGACCGCAGCGGGATCGTCGTGGTCACCCAGGACCGGACCCTCGGGGACATGGTACTCGGTTTCGGGGGGCGGGTTTGGCCGGTTGCCCGACTCGAGCAGGAAATGGCGGTATAATCCGTTGACGGAGTGGGTGAAAAGGTGAAAAACAAGGCGATTGAAAGACTGGAAGAGCGGCAAACCGGACTGACCCCCGGGACCCTCCGCCACGAGGCGCTGGAGCGGGCCAAGCAGTTCAAGACCTCCTGGATTGAGCTGGGACGGGTCCTCTGGACCATCTCCAAGGAGAAGGCGTACCGGGGCTGGGGGTACCTGAGCTTCGAGGCCTATTGCGCCAAGGAGGTGGGGATCCGGGGGGCCACCGCCAAGAAGCTGCTCCATTCCTACTACTTTTTGGAAAAGGAGGAGCCGGTTGTTTTGCGGCGGCTCAGCGAGGAGACGCCGGCCCGGCTGCCGGCGATGGATTCGGTCAACGCGCTTCGGATTTTCCGCGGCAAGGGGGAGGAGGCGCCGCAGCGGTACGAGCAGGTCCGGGAGCAGGTTCTGGAAAAAGGGGCCGAACCGCAGCAGGTCCGCCGGGAGATCCGGCTGCTGCAGGAGCGGATGAAGCCGACCCAGCCGCCGGGGGAAGCCCGGGCGGACCGCCGGGAGAAGATGCTGCGCCGGGCGATCGGGACCCTCCGGGCGATGCGGCTGGAGTTGGAGACCGACCACCTGATCCCGGAGCGGCTGGCGGAGCAGATCGAGTTACTGGCCGGCCGGTTGGAAACGGAACTGAAGCGAGGATGAGATGAGGCCGATCGGCCTGAAGCAGGGATTCCGGACCCCGTTCACGAAGGTGGGGAGGGAGTTTGCCTCCTTCAACTCGGTGGAGCTTTCGACCCGGTTAGTGGACGGCATCCTCCAGCGGGGGGTCGTCCCTCAAGGGTTGATCCAGCATCTGATCTGGGGGATGGTGGTCCCCGATCCTGACATCTATTCGATCGCCCGGGAGGTGGTCCTGGGTTCCAAGCTGGACAACCGGGTCGAGGCCTACTCGGTCTCCCGGGCCTGCGCCACCTCCCTGCAGGCGGCCGCGAACGCCGCCTCCTTTTATCAGGGGTTCGGCGAGGAGCGGTCGGTCACCCTGGTCGGCGGCGTGGAGTCTTTTTCCTCGATCCGGCCGGTCCTGACCCATCGAGCGGCCCGGCTCTTCAAGACCCTGGCCGGCCGGGGATCGGCCGGCCGGAAGCTCAAGACCCTCTTCTCGACTCCGCCGGGGGCGCTCTGGCCGGTGCCCCCCTCGGCCAAGGAATATTCGACCGGGTTGACGATGGGGGAGCATTGCGAGTTGATGGTCAAACAGTTCAAGATCTCCCGGCAGCGGCAGGACGCCTTCGCGCTGCAGTCCCATCAGCGGGCGGAAGCGGCCCGGGAGAAGGTTCAGCCGCAGCTGGTCCCGATCGCCGGGCTGAACCGGGACACCCTGATCCGGAAGGACAGCTCCCTCAAGGCGCTGTCGGCCCTGCCGACCGCCTTCGACCGGTCGCCGGCCGGGTCGTTGACCGCCGGCAATTCCTCGCCGCTGACCGACGGGGCGGCCGGGTTGTTTGTCCTCTCTCCGGCGGTGGAGTCGGAGGTTCCACCGGACGCCTACCTGACCGATTTTGAATTCGTCGGCGTCGAGCCCTCGGAAGGGCTGCTGATGGGGCCGGGCAAGGCGATGCTCCGAATCCTGCGCCGGCAGAAACTCCGCTGGGACAGCTTCGATTACCTGGAGATGCACGAGGCGTTTGCCGGCCAGGTCCTCTGCAACATCGAGGCGGTCAACGATCCGGTTTACCGGCGGGAACAATACGGCGTCGATTATGACGCCGGCCGGCTGGAGGAGGGGATGCTCAATCCCTGGGGTTCTTCGGTCGCTTACGGACACCCGTTCGGGGCGACCGGAGCCCGGATGTTTTCCCAGGCGATTGGGTTTCTTAAGGCGACCGGCGGCCGCCGGGCCTTGCTGGGGGTCTGCACCGCCGGGGCGCTGGCGGGGGCCGCGCTCATCGAGCGGCGCTGAGACGCGCCGTCACCCCGTAATGGTCGGAGGGATGAAGTCCCTCCGGTCCCGCCTGATCGAATACCACTTCGGCGGCCGCCACCCGCAGCGCTTCCGATCCCCGGCGTCTCAGGAAAAGCAGGTCGATCCGCCGGTCCGGGAACCGGACCGAATGCCCCTGGATGAAGGGGTTCCGGTTGTCCCAGGTGATGCCGGCCTCGTTCGGTTCCCGCTCGGCGAAGAGATCCCGCCAGCCGGCGGCCGCCAGCCGCCGGATTGAATGCTGATCCGGCGCGGCGTTGAAGTCCCCGCCGACCAGCACCGGGCCGGAAAGCCGCTCCGCCCGGCTCACCAGTTCCTCCATCTGCGCCAGGCGGATCGGCTCCTCCTCCGGTCTCCAGGAAAGGTGGGTGGTGGCCGCCCAGAAGGGGCCGCCGTCGGTTTTCAAACGGACCAACAGCAGTTCGCGGGCGATCTTCTCGGTCGGCGATTGCGCCGCGTAGGTGAGGATTTCGTATGACTCGGCCGGGAAACGGCTGATGATCGAAAGCCCCGCGTCCGGCGCGGTTAGGCGGGTGTTCCCCGACAGTTTCTCCGGCAGGCCGGGCGGGGTTTCCTGCAGCAGCAGCAGATCGACCAGAGTTCCCCGGAGCGCCGCTTCCAGAACCGGCAGGCGTTCAGCTGGCCCGTTGGTTCCCCAGCAGTTGAGTGTTAGAATTTTCATAGAAAGGATCATCTTAGCATGGGACGATTTCCGAAAATTGTTCTGCTGTCGCTGGCCGGAGCCCTGTTGTCCGGTGCCGTTCCGGCCGCCGCCGGGTCCGACCGATGGCCGGTTGGCCGGGAGCGGGGGGTGTATACCGCCCGGCTCCGGGATTCCGAGGCGGTCCTCTGGCGGGTGGAATGGGAGACGGCGGTCACCGAGGGGCCGGAAGGGCGGCTGTTGGAGATCCGGGAGAGCGGGGCGGGCAAGCCCTGGGAGTACGATCAGCCGGTGACTTGGAAAAAAAAGATGCGGTTCGCGCTGAATCCTGCTCCGGTTTTCCTCGGGCTGGAATCGACCCGCCGGACCGGGGCGGGGGCGATCTACAACCAGCAGCAGGTCCGGGTGGACCCGGAGCGGAGAAAGATGCTCTCGGAGCTGCGGGGAGAGGGGGAAGGGCCGCCGATCCGGAAATGGCTCCGCTGGACCGAGGAGGTGATCCCGAAGGAGTTCATGTTCCATTGGACCCGAAGTTTCGACTTCAGCCGTCGCGAGGCGGCCGACGCGATGCTGCTGGTCTCGCCGACCCGGCTGGTCCGGATGGAGGCGGAGCGGGAGGGGATCGAGGAGGTGGAGGTGCCGGCCGGCCGGTTTCTCTGTCACCGGCTGGAGTTAGAGCCGGAATTGGGGCTGCTCAAACTGACGCCGGCGATGCTGCTGGTGCCGGAGATGACCCTCTGGTGCACGGTGGAGCCGCCCCATTTCTGGGTCCGATACACCGGGCCGGTCGGCGGGCGGGGTTCTCCGGAGGCGGTGATCGAACTGGTGTCATTTGAAAGGGGGGTTGCCGGATGAAGATTGCCTGTGACGGTTGCGGGACCGCGGTCGAGGATGCGTTGATGCAGATTTTGGAGCGGGGGCGGGAGATCCTGTACCTCTGTCCCGAGTGCTGGGCCGCCGCCCAGGAATCCTCTCCGGACGAGCAGGCCTGATTCCCATCCGGGTTTTCTTTTTCGCTTTCCTCTGATACTCTGAGTTTTGTGATGCGGGTTTTTCTTCGGGTCTTTCCGCTGTTCTTGTCTCTTCTTTTGTCGGCTGGCGTGGCGCGGGCCGATGAACTTCATTTGGAGAACGGCGACCGCTTGACCGGCCGGATTCTGTCGGAGAGTCCGGAGCGGGTGGTGCTGGAGACCGAAGCGCTCGGGAAGGTGTCGGTTCTCCGGGACCATCTCAAGCGGGTGGTTCGCGTTTCTCCGCCCCCGGCGGCCGATTCGGCCGGGGAGAAACCGAAGGATCCGGAAGCAAAGGTGCGGGAGCGCCTGGCCTGGACCCAGCGGGAATGGAAGGGACAGGCGGCCCTCGGCGCCGATCTGTCCCGGGGGAACACCGACAAGACTTCTTTGTCCGGCCGTTTCGGGCTGGGCGGCAAGACCGGCGCCGATGAATGGACGGCCAAGGCCGAGGCGGCCTTCGGGGAAAGCGACGACGCGACCGATGTCCAGCGGGCCGACGGCTCGTTGCGCTACGCCTTCAGTTTTTGGGAACGGCTGGCTTGGTACAACTTCTACACGGTCCAGGGAATGCACGATCGCTTCGCCAATGTAAACTGGCGGCTGAGCCCGGTGGCCGGGGTCGGGTATTGGTGGTCGGATGAGCCGCCGCTGAAATGGATGGGAGAGATCGGCGCCGGAATCGAGCGGACGGAATTCCGGGGCGGGACCCCCCGGAGGACCGCTGCGACGCTCATGACGCGGGGTTGGGTCGAGGCCGATTTGTGGGGGGATGCCAAGCTCACGCAGGAGTTGACCCTCTGGCCCCGTTTCGGAGACGGGCAGTCGGGGGAGTTTCGACTCAAATCGGAGACGAAATTTTCCGACCCCATCTGGGAGCGGCTCAAGATCAATCTGCGGCTGATCGATGAATACGACTCCGAACCGGCCGGTGACGCCAAGCGGAACGACCTGCGGCTGATTTCCGATCTCTCCTGGGACTTCTAGCAGGATGCGTTTTAGTGGGTTGACCCATTCCGATGGACACGATACCCTGTGAGCATGGCCGATTGGGATATGAAAGATTTGGAACGGTTGGATGAGGCCCGGCGCAAGATGCGCCAGGCGGCCCCCCGCATGATCGGGACCGGACTGGCGCTCCTGATCCTTGGGTGGCTGGCCACCGGGATTTATGTGGTCAATCCGGGAGAGCAGGGGGTGATCCGGCAGTTCGGCAAATGGGTCTCCACAACAGAAGCCGGGTTCCACTACCACCTGCCGTGGCCGATTCAGCAGCGGGATGTCGTGAACCTCAAAGAGGTTCGCAGCGCCGAGATCGGCTTCCGCTCCTACAGCCGCTACGGCGAGAATGTCGTCCAGCGAGTCCCGCAGGAAGCGCTGATGCTGACCGGCGACATCAACATCATTACGGCTCAGGTGATCGTCCAGTACCAGATTGCCGATCCGGTCAAGTACCTGTTTCGGTTGCGGGATCCTGATGAGAACCTGCGGGCAGCGACCGAGGTGGCTCTCCGTTCGGCCGTCGGCAATGCGACGATCGACAAGGTGCTGACCGTCGGCCGAGAACAGGTTCAGGAGGAAACCCGCGGGCTTTTGCAGATGCTGCTCGACGACTACCGGTCGGGCCTCCTCGTTCGGGAGGTGAAGCTGCAGAAGGTGGACCCGCCGGATCAGGTGCAGGATGCCTTTCATGAGGTGGTCCGGGCCCGGGAGGACCTGGAGAAGCTGATCAACCAGGCCCGGGGCTACCGGGAAGACCTGCTGCCGAAGGCTCGCGGGGAGGCCCAGAAGATGCTGCGGGCCGCCGAGGCCTACCAGGAAGAGCGTGTTTTGAGGGCTCAAGGGGATTCGGACCGGTTTCTGGCTGTTTTGGAGGAGTACCGAAAGGCGCCGGAGGTGACCCGGGACCGGTTGTACCTGGAGTCCATCGGCCGGATCCTGCCGAGGGTCCAGAAGGTGATTCTCTCCAATCAGGAAGGGGTGATGCCGTTCCTGAGCCTGCCGCAGGCGGCCGCCGAGGCCGCTTCCGCTCGGTCGGCCGGCTCCGGTTTGGAGGAGATGGAGCCGGTCCGGCTCCTGCGCCGGGGCAGCGCCCGATGAAACGCCTCCTGCCGATGCTGGCCGCCTTCCTGGCGCTGATTGCCGCCAATACCGTATTCATCATTGACGAGACCGAGCAGGCGATCGTCACCCGGCTTGGGGAATACAAACGGACGATTCAGGAGCCGGGGCTCAAGGCCAAGCTGCCTTTCGTGGAGACCGTTTACCGATACGACCGGCGGATCCTGGTCAGCGACGCCGACCCGGATGAATATCTGACCGGGGACAAGAAGCGGGTCGCCGTGGACCACATCACCCGCTGGCAAATCGTGGACCCGCTGGCCTTCTTCAAGACGATGCAGTTTGAGGCCCGCGGCGGCCAGCGGCTGGCCGACATCGTGGTCTCGGGGCTGCGGCGGGAGTTGGCCCTGCATGAATTCACCGATGTCATCTCCAAGAAGCGGGACACCATCACCGCGGCGGTGGCCAAGAACTCCTCGGTCAAGGCCAAAGAGTTCGGCATCGAAGTGCGGGATGTCCGGATCAAGCGGGCCGATCTGCCCCGGGAGGTCCAGGAATCGGTCTTCCAGCGGATGGTGGCGGAGCGGGATCGGATCGCCAAGCGGTACCGCTCGGAGGGAGCCGAGGAATCGGCCAAGATCCGGGCCCAGACCGACAAGGAAAAGGCAATTATCCTGGCGGAGGCTTATAAAAAGGCGCAACTCCTTGAAGGAGAGGGAGATGCGGAGGCAACGGCCATCTACGCGGCCGCGTACGGGCAGGACCCCGAGTTGTACCGGTTCATCCGCTCTCTGGAGACCTACGAGGATGGCTTCCGGGAAGGGTCGGTTCTGGTTCTCTCCGGGGATGAGGAATTCCTCCAGTACCTGGCCGATTCCAGGAAGAACACTCCTTAAACTCACTTTTTCGTGGTATAATTCCTCTGCAATGAACAGCACAGTTTATTCCAAACCGATGATTCACACGCGGGCCATGGCGGTCGCCGCCTGGCAGAAGGGGGTTCTCTTCTGTCTGCGCGACACCGCCGTGCGACCGTGGGGTTTGGAGGATCCGGCTCGGAATTAGACTGACGCTGTAACAAACCAAGATCTTCAAAGGCCCACGGTTGGCGACGACCGTGGGTTTTTTGTTTTGGGGGTGTTCCCAGATTAAGGAGGAGGAAGAAGATGCAGACAGCAAGCAGGCAAGAGAAAGGAAGAGGAAAAGGGATCCGAGGGCCGACTTATCTGGTGGTCCGGAAGGATCCGGTGAAATTGACCGCGCTGCTTTATTTCCGGGAGGCGCTGCTCGGGGAGCGGTACGAGGAATGCCCCGAGTTCATCCGGGTCGCCCGGGAGTTCGGCGCTCAGGCGCTGGAAATCCAAGAGCTGATCGAGGATGCCCGGCGGCTTCCCCGGTAAGGCCGTGGAGGCTCAGATGCCTGTTTTTGGGACTGCCGCTTGGTCGATGAAGGAATCTTCGATTGTGGGGAGGGGAATCGTTCTGCCCGGCGGCGCCTGTTTCCTGGCATACCGTTCCTGCAGTTCGGGGATCGGCAGCTGGATTTTGTCCGCCAGTCCGACGGCCGCCAGCCCCTGGATGGTCCACCAGGTGGGGTCCCACTCCCAGCTGGCCAGCCCGTGCCGGGCCGACCGGAGGAAGGCGTGGTGATTGTTATGCCATCCCTCGCCGTAGGTGAGGAACGCCACCCACCAGTTGTTGGTGGACTGGTCCTCGACCGCCCA
Source organism: Candidatus Omnitrophica bacterium CG11_big_fil_rev_8_21_14_0_20_64_10 (assembly GCA_002787095.1). GTDB lineage: Bacteria > Omnitrophota > Gorgyraeia > 1-14-0-20-64-10 > 1-14-0-20-64-10 > 1-14-0-20-64-10. The sequence goes on along the minus strand of PCVW01000043.1, from coordinate 2,880 downwards.
GGTCCGGTAGCCCCAGATGTGGGCCGCGGAGTTCACAAACCAAGTGCAATGCCAGACGAATACGAGCCGGAAGAAGACGCCCCAAAGAACGGCCGGCCAGCCGCCCCAAAGGTAAAGAGCGATTCCCAGAAACAGCTGGTAGACGCCGTGGGTTGCGTTCATGAAGCGGTAAACGGGGTCCTTGGCCAGGTCCGGGGCGTACTTCTTGTACCGGTCGTACAGGTCCAACTCTTCATTGAACCGAAACAGCCACCCCATGTGGGCCCACCAGAAGCCCTTCGTCGGGCTGTGGGGGTCGTTCGGCTGATCCGAGCGGGCGTGGTGCAGCCGGTGGATCGCCACCCACTTGATCGGCCCGTTCTGATAGGCCAGGCAGCCAAAGATCGCCAGCAGGTACTCCAGCGGTTTCCAGAGGGTGAAGGAGCGGTGGGTCAGCAGCCGGTGGTAGCAGAGGCAGATCCCCAGCCCCCCGGTCAGCCATTGGATGACCATAAAAGCCCAGAACCCCTTCCAGGTGAAATGAAAAAGGGCGACGACCGCCAAAGCGTGCATGGCGGTGAAGGCGAGGATCGAATCCCACTTTGTGTGGGTTCGGAACATGGTTTTGGTGTCCATTATGCCACGATACCATATAATAAAGGGGATGTCCAAAGAACCTTTGTCCTGGAGAGGGTGGCTGCTGGTTGCCCTGACGGTGAGTCTGGCTTGGGGCTTGCGGGGCCAGCATGGAGCCGAGCGGGGGGCCGCTTTGGTGGGGGCGTTGGCGGCCCTCTCCCTCTCGGTTGTCTGCGGCGGCGGCCGATGGGTGGGTGCCGCGGTCCTGGGTTCCCTGACCTTCGCGATCGGCGGGGCGCTGCCGTGGGAAGCCTTCCTGCCGGCCGCCCAGGCCGGCTCCCTCTGGGCTTTCGGCCTGTTGGTTCTGGCCGGCTGGGCTTGGGGAGGGCTCGGGGCCCTCGGGATGTCGATGGGGCTGACCCTCTCCCGCTACCGGGGCTGGGAACGGATCGGGATCGCCGGTTTCCTGGCGGCGGTCTGGTTCGTCGTGGACCAGTTGATGTGGGGACAGGTCACCGGCGCCGATGATCTTCAAACTCGCGGAGGGATGATCGGGATCCTCGCGGGGGCCTGGGTTCTGCTGACCCTGTATGCCGGTCTGCTCCGGAAGGACCGAACAGCCCTTCGGATGGGTTTTCTCGGGGGGGCGGGGTTCGCCGCCGGTTTCGCCCTCATGGCTTGGTTTCCGTCGAACGGTGGTTGGTCCTTCCTTCCGGCGAGTTGGAATCGGGCCGGTTCCTTGATCGTGGGATTCCTCGGGGGAATGACGATGGGTCGGGTGGCCCTCGCGGCCGCCCCCGCCTTCCGCTTGCCCGCCGTCACACCGCCGTGGGAGCGGTGGCTGGCTTTTGTCTGGTTGGTCTGGCTGCTGCCGGTTTGGCTGTTGGCCAACAACCTCGATTATTGGGTCTCCGAGAAGGTGGCGATGCCGGTCGCGACCGAGCAGTTGATTTGGAACTTTCTGTGGGGTGTGCTCTTGCTGCTCTTTGTCTGGGGAGTTTGGGAGATCCGGGAGGGGCGGCATTTCGCGACCGCCTGGATGCCGAGACATCTTCGGAAGCTTTTTCTCTTTCTCCTCTGGGTCGCCACCGCGGTCGGGACGGCCAAGACCTTCTGGGTGGGGGAACAGGGCCGATTGGAGCTTCTCCTGATCGGATTGGCCGTCGGGGTGACCGGCCTCCTCTACTGGGGCCGCCGGCGGGAGCCCTCGCTTCCCTCAGCTGTCTGATTCGGTCCACGGCCTCCTTTAGAGCGGCAGGGCTGCTCCCAGCAGGTGGTGGATCAGCCCGATCAGCTCCCGTTCATCCACCGGCCGGAGCAGGGTGGCGTCCACCCCGGCGGCGTAAGCCCGGAGGACCTCGGCGGGATCCCGCTTTTCCGCCAGCAGGATCACCGGGGTGGTCCAGGTGTCCCGATGGCTGCGCAGATGCCGGCAGATCTGCAGACCGTTCATGTCCGGCAATTTTCGATCCAGAACGACCGCGTGCGGCTGATAGCGTCTGAGATACACCAGGGCTTCTTTTCCGGAGGGTTCGGCGTGGGGGATGTAGCCGGCGGACCGGAGAGGGGTGCAAAGCTCCTGCGCGATTTCCCGGTCTTCTTCGACGATCAACACCAAACCATGCTGGGGAGCCGACGGCATGGCGGATTCCTCCCTGGGGTGTGAGGGTCTCCCGTCGCCTAGATTAAGGATGGCTGATCGCAGCGAAGGGTGTCAAGATTTAACGACTTTTTAAAAGGTCATCTGTTCTTCGGTATGGTTTGATTTCGGTTCGGAGTCCGTTCCGGCGGAGCCAGCTCTCCCAGCAGAGTTCTGAGGGTTCGCAGAATTTCCTCCCAGGAGGCCGCGGCGTTCAGGATGGCGTCGGCGGTCGCGGCGCAGTTCCGAAGCGTCGGAACCGGCGTCCCCTTGCGGGCCAGCAGGATGATCGGGAGGGTCCAGGTCTCGGAGCGATTCCGAAGAGAACGGCAGACGGTCAGCCCATCCTGCTCATTCAGGGTTAAATGGATCAGGACCGCCTGAGGACGGTAGGCGGTCAGGTAATTCAGGACGCCGGTGGAACTGTCCTCCACATGGACGGTGTATCCGGCCGCCTGCAGGCAAACCTTGTGGAAATGGGCCCGTTGAGTCTCCGGGTCCGCCAGCAG
>PCVW01000043.1:0-147 GCA_002787095.1 Candidatus Omnitrophica bacterium CG11_big_fil_rev_8_21_14_0_20_64_10 | reverse complement strand
CCCCCCTCCGATAACCCAAGTATGGCCGATCCCGGAAACGGAAGGCAACAGGTGCCTTTCAGCGGTTTTGAGAGAAAACACCGATGTTTCAGCGATGGCAAGTCCCTCTCCCGGCGCCTCTTGTCAGGGCGGGTCGGGGCCGGGCAT
>PCVW01000066.1:30957-47234 GCA_002787095.1 Candidatus Omnitrophica bacterium CG11_big_fil_rev_8_21_14_0_20_64_10 | reverse complement strand
CGCCACCCTCCAAGCCATTACCCAGGCGAAAACTTTGAACAGGCGAGTGATCGCGGTTGGAACGACGGTCATCCGAGCGCTTGAAAGTTGGGCGCTTCTTCGAGCAGTGGAGGCTTCCCGGGCCCTCGGCGAATCCTCCGCCGGCATTGAAGGGCGCACTCAGTTGTTTATTCGGCCGGGATTCAAGTTTCGGGTGGCGGATGGGCTGATTACGAATTTTCACTTGCCGGGCACTTCGCTCTTACTGTTGGTCTCTGCTTTCGCCGGGGAGGATCGGATCACGCGGGCCTACCGGGAGGCGATTGCCCGGCGCTATCGTTTCTATTCCTATGGGGATGGAATGTTGATCTTATGAGGGAGGGAAGATGATCGAGTCGTTCAAGGGGATCAAGCCGGAGATTCATCCGACCGCCTTCGTTCATCCGGCGGCGGTGGTGATCGGCCGGGTCAAGTTGGGGCCGAATGTTTCCATTTGGCCGGGGGCGGTCCTGCGGGGGGACATCGAGCCGATCGAGATCGGGGAGGGAACCTCCTTCCAGGATGGTTCGATCGCCCACACCAGCGAGAAGCTGCCGGTCCGGATCGGCAAAGGGGTGGTCGTCGGTCACCGGGCGACGATTCATGGGGCGATCGTTGGGGACCACAGCATGGTGGGGATGGGGGCCAACCTGCTGGACGGTTCGGAATTGGGGGCCGGGGCCATCCTGGCGGCCGGCGCCCTGTTGGCGGAGGGGAAGCAGGTCCCCCCCGATTCGGTCGCGGTCGGCGTGCCGGCCAAGGTGATCCGGAAGGTGACCGAGGCGGAGCGGCAGCGCATCCGCCGGGGGGCGGCCGAATACATCGAACGGATGCGGGCTTATCAAAACCGACCTGGTACCTTTCGGGGCCAGGCCCCGTGAGCCCCAAAAGGGGGCAGGCCTCCCGGGAAACATTCGCCGTCACGGCGCGGGATCCGAATACCGCCGCCAGGACCGGGCGGCTGATCACCCCGCATGGGGAGGTCCGGACGCCGGTCTTCATGCCGGTCGGCACGCAGGGGACGGTCAAAGGGCTGACGCCGGAGGAGCTGCGTCAGATCGGGATCGAGATCCTGCTGGGAAATGTCTACCACCTCTCTCTCCGGCCGGGCCAGGATGCCTTGGAAGCGGCCGGCGGTCTGCATTGCTTCATGGCTTGGGACCGGCCGATCCTGACCGACTCCGGCGGCTACCAGGTCTTCTCCCTGGCCGATCTGCGTCGAGTGGACGATGAAGGGGTCACCTTTTCCAGTCCGGTGGACGGCGGGCGGATCCACCGGCTGACTCCGGAATCGGTCATGGAATTTCAGGAGCGGATCGGGGTGGATGTCCGGATTCCGCTGGATGAATGCCCTCCGCTGCCGGCCGACCGGTCCCGGTTGGAAGCGGCGGTCCGGCGGACCACCGACTGGGCCGGCCGCTCCCGGAAGCGCTTTCTGGAGGGAAGGGGGGAGGGGGTCCCGCCGCCGCTTTTGTTCGGGATCGTGCAGGGAGGGCTGGATCTGGAGCTGCGCCGGCAGGCCTTTGAACAATTGGCCCCGATGGGGTTCGACGGCTACTGCCTGGGGGGCTTCGCGGTGGGGGAGCCGCGGGAGGCGATGATGGAGATCCTGCCGGAGACGGCCGCCCTCCTGCCGGAAGACCGTCCCCGGTACCTGATGGGGGTGGGGGAGCCGCTGGATCTGATCGAGGGGGTGATGGCTGGCATCGACCTATTCGACTGCGTCGTCCCCACCCGGCATGCCCGCAACGGGACCGCCTACACCTGGGCCGGGCGGCTCAATCTGAGGAACGCCCGCTTTGCGCAGGAGAGAGGCCCCATTGATCCCGACTGCCGGTGTGAAGTTTGCAACACTTACTCCCGCATGTACCTGCGGCACCTGTTCGAGGCGCGGGAGATGCTGGGACCCCGCCTTTTGTCGTACCATAACCTCTGGTTTTACAGTACACTGATGGCCGAGATTCGACGGGCCGTTTCGGCCGGGCGTTTGGAGGCGCTTCGGAAACGGCTCGCGCCGGTTTATGACAAACGATTGGAGCAAATCGCCGAATGAATGGGTCCGTCGCGCAGCTCTTTTTCCCGATCGCCCTCTTCGCGGTCTTTTACTTCCTGCTGATCCGTCCCCAGCAGAAGCAGCAGCAGGCGCTGGTCAAGATGCAGGGGGCTCTCAAGAAGAACGACCAGGTCGTCACGACCGGCGGCCTTCACGGCACGGTCGTCAACCTCAAGGACCAGGTGATCACCCTGCGGGTGGATGAAAATGTCCGGATGGATGTGGACCGCAGCGCGGTCGCCCGGGTGATTCAGGGGAACTGAGATGTTCCGCAAGCTGACCCCCTGGACCCTGACAATCCTCGGCGTGGTTCTCGCGGCCGCCTGGTTCACCTTTCCCCTCTCCGAACGAATCAACCTCGGGCTGGACCTGCAGGGGGGGATGCACCTGATCCTGAAGGTGGAGACCGAGAAGGTTCCGCCGGAGGCGCGGGAGGGGGCCGCCCGGCGGGCGCTGGAGGTGATCCGGAACCGGATCGACGAGTTTGGCGTCAAGGAGCCGCAGGTCTATCCCCAGGGGATCGACCAGATCGTGGTCCAGCTGCCGGGGGTCACCGACCGGGACCGGGCGCTGGCGATCGTCCAGCGGGTGGCCCACCTGGAGTTCCGGCTGGTCAGTGAAGACCCGGCCGCGCTGCAGAAGGCGCTCGCCGGGGAGGTGCCGGCCGGCTACGAGCTTTTCACCGGAGAGACCGGTGAGCGGTATCTGGTGGAAAAGGAGGCCCGGCTGACCGGGGCGGCCCTGGCCAAGGCGTATGTTGACTATGGCCAGTTCAACACCCCGGAGATCGCCTTCGTCATGACCGGGGCCGGGTCCAGCGTTTTTGCCGAGCTGACCGGCAGCAATGTCGGCCGGCGGCTGGCGATCGTCCTGGACGGGAAGGTGAAGTCGGCTCCGGTGATCCGCAGCCAGATTTCGGATCAGGGGGTGATCAGCGGCAGCTTCACGCAGACCGAGGCGTCCGACTTGGCCCTGGTGCTTCGGGCCGGCGCCCTGCCGGCGCCGGTTTACATTGAGGAGGAACGGACGGTCGGGCCGCTCCTGGGGAACGACTCGATTCAGGCCGGGGTCCGGGCGACGGCGATCGGTTTCGGCCTGGTTTGTCTCTTCATGCTCGGCTATTACCTGCTGGCCGGCGTGATTGCCAACCTGGCCCTGGCGCTGAACCTGCTGTTCGTCCTGGGGGGGCTGGGGATGTTCGGGGCGACCCTGACGCTGCCCGGCATCGCCGGCATGGTGCTGACCCTCGGGATGGCCGTGGACGCCAATGTCCTGATCTTCGAGCGGATGCGGGAGGAGGTGGCGTTGGGGCGGTCCGTCCGGCAGGTGATCGTCAACGGGTACGACAAGGCCTTCACCGCGATCCTGGACGCCAATGTGACGACCCTGATCGCCGCGGGGCTCCTGTTCCAGTTCGGGGTGGGGCCGATCCGGGGCTTCGCGGTGACTACCTTCATTGGGCTGACCGCCTCCATGTTCACCGCGCTGATCGTGACCCGGGTTGTCTTCGAGGGGCTCCACCGGGCCGGCTGGATCAAGCGAATCGGGATGCTGCGGCTGATCGGGGAGACCAAACTGGATTTCCTGAAGTTCCGCAAGGCGTTCTTCGTCCTCTCCCTGATCGCGGTGGTCGGGGGGGCGGCTTACTTCCAGTCCCGGGGGAGCGACGCCTACGGCATTGACTTCACCGGCGGCCAGCTGCAGCAGCTCCGTTTTGAGAGACCGATGGAGCTGGACACGCTCCGTTCCGCGGTGGCGGAGGTGGATCCCTCCGCTTCGATCCAGAAGGTGGATCCGAAGATCGGCGCCTCCAACGAGGTGATGATCCGGACCGCCGGGGAGAGCGTGGATGCGGTCGGGCAGAAGATCACCGCCGCCTTCCCGGACAACCGGTTCGAGATGGTCCGGGTCGAGCAGGTCGGCCCCTCGATCGGGCACGACCTGCGCCGCCGGGCGGTCCTGGCGATCGTCTGGGCGATGGCGGCGATCTCCCTCTATGTCGGTTTCCGCTTCCGGTCCTGGGCGTTCGGGATCGCCGGGATTTTGGCGCTGCTGCATGATGTCCTGATCACGGTGGGGGCGCTGGCAATTACCCACCGGCCGATGTCCCTGACGCTGGTGGCCGCGCTCCTGACGATCGCCGGCTACTCGATCAACGACACGATCGTGATCTACGACCGGATTCGGGAGCTCAAGCGCACCTACCGGAAGATGGGATTCATGGAGCTGATCAACCTGGCGCTCAACCAGACGCTGTCCCGGACGATTCTGACGACCCTGACCACGCTGTTCGCGGTGACGGCCCTCTTCCTCTGGGGCGGGCTGGTACTTAACGATTTCGCCTTCGCCCTCTTGGTGGGGCTAGTCTCCGGCATCTACTCGACGGTCTTCATCGCGGTCCCGCTGCTCCTGGCCTGGGAAAAGAAGGGACGCTGATCTCCCTCCCCTAGATTTGCTACAATGGGGAGGTCACTCCCCGATATGGCTGAGACGGTTTTCGATCAGAAAAAGCTGACCCCGATGATGGAGCAGGTCCGCTCCATCCGGAAGACCCTTCCGTCCGACACGATCCTCTTTTTCCGCCTCGGGGACTTCTACGAGATGTTCTTCGAGGACGCGGTCCGGGCCTCTGAGATCCTCAACATCACCCTGACCGGCCGGGCCGGGGGGGGCGGCCGGGTCCCGATGTGCGGCGTTCCGTACCATGCCTTCCAGAGCCATGTCCGGACCCTTCTCAACCGGAACCTGAAGGTGGCGATCTGCGAGCAGATCGGCGACCCCAAGGCCTCGAAGGGGTTGGTGGAGCGGAAGGTGACCCGGATCATCACCCCGGCCACCTTCCTGGATGAGGAGGCGGCCGCCCCCCGCCCGGAACGGATCGCCGCGGTCGGCGTCAACGGCAAGCAGGCGGCAGTCGCCGCGCTGGATGCCGCCACCGGCGAGTTCTTCGTTCGGGAGACCGCGCCGGCCCGCCTGTTGGAGACCCTTTCGGCGCTGCGTCCCCGGGAGGTGGTGTTGCCGGAAGGGCTGGCCCGGGAGGAATCGTTCCTGAAGGGGGTTCGGGATCTTTTGGGCGCGGTCGTGACCCGCTACGAGGGATGGGTCTTCGATCCGGCGGAGGGGGGCCGGCTGCTCCGGGAAGGGCTGGGGCTGGCCTCCGACCGGGCGATCGCCTTTCATGACCGGCCGGCCGCCCTCTCGGCCGCCGGCGCGGTGATCTATTACCTGCGGGACCACGGCCACGCCGCCCTCGCCCATCTTCAGATCCCTTTGCTGCAGGAATCCAACGACTTCATGACCTTGGACCGCCCCACCTTGAGGAACCTGGAGCTGGTGGAGTCGGCCTCGGGCTTGAGGGAAGGGGGGACTCTCTTTTCGGTGCTGGACCGGACGACGACCCCGATGGGACGGCGGACCTTGTTCGACTGGGTGATTCATCCGTTGACTCTGCTTGCGGCGGTCCGGCTCCGGCAGGCCGGCACCGCGGAGTTGGCGGAGAACCGGGACCGCTTGGCCCAGGTCCGCGGCGCCCTCAAAGGGATTCGGGATGTGGAGCGGGTCTTAAGCCGCCTCAATTTCGGCGTTGCCAATGGGCGGGACCTGCTGGCCCTCAAGGAGTTCCTGGAGCGGGTGCCGCTGCTTCGGATGGCGCTGAAGGGGGCGCGGGCGGCCGTCCTGACTGAGATTCGGGAAGCGCTGGATCCGCTTAAGTCCCTCCAGGAGCTGATCGCCCGGGCGGTCGTGGAGAGTCCCCCGATGACGATCCGGGAGGGGGGGTTGATCCGGGACGGCTTCTGCGCCGAGCTGGACGATCTGAGACGCGCGTCATCGGAAGGGAAGGGTTGGCTGATGGCGTTCCAGCAGCGGGAGTCGCAGCGCACCGGCATTCGGAACCTCAAGATCCGCTACTCCCAGGTCTTCGGCTACGCGATTGAGATCAGCAAATCCAATCTGAAGCTGGCCCCGGCCGACTACATTCGCCGGCAGACCCTGGCCAACGCCGAGCGGTTCGTGACCCCGGAGCTGAAGGCCTGGGACGAGAAGATCTCCAGGGCGGAAGAGCGGATCAAGGGATTGGAGGCGGAGCTGTTCGAGCAGCTTCGGCAGGCGGCCCTGGCGGAGGTGGGCGCCCTGCAGAAGACCGCCCGGGCGGTCGGCCGGCTGGACGGACTGGGTTCGCTGGCGGCGGTGGCGGCGGAGAACGGCTGGGTCCGTCCGGAGTTGGGGGACTCCCGCCGGCTGGAGGTGGCCGGCGGCCGGCATCCGGTCGTCGAGCAGTCCCTGCCGCCGGGGCAGTTCGTGGAGAACGACCTGACCCTGGACGGCGAGAAGCGGCAGCTGATCGTTCTGACCGGACCGAACATGGCCGGCAAGTCCACGACGATCCGCCAGGCGGCCCTGATCACTTTGCTGGCCCAGATCGGCGCCTTCGTGCCGGCCCGGTCGGCCCGGGTGGGACTGGTGGACCGGATCTTCACCCGGATCGGCGCCTCCGATGACCTGGCCCGGGGGGAGAGCACCTTCATGGTGGAGATGGTGGAGATGGCCCACATCCTCCAGCAGGCCACCGACCGCTCCCTGTTGATCCTCGATGAGGTGGGGCGGGGGACCTCCACCTTCGATGGGGTCTCCCTGGCCTGGGCGATCTGCGAGCATCTGATCCGGGGGGCCGTTCGTCCCCGCACCCTCTTTGCGACCCATTACCATGAGCTGGCCCAGCTGGAAGGGGAACTGCCGGGGGTGGTCAACGAGACGATGACGGTCCGGGAAGGGCCGGAGGGGATCGTCTTTCTCCGGAAGGTCCGCCCCGGCGCCTCCGACCGGAGCTACGGAATCCATGTGGCGATGCTGGCCGGGATCCCCAAGCCGGTCACCCGCCGGGCCGCCGAGATCCTGAAGATCCTGGAGTCGGAGAACAGCGCCGCCGCCGTGCAGATCGGGGTCCCGAAGCGGTCGGGGGCCGCCCCGACCGATCTTTTCTCCCCACCGGCGGACCATCCGCTGTTGGAGGAGTTGAAGGGGCTCTCCCTGGAGACCCTGACCCCGTTGGAGGCGCTCAACCGGATCGCCGCCTGGAAGCAACGGCTGGAACAGGAGGATTCGGCATGACCGGGCGGCCCCCGATGATCCGTCCCCTGCCGGAGTCGGTCGCCAACAAGATCGCCGCCGGAGAGGTGGTGGAGCGGCCCGCTTCGATCGTCAAGGAGCTGATCGAAAACGCCTTGGACGCCGGGGCCCGGTCGGTCCGAGTCACCGTCGAGCACGGAGGGCGGGGGCTGATCCGGGTACAGGACGACGGCTGCGGCATCCCGGCCGATCAACTGAAGGTCGCTTTCCAGCGCCATGCCACCAGCAAGCTGACCGCGCTGGAGGAGTTGGAGAAGATCGGCTCCTTCGGTTTCCGGGGGGAGGCGCTGGCGGCTATCGGCGCGGTGGCCCGGGTTCGGCTGGTCAGCCGCCCGGCCCGGCAGCCGGAAGGGGCGGGGATCTGGGTGGAAGGGGGAGCCGTCAAGGGGGTGGAGCCGCAGGCCGCTTCCCCCGGGACGACGGTGGAGGTCCGGGATCTTTTCTTCAACACGCCGGCCCGCCGGAAATTCCTCAAGAGCGAGGCGACCGAACAGGGGCATCTGCAGGAGATGGTCGGCCGGTTGGCGCTGCTCCGGCCCGAGGTCCGCTTCACCCTGACCCTCGACGGGAAGGAGGCGCTGGACCTTCCCGCCGCCGGAGACCTGGCCGACCGGGCCACCCGGGTCCTCGGCAAGGGGACCGAGGGGCAGTGGCTCCCGATCGACGCGTCCCAGCCGGGGGTGCGCCTCACCGGCCTGATCGCCCGCCCGGCGGTCTCCAAGGCGAACCGCTCCGGGCAGGTGCTGTTCGTCAACCGCCGCCTGGTCCGGGCTCCCTGGATCCAGTACGCGCTGCAGGCGGGGGTCCACGGCCGGCTGATGGAGGGGCACTATCCGGTGGCCCTCCTGATCCTGGAGATTGACGGGGCCCGGGTGGACGTCAATGTCCACCCGACGAAGCAGGAGGTGCGGGTCTCCAACCAGTCGGATGTCGTCCGGATGATCCAGGACTCCCTGCGGGAGCGGATCGCCCAGGCCGGCGATTTGGCGCCGGCCCTTTCCCCCCGCGGCCGATCCGTCTCCTCCGGCCGTTCCTACACCTTGCGGATGCCTCCCCGGCCGGTTGCCCCGGTCTCCGCCGGGCCGGCTCCCGACTGGGCCGGCGTGATGGAGCGGCTCTCGCCGGAGACCCCGCTCGCCGAGGAAGGGGGGCCGCTGCCCGGCCCGATCGTGATCCGGGGGGGACAACCGATCACCCGGATCCTCGGCCAGCTGCACCGCAGCTACCTGGTGGCGGAGACAGAGAACGGCTTTCTGCTGGTGGACCAGCATGCCGCGCATGAGCGGGTGGTTTTCGAGGCGCTGCTGAAGAACCTGAAGCGGCCCGATCCGGAAAAACAGCGGCTTCTGCTCGACGAACTGCTGGAATTGGAGCTCAAGGAGGCGGAGCCGTTTGCGGCGATCCTGCCGACCCTGACCGCGGTCGGCTTCGACATCGATCCTTTCGGGGAGCGTTCCTACGCGGTCCGGGCGATGCCGGCGGCCCTCGGGGAGGTGAATCCGGTGGCCCTGATCCGGACGGTGATCGAGGAGCGGGAGGAGGGGAAGCTCCGTTCGGCGGTCGAGGAGCGGACCGAGGTGGTGGCGGCCCTGACCGCCTGCAAGCGCCGCTCGGTCAAGGCGGGGGACTCGATGACCCTGCCGGCGGCCCAGCAGCTCCTCAAGCAGCTGGCCGGCTGCGAAAATCCGTTCAACTGCCCGCACGGCCGCCCGACGATCTTCACGATGACCCTGGCGGAGCTGGAGCGCCAGTTCAAACGCACATGATAAGCGCTCTCTGCGGGACCCGTCTTGGCTGAGCTGGAGTTGGCGGACGACAAGATGTGTTTCGGCTGCGGCCGGGAGAACCCGGCCGGGCTGAAGCTGTCGTTCGATCTGGACCGGGAGGCCGGAACCCTCACGACCCGCTGGACCCCGGCGAAGATCCATCAGGGGTACCGGGAGATCACCCACGGCGGGATGCTGGGGCTGGTGCTGGATGAGCTGATGGGGAACCTCCTTTGGCTGACCGGCCGGCCGGCGGTGACCGCCGAGATGACGGTCCGTTTCCTGAAGCCCCTGCGGGTGGGAGAGACGGTCACCTGTCAGGCCCGGGTGGAGCGGGAGCGGGGGCGGGTGTTCTGGGTCAGATCCAAAGCTGTTGGGTCGGCCGGGATCGTGGCGGAGGCGGAAGCCCGCTGTGTTCACATCAAGGAGAAAAAAGAATGAATCCCTGGTTTTCGATCTGGACCGCTCCCCGGCGGACGATGCGGGAGATTCTGGACCGGGACTCCGTCACCCATCCCCTGGGATTGGCTTTTCTCGGGGGGATCGCGACCGCCCTGATCAGTTGGGGGCCGATCCTGCATATTTTTCAGGTTCCTTTTCAGTGGGGAGTGGTTGGTTCGGCCGGGGTGGGGGCTTTTTGCGGGATCGTCGGACTGTATGTCTGGGGCTGGCTCTTCCGGGTGGTGGGCGGCTGGTTCGGCGGGCAGGGGAACAACGGTCAGGTTCGGATGGCGATCGCCTGGCCTTACCTGATCTCCATCTGGCTTGCCGGGGCCTGGCTGCTGGTCGGCGGGGTCAGCCGGCTGCTTTTTCACACCGCGCCCTACGGGGGGATCGTCCGGGTCTCGGTCAGCTGGCTGTTTGTGGCGCTGGCGCAGATTGCTCTGATCTGGAAGTTCGTGGCGGTTTGTTTGACGCTGGCGGAGGCCCATCGCTTCTCCGGAGGGAAGGGATTCGCGACCATCTTCCTGACCCAGATGGTGATTCAGACGGTTTTGGTGGTTCCGTTCGTTCTCGTGACCGGCATCCTGGCCTCCATTGCGATCCCGAACTTCCAGGCGGCGATCGTCAAGGCCAAGGAGCGGCAGGCGGCTTTGGAGCAGCCGGCGACTCAACTCCGGCCGCTGGACCAGGCCGGCATGACGGCCCACATGGAATCGCTCCGTCAGGCGCTGGAGTCGTATCGGAGCGGTTCCGGAGCCGGACGATATCCCGAAACCCTGGCTGATCTGGGGACAATCGCCGCTCCGGAGGAGGGTTCTTCCCCGCTGGCGGGCCAGCTGGAGCAGGTGGCTCATTATTACGGCTATGAGATGCGTTACCTGCGGACCGGGCCGGAGACCTATGTTTTGATGGCGATCCCCGGCGGGCAGGGGTGGGAGCCGGGACCGCTCCTGAAGATGGAGACCGACGGCGTCATTCGGGCGGTGCCGATGGAGTGGATTCGACAGCTTGGTTTGAACGCAACCCAGGAGGAAAGTCATGGTTCTGACCCCGTCCACGATGCTGAAGTTGGGGACGCCGGCGCCGGCCTTTGACCTGCCGGACACTGTTTCGGGTAAACAAGTCTCGCTGAAATCCTTCGCCGAGAAAAAGGGACTGCTGGTGATGTTCATCTGCAGGCACTGTCCCTATGTCGAGCATGTCCAGACGGAGTTGGCGAAACTGGGCCGCGATTACACCGCCCAGTCGCTGGGGATCGTCGGGATCTCGGCCAATGATCCGGTGACCCATCCCGACGACGCGCCGGAGAAGCTCAAGGGGTTCGCGCAGAAACAGGGATTCAATTTTCCCCTCTGCTACGACGAATCCCAGCAGGCGGCCAAGAATTACACCGCCGCCTGCACACCGGACTTCTTCCTGTTCGACGCCGCCCGGAAGCTGGTCTACCGGGGCCAGCTGGACGACAGCCGGCCGGGCAACGGCAAGCCGCTGACGGGCAAGGACCTGCGGGGGGCGATTGACGCGGTGCTGGCCGACCGTTTGGTGCCGGCGGCGCAGAAGCCGTCGATCGGCTGCAACATCAAATGGAAGCCGGGCAACGAGCCGGACTATTTCAAGCGGTAGCCGTTTCCGGAATGCGGATCCAGGTGCGGGTGACTCCCCGAGCTCGGCGGCCCGGCGTTGAAAAGCGTCCCGATGGTTCCTACGCCGTGAAGGTGACGGCCGCTCCGACCGAAGGAAAGGCCAATGCCGCCGTGATTGAGGCGTTGGCGGCTTATTTTGGAGTGCGCAGGGGGGCGGTCCGGATCCTGTCCGGTTTTTCGGGACGGACAAAACAGCTGGAGATTGAGGCATGAAACGATTGGGGCTCCCGGCGGTGTTGCTGCTGTTGGCGGCGCCGGCGGCCTGGGGAGAGTTGGAGATTCGGCCGGTGACGGCCGAACAATTGAAGCAAGAGATCCGGGCCGCCGGTCGTTTGGTCACCGTCGTCAATGTCTGGGCCACCTGGTGTTTGCCCTGCCGGGAGGAGTTCCCCGATCTGGTCCGTTTGGGGAAGGAGATGGAAGGGGAAGGGAGCGCGGTGTGGTTTGTTTCGGCCGATTTCGACGACGCCTTGCCGCGGGTCCGGGCCTTTCTGGCGGAGCAGGGGGTCGAGGGGGTCAGCTACATCAAGGACCAGCGGGACATGCCGTTCGTCAAGGGATTGGCTCCCCTCTGGACCGGCGCCTTGCCGGCCACGCTCGTTTTCGATCGACAGGGGGAGCTCAAGGGGTTTCGTCAGGGGCAGGGGGATTATGAGATTTTCCAGAAAATGGTTCAGGAGGTGAAGGGATGAATCGGTTCGGCTTCGGTCTGGTGGTGGCGGGGGTGCTGGGGGTGGCCGGTTCGGCCGGGGCGCTTCAGATCGGGGCAGGGATCCCGGCCGCCGTCCTGGAGACCGAGATGAGAAATGTGGACGGGGAGATGCTGACACTGTCATCCGCGCAGGATGAGGGGGGGCTGCTGGTGGTCTTCTCCTGCAACGCCTGCCCCTGGGCCCAGGCCTGGAAGGATCGGATTGTGGCCTCCGGCAACCAGTTGCTGGACCGGGGGATCGGGGTGGTGATGGTCAACTCCAACGATCCGGCGGTGGTTCCCGACGACGATTTCGAACCGATGGTGGCGGCGGCCCAAGCCAGCGGCATGCGCTTCCCATATGTGGTGGACGCCGACAGCTCGGTGGCCCGGGCGTTCGGCGCCACCCGCACGCCGGAGCTGTTCCTGTTCAACGGAGCGGGGGAACTGGTTTACACCGGCGCCTTCGATGACGACGCCAAGAACCCGGAGGCGGTGGAGAACCGTTACCTGGAAGCGGCGGTGGAGGCGATGCTGGCCGGGGAGCCGATCGCCGAGCCCCAGACGCCGTCCATCGGCTGCTCGATCAAGTTCCGGGAAAAAGCTTAGGGCTCTTAGGCCGCTTTGGCGGCGGGGGTGGGGCGGGTGACCCGGCCCCGCTTGATGCAGGAGACGCAGACCAGGATCCGCTGGACCTTGCCGCCCACGATCGCCCGGACCTGCTGAAGGTTCGGCAGAAAGCGGCGCAGGTTGGTCCGGACCACTTTCCGGCCCACCCCGCCCTCCTTCTTTGCCTTACCGCGGCGGGTGATGCTCCGGCCGGAGACCGGCCCCTTTCCGCAGATTTCACAGCGCCTTGCCATCGTGGGTGTTGGGATTCCGTTCTGTGTGATGAATCGTGAAGGGCATATAATACTCGACGCCATGGCCGCCGTCAAGACATCCAACAGCAAATCCCGCCCCCCGGGGCCTGAAGCCATCACCCTGGAGACCCCCATCCAGTACCTCAAGGGGGTGGGGCCGGCCCGCTCCAACCTCTTTAGGCGGCTGGAGATCCGGACGGTCCGGGACCTGCTGGAGCATTACCCCAAGCGCCATGAGGACCGGCGCAACTTCCGGCCGATCGGCAAGCTCCAGCCCGGCGAGAAGGCGGTGGTCTGGGGGCGGGTGACCGGCAGCTCGATCTTCCGGGCCAAAACCGGAACGGTGATCTTCCGGCTGGATGTGCGGGACGCCAGCGGGGGGCTGACCGCCCTTTGGTTCAACCAGCCGTACATGCGCCGCTGGTTCACCGCCGGCCAGGAACTGATCCTGTTCGGGACCGCCGAGCCGGTGGGGCGGAAACTCCAGATGATTGTGCCGGACTTCGAGTTTGTTCCCAAAGCGCAGCGGGCCGCCGGCGGTTCCGGCGCTCATCCCAAATCCCTTCACATGGGGCGGATGGTTCCCATCTATCCGGCCACTTCCGGCCTCCATCAGCGGGAGTTAAGAAGCGCGGTGGCGGCGGCCCTGAAGCTGTTCTGGAACAAGTTGCCGGATCCGCTGCCGGAGCCGGTCCGGCGCCGGCATGATCTGCTGGATTACGGCAAGGCGCTGACCTATGTCCATTTTCCGCCGGATCCCCAGACCGGCCAGCGGGCCCGGGAGCGGCTGACCTTCGACGAGTTGTTGACCTTCCAGATGGCGCTGGCGCTGCGGCGGCGGCTGCTGGCGGCCCGGCCCGGCCGCTCCCATCGAACCGATGGGGACCTGGTGGAGCGATGGAAGGAGGCGCTGCCGTTTGCGCTCACGAAGGGGCAGGAGCGGGCGATCACCGAGATTGCCAAGGACATGGCGGCCGCCACCCCGATGCGGCGGCTGATTCAGGGAGAGGTCGGTTCCGGCAAGACGGTTGTGGCCGCCTATGGGATGGTGGTGGCGGCGCAGTCGGGGACCCAATCGGTTTTGCTGGCGCCGACCGAGGTGCTGGCCCGCCAGCATGCCCTGACCCTCTCCCGCATCTTAAGCCCGGTGGATCTTTCGGTGGGGCTGTTGACCGGCTCGCAGGAGCCGGCGGCCCGGCAGCGGGTGATCGCCGAGGCGGCCTCTGGGACGCTCTCGGTTCTGGTCGGCACCCACGCTCTGCTGGAGGCGGCGGTCTGTTTTTCGAAGCTGGGGCTGGTGATCGTGGATGAGCAGCAGAAGTTCGGCGTGGATCAGCGGGGTAGGCTGACCGCCAAGGGGGAGCACCCGGACCTGTTGATTCTGACCGCCACTCCGATTCCCCGGACGCTGGCCTTGACCCTTTACGGGGAGATGGCGGTCAGCACGATCGCCGAGAAACCGGCCGGCCGCTCACCGGTCCGGACCCTTTGGCTGGACTCCACCCGCCGGGAGGAGGCGTACGCCTTCGTCCGGAAGGAGCTGGAGGCGGGGCGGCAGGGATTCGTCGTCTGTCCCCGGATCGGCAAAGCGGACCCGCAGGCCCCGAAACCCCGGCCGGTTTCCAGCGGGGTGCCGGGGCTCAAGGAGGATCTCTTCCAGACTCCCTACAGCGGCCCGAAAGGGAGCTGGGCCACCGCCGCCGACATGTTCGAGGAATACAAGCAGACCTTCTCCGGCTTCCGGGTGGGGCTGCTGCATGGGCAGATGAGTCCCGCCGAGCAGAAGGAGATCTTCAAGGCCTTCAAGGAAAAGCAGATTCATCTGCTGGTGGCCACCCAGGTGATCGAAGTGGGGGTGGATGTCCCCGATGCGACGGTCATGGTGATCGAGGGGGCCGACCGGTTCGGCCTCTCCCAGCTGCATCAACTGCGGGGACGGGTGGGGCGGGGGACTGCCGAATCCACCTGCATCCTGATGGCCGACCCACAAAACCCTGAGGCGGTGCAGCGGCTTGAGACCCTGGTCGGCACCCACGACGCCTTCAAGATCGCCGAGGAGGATCTGCGGCTGCGGGGGCCGGGGGAGTTGTTGGGAGCGCGTCAGGCCGGTTTGCCGGACTTGAAGACGCTCAGTTTTGCGATCGGGGGGCCCTGGCTGGAGATCACCCGGGAAGAGGCGGAGCGAACTCTGACCGCTGATCCGATGCTGGCCGACCCGGCGATCCAGCCGATCAAGCACGCGATGGCGGTCCGCTTCCCCAAGCTGGTGGCCGGCTCGGCCTGAGTCAGCCGCCGAGCAAGTAAGCAATCACATAAATTCATATTTATATATAACATCACCTTTATCGTTAGGTATAATCTGCCCGTGCCCGAGATCAGCTCATGAACCCCAGACGATTCATTCCCCGGCGCTTGCCGCTCTTGCTCTGTTGCGCTCTCCTGCTGCCCATGCCGTCCACAGCTCAGGCCCTGCGTCCGACCGGTTTGGAGGAGTCGGAGCCGGCTCGCCGGGAACTGGCCCTCGCCCTTTCCGGGCTGGAGCAGGGAAATCCGGAGGGGGGCCCGCGCCCAGGCTTGACGCATTGGAGAGAGAGGAGCGGGCGGACCGATGCGGCGTCTCTCTTGGGGCGGTTGGATGTCCTGGCGGCCCGGAAGGGGGGACCGACGGAAGAAAATATCTTGCTGACCCTCCGCGCCCTGCGCTCCCCGGATCGGCTCGTCCAGAATTCCGCGATGACCAATCTTGTTCCGACTTGGCTGAAAGATCCGGCACTGACCCCTTACGCCAAGTCCATCATGAACGGCTTGTTTCGGATCTTCACTTTTTCAAACGACATGCGGCAGATCGACATTGCTTCCAGTGCCCTTGAGGCGTTTTTGAGGAGTGATCCTGTTTTTATTCAGGGGTTGTCTCTTCGGCGCCAGACTTTGAGGCGTCTTACCAAGCCAATATTGGGGGAAGATTCGGCCGACCGCCTCCGGCGGGGCAGGGCGGGAGTTTTGATTGGTCTGCTTCCGAAACCATCCCAACGAGACGGATCGCCGCCCGCCGCCGGGCCCTCCCCATCCTCATTGGACAGAAAGGCGGGCGGGCTGGAGCGGGGGCCAGTCGGCTGGGATCTGCCGCCGGTTGTCCGGGAACCGCTGGAGGTTATCCCGGACGAGTTCGCTTCGGCCGCTTGATAGAATAAGGGCTGTTATGCGTCTGAGTGTGCTGGGAGGGGAATGGGCGGGGCGGCGGCTGGCGGCTCCAAAGGGGAAGCCGATCCGGCCGACCAGCCAGCAGGTCCGGGAGGCGGTCTTCGATCTGCTGGGGCCGGCAGTGGCGGGGGCCCGGCTCTGCGACCTGTTTGCCGGTTCCGGCGCCCTGGGGATCGAGGCGCTCAGCCGGGGCGCGGCCGCCTGTACCTTCGTGGAGAGCGCCCCCTTCTCCCTCCGGGCGATCCGGGAGAGTCTGGAGACCCTGGCTCCGGGGCCGGACCGGCAGGCGGTGGTGGTTCGGGGGGAGGTGCTCAAGACGGTCCCAAAATTGGCCCTTCAGGGGGCGTTTTTTGATGGGATTTTCATGGACCCGCCGTATCGCAAGTCGTTGGCGGGAAAATCCTTGATCGCCTTGGCCCACCATGCTATTTTGGCCCCCGAAGGTTGGGTGGTAGTGGAGCATGACAGGCG
>PCVW01000066.1:19246-30941 GCA_002787095.1 Candidatus Omnitrophica bacterium CG11_big_fil_rev_8_21_14_0_20_64_10 | reverse complement strand
GAGGTGGGTTCGCCGGGGTTGGGAGCGGTTCTGAAGCTCCGGCGGCGGGCCCGGTACGGAGACACCTGCATCAGCATCTATCTGCGGCAGCCATGACCCGTTCATCCCAAAACCAGCCCATCCTGTATCCCGGCAGCTTCGACCCGGTGACCAACGGCCATCTGGACCTGATCCGGCGGGCCGCGGCGATCTTCCCCCGGGTGGTGGTCGGGGTGGCCGGGACCGCCTCCAAGGAGCCCCTCTTTCCGGTGGAAGAGCGGGTGACGATGCTGAAGCAGGCGGTTCGGGGCATCCCCCGGGTGACCGTCCGGCCGTTCGACGGGCTGGTCGTGGACTTCGCCCGGCGGGTGGGGGCTCGGCGCATCCTGCGGGGGCTGAGGATGGTCTCCGATTTCGAGTACGAGTTCCAGATGGCGCTGACCAACCGGAAACTCAACACCCGGGTGGAGACGATCTTTCTGATGCCCTCCCCGGAGACCGCCTACATCTCCTCCCGGCTGGTCAAGGAGGTGGCGGGGTTGGGAGGGGATGTCTCCCGGTTCGTTCCGGGCTTCGTGGCCCGGCGGCTGAAGGCCGAGTTGTCCGGGCCGAGCGGAGGGGGATGAGGGTCCGGGTCGAGGAGATCCCGCCCGGCGGGTTGACGGTCGCCGAACAGCTGGATCCGGCGAATCTCAATCTGGAGACGCCGGATATTCGCTTCACCGGGCCGCTGACGGTCAAGGCGTTCTTGGAGCGGGAGGGGGACGCTGTCGAGGTTCGGGTGGAGGCGGCCGGTCCGACCGAGCAGGCTTGCCGGCGCTGTCTGGAGCCGACGGCCCGGCCGTTCGAAACCCGGTTTGAGCTGAGCTTTCCGGTCGGATCGGATGATGTGCTGGATTTGACCCCCGATATTCGAGGGGAGCTTTTTCTGAATTATCCGGTAGAATTTCTCTGCCGCGCCGACTGTTTGGGTTTGTGCACCCGGTGCGGCGCCAATTTGAATCAAGGGGGCTGCCGCTGCGCGGCGCCCCAGCGGGTCACCCGCTCCGGCTGAGGCCGGCTCACGGAAGAGGAGAGACCAATGGGACTGCCAAAGCGACGATTCAGCAAGGCCCGGACCGGAAAGCGGCGGACGCAGTTGAAGCTCCGCATGCCGACGCTGGTTCGGGATCCCCAGACCGGTGAGCTCAAGCGGCCGCACCACATCGGGCCGGACGGCAGCTACCGGGGCCGGCAAGTGCTTCCCAAACGGGAAGCGGAGGCCGGTTCGAAGAAGAAGAAGCGGGCCTCGGCCGGCGCCTCCGGATGATCGAAGAGCGCCGCTCCCGGATCGCGATCGACGCGATGGGGGGGGACCACGCCCCCGCGGCGGTCGTGGACGGCGCGGTTCAGGCGGCTCGGGTGCTTCCGGCCGACATCCTGCTGGTGGGGCAGGAGGACCGGATTCAGCGGGAGCTGGAAACCCTCAAGCCGGTCCCGGCCAACCTCAGCATCCACCATGCCTCCGAAGTGATCGGGATGGGGGAGCCGCCGGCCACCTCCGTCCGCCGCAAGCGGGATTCCTCGATCTGCCGGATGGTGGAGCTGGCGAAGTCCGGCCAGGCCGACGCGATCGTCTCGGCCGGCAACACCGGGGCGATGGTTTGCGCCGCCAGCCTGGGGCTGGGGCTGCTGCCTGGCATCGACCGGCCCGGCATCGCGGTGGTCATTCCTTCGCTCGCCGGCCCGACCCTCGTGATCGATGTGGGGGCCAATGTGGACTCCAAGCCGGAGCATCTGGCCCAGTACGGCGTGATGGGGTCGGTCTACATGCAGCATGTCCTGGAGAAGATCAATCCGAAAGTGGGCCTGCTGAATGTCGGCGAGGAGGAGTCCAAGGGGACCGATTTCATCCGACAGGCCTTCAAACTTCTGGAGAGCTCGGCCCTCAATTTCATCGGGAATGTCGAGGGGCGCGACATCTACACCGGCCGCTGCGATGTGATCGTCTGCGATGGTTTCGTGGGGAATGTGGTGCTCAAGGTCTCCGAGAGCATGACCTTCGCCCTGACCGACCTCTTGCGGCATGAACTGAAGCGGACCCTGCTGAACAAGCTGGCGGCCGCGATGCTGATCCCCGCCTTCCGCCGGATGCGCAGCCAGATGGACTACACCGAATACGGCGGGGCGCCGCTGTTGGGGGTCCGCGGGGCCTGCATGATCGGCCACGGCTCCTCCTCCGCCAAGGCGGTCACCAACGCGATCCGGGCCGCCTCCTCCTTCGTGACCCACGACGTCAATCAGCACATCATTGCCGCGGCCGTCGGCGGCCAGCCCCCGCAGGAGCGGACCGCGTGACGGCGCCCCAGCGAGCGGGAATTCTGGGGCTCGGGTTCTACCTGCCGGAGAAGGTCCTGACCAACCAGGACCTGGAGAAGATTGTGGAGACCACCGACGAGTGGATCCGGACCCGCACCGGCATTTCGGAGCGCCGGATCGCCGCCGCCGGGGAGAACACCTCCGACCTGGCGGTCGGCGCGGCCCGCAAGGCGCTGGCCGCCGCCGGCGTCTCCCCGGAGGAGCTGGACCTGATCCTGGTGGCCACGATGACTCCCGACATGCCCTGTCCGGCCACCGCCTGCCTCGTGCAGGAGAAGCTGGGGGCCCATCAGGCGGCGGCGACCGACATCGCGGCCGCCTGCTCCGGTTTCGTTTACGGGCTGGTGACCGCGTCCGCCTTCGTCAACAGCGGGATCTACAAGCGGGTGCTGGTCGTGGGGGCCGAGGTCCTTTCCCGGGTGGTCGATTGGAAGGACCGCTCCACCTGCGTCCTCTTCGGGGACGGGGCGGGGGCGGCGGTCATCGGCCCTTCGACGCAGGGGGAGATCCTCTCGACCCATCTGGGCTCCGACGGCTCCAAGGTGGATCTGTTGAAGGTGCCCGGCGGCGGAGTCGGCCAGCCGGCCTCCCATGCGTCGGTCGATTCCAGGGCCCATTTCCTCAAGATGAACGGCTCGGAGGTCTTCAAGCACGCGGTCCGGGGGATGTCGGAGGCGGCCCATGTCGCGATCGAGAAGGCGGGGATCCGGCCCGAGCAGATCGCCTGCGTCGTTCCCCATCAGGCGAATGTCCGGATCATCGAGGCGGTCGTCAAGCATGCCAAGATCCCGCTGGAGAAGGTCTACCTGAATGTGGACCGGTACGGCAACATGTCGGCCGCCTCCACGATCGTGGCCCTTTGCGAGGCGGTCCGGGACGGCCGGATCAAGAAGGGGGATTACGCCCTGCTGGTCGCCTTTGGGGCGGGGCTCACCTGGGGGTCGGCGGTCATCCGGTGGTGAAGGCCGGTTTTCTTTTCCCGGGGCAGGGGGCGCAGGCGGTCGGGATGGGGCGGGCCCTGGCCGAAAGCTACCCGGATGCCAAGCAGATTTTTGACCGGGCCGACGCCATATTAGGGAAGGGACTCTCCAAGATCTGTTGGGAAGGTCCCCCGGAGGAGCTCACCCGGACCGAGCATGCCCAGCCGGCCCTCTATGTCACCTCTTTTGCCGCTCTGGCGGCCCTTCAAGCGGAGCTGAAAGCGGCCGGCGGGGCCAATTTTAAACCGGCCGCCGCCGCCGGCTTAAGTCTCGGGGAGTATACCGCCCTGGCCGCCGCCGGCGCCTACGATTGGGAGGCGGGCTTGAAACTGGTTCAGCAGCGGGCCGACGCCATGGAGGCGGCCGCCCGGGTCTCCTCCGGCACGATGGCTTCGGTCATGGGGATGGAGCGGGAGGCGCTGGAAGCGATCTGCGCTAAGACCGGGGCGGAGGTGGCCAACCTCAACGCCCCGGCTCAGATCGTGATCTCCGGCCCGGTGGAAGCGGTCCGGCAGGCGGTGGAGCGGGCCAGGACCGCCGGAGCCAAGCGGGCGATTGAACTGACAGTCGGAGGGGCTTTTCACTCCCGCCTGATGCGGCCGGCGGCCGAAAAGCTGGAGGCGGCGCTCAAGGGGATCACCGTTGAGGCTCCCGAGGTGCCGACCGCCAGCAATGTGACCGGCCGCTTCCATGAAGGACCCGAATCGATCCGAACCCTTTTGGCGGAACAGCTTTGCAAACCGGTGCTCTGGGAGGCGGATGTCCGGACCCTGATCAGGGCCGGCGCCCGTCTCTTCCTGGAGTTGGGGGCCGGTTCGGTCCTGAAGGGGCTGATCCGACGGATCGATCCGGCGATTGAGGTGCTGCCGGTTGGAACGCCGGAAGAGGCCAAGGGAGCGGCCGCCCGTCTTTCAGGCGACAACGCTTGACAAACCCAACCCCCTCGTTATACTGGCTGGCACGCACGGACTTTTAGTAAAAAGGAGGCAAGGATGAGTCAGGAAGAGAAGGTTCGTTCGATCATCGCGGAACAGCTCGGGGTCAAGCCGGAAGAGGTGACCCCTCAGGCCAAGTTCATCGATGACTTGGGCGCCGATTCCCTCGACACGGTCGAGCTGGTCATGGCGCTGGAAGAGGAGTTCGGCATCGAGATCCCGGACGAGGAGGCTGAAAAGCTCGTCACGGTCGGCGATGCGATGAAGTACATCCAGGAAAAAGCCGGCCAGAAGGCTTCCTAAAGTCCCCTCGCAGTTCCCGTGGATCACCACCGCCGCGTCGTTGTCACCGGGTTGGGTGTCGTCTCCCCGGTCGGCAACACCGTCAACCAGGTTTGGGAGGCCCTCCTCCAGGGCAAAAGCGGGGTCGGAGAGCTCAAGCTCTTTGACTCCTCCGCCTATCCCACCCGTATTGCCGCGGAAGTCAGGGATTTCGATCCGGCGCAGTACCTCTCCGTTAAGGAGCAGAAGCACTCCGACCGGTTCGTGAAGTTCGCCGTCGCCGCCGCCAAGCAGGCGGCCGCCGACGCCGCGATCAGCGCCGATAAGGAGGATCCGAACCGGATCGGCGTCTGGATCGGGACCGGGATGGGGGGGCTGGCCACGATCGAGGAGGGGTACCGGGACCTTGAGAAGCGGGGGCCGGCCCGAGTCAATCCCTTCTTCATCCCGATGATCATCTGCAACATGGCTCCGGGGCAGGTCTCCATCTCCCTGGGGTTCAAGGGGCCCAACTCCTGCTCGGTCTCCGCCTGCGCCTCCGGGGCGCACGCGATCGGGGATTCCTACAAGATCATTCAGCGGGGAGAGGCCGACGCGATGGTGGCCGGCGGCTCGGAATGCGCGATCACCCCCCTGGGGGTGGCCGGCTTCTGCGCGCTCAGGGCCCTCTCCACCCGCAACGACGATCCCCAGCATGCTTCCCGGCCGTTCGACCTGGACCGGGACGGCTTCGTGATCGGGGAAGGGGCGGCGGTTGTCGTTCTGGAGGAGTTGGAGCATGCCAAGCGCCGGGGAGCCAAGATCTACGCCGAGATGATCGGCTACGGGATGACCGGGGACGCCCACCACATGACCGCACCCGATCCGGATGGGGCGGGGGCGGCCGGGGCGATGACCCTGGCTCTTAAGTCGGCGGGGCTCAAGCCCGCCGATATCCAGTACATCAATGCCCACGGAACCTCTACCAAGCTCAACGACAAGATCGAGACCAAGGCGATCAAGGATGTCTTCGGGGAGGCGGCTCGGAAGCTGGCGATCAGCTCCACCAAGTCGATGACCGGCCACCTGCTGGGGGCCGCCGGCGCGGTCGAGTTTTTGGCCTGCTGTCTATCGCTCAAGAACCAGATCGTGCACGGCACGATGAACTACACGACGCCGGATCCCGATTGCGACCTCGATTATGTTCCCAATGAAGCGCGCCGGATGAAGCTGACCCGGGTCCTCAGCAACTCGCTGGGGTTCGGCGGGCACAATGTTTCCCTGATCGCGCAGAAATACGAGGGGTGATGATGGGACTGCTGGACGGCAAGAAGGGGCTGATCGTCGGGGTGGCCAACAAGCGGTCGATCGCCTGGGGGATCGCCCAGGCGGCCCACCGGGAGGGGGCGAAGCTCGCCTACACCTATCAGGGGGAGCGGCTCAAGGCGGGGGTGGAGGAGCTGGCCAAGTCTCTCGATCCCAACGCTCCCCTCTTCGACTGCGATGTCGCCGATGATGCCAACCTGGACGAACTGTTCGCAGGGTTGAAGGAAAAATTCGGAACGATCGATTTCCTGGTCCACGCGGTCGCCTTCGCCAAGCGGGAGGAGCTGGCCGGCAGCTTCCTGGAGACCAGCCGCCAGGGCCATGCGCTGGCGCTGGACATCTCCAGCTACAGCCTGACCGCGCTGGCCAAGCGGGCGGCTCCCTTGATGCCGGAGGGGGGCGCCATCGTCGCGATGACCTACTACGGGGCGGAGAAGGTGATCCCCCGCTACAATGTGATGGGGGTCGCCAAGGCGGCCCTGGAGGCTTCGACCCGCTACCTCGCCTTCGATATGGGCCCCCAGAAGATCCGGGTCAACGCCCTGTCGGCCGGCCCGGTCCAGACCCTGGCGGCTCGAGGGATCTCCGGTTTCACCGACATGATGAAGATCGTCGAGCAGCGGGCCCCTCTGCGCCGCAATGTGGAACTGAGGGAAGTGGCCGACGCGGCGGTTTTCCTGCTCTCTCCGCTCTCCTCCGGCATCACGGGGGAGACTCTCTATGTCGACTGCGGCTACCACGCCGTCGGCATGTAGTTAGTTAATATATAATCTTAGTAATAGATTATTGACTTTTCCTGCCCGGAAGGGTAGACTTCCTTCTAGTGAAGCCGATGACCGAAATCTTTCGAACGGGCGCTTTCTCCCTGGCGGGGATTCTTGTCCTCTCGCTGGGGCCTTCCTCCGCCTGGGCCCTCCGCCCGGCCGGTTTGGAATCTTCCGACCAGGGACGGGATGAAATCACCGCCGCCCTGACCGCTTCCGCTTCGGCTTATCTGGTGTCAGCTCCAGTCGCCGGTGGGTTGGAGATGTCCGCTGCGGTTGCCGAGACAGAGGATTTTTCGGCTCTGCCGGTTCAGCGATGGACCGCCCTTCTGCCGGACGCCGCGCTGTACAGTGTCGTTCGGGAGACGGCGTGGCAGCATCAGCTTTCCCCCGCCGGCCGGCTGGCGGTGCAGGACTTTCTGTTCGGCGGGCTGGAGGCGACCGCCCGAGAGCGGCTGGGGCAGGGGGGAGCGCCGGTCGAGGCGGTCTTTCAAACGGTGGAGGGGTTGGTCCATCGGCGGTTGGCTGGTTTGGAAGCGGTTACCCGCCGGACTTTTCTTGCCGGCATGGGCGCTGCGACCGTCGCTCCTTTCATCGTCCCTTCTCCCGAACTGCTGGCTCAGGCTCCCCCCGCCCCCCGGGGATGGCTGGCTCCCCTGATCGCCAAGATGGGCCGGAACCGGGAGCTGGATCTCATTATTTGGGACCCCTCCGATATCGTCCGCCGTTTCTCTCCGGCGGCCGGCCGCCCCGGCTTTTTCCAGAAGGCGGTTGAAGCCGGGGTCACCACCGTTTGGATCAGCGGTTACCGCTTCCGAATGCTGGATCTGGAGATTCAACGGGCGATTGTCGCTCAAGCGAATGCCTCCGGTCTGAAGACCCTCGGTTTCATTGATGGAGACGCGAATTGGGCTCGGGAGCAGGACTTCGTTGCCCGGCACTACGACGCTCTGACGGCCGCCGTGTCGGCCGCTCTCCGGGGTCTTCCGAATCGGGATTCCGGCAACCTTCGGATTGCCTTCGCGACCGATATCGAACCCTACACCCAACCGCAGCGGACCGGCTGGGACGGCGATCTGGCCGCCTACTCGGCGCTGCACCGGAATGTGATCATCCCCAAGATTCAGGCGTTCAATCAAGCCAATCCGAGCCGGGTCTTCGTCAGCTGGGTGACCCTCTTTCAGCCCTTTTGGTGGAAGAACGGGAAGACGACCGAAGACGGCATTCAGATCCGAAATCTGGAGGATCTTTCCGGCACAATCGTGGCCGGGATGACCTACCGGGACACCGCGCCGGGCCTCCTGGGAGTCTCCCGGGACATCCGGGAGCGGTTGACGGCGGCGGACAAGGCCTATTTCAAGATCGGGGTGGAAACGATCCGGGGCGATGCCGTCGGCGGAGATCAGTTGACCTTCGCCGGGCAGTTGGAGCAGATTCCGGACGCCCTCTCGGCGGTGGTGGATGGGATTCCGGCAGAGCAAAAGCGTTCCTGGGCGGGCTTCTTCCTGCACTTTGAGAGTGTGAGCGCCGCCGATGGTTTTCTGGATCTGGCGCTGGGGGCCCGGCCGGCCGCCCCGCCGGAGAATCGGCCCGCTCCGCCGGCCAATGGGGGGGTCGCCCTCCGTTCGGTTCGGATGGCCGGGGAGCGGCTGGATCTGGAACTCTCCGGCATCCCCGACGGCTACATCGCCGCGGTCTTGACCGAAAACGATCTCAATGGAGAACAAAATGTTTTCTATGTTCAGCCGCTTGGCGAGAGCCGCTTCACTGTTCGCGGCGGACGGGTGGCGCTGGTCAACGACCGGACCGACCACCGGCGGTATCGGCCGGGGCATGTCCGGGTGGTGATCGCGAAGAACGAAGCGGCGCTGCAGAATTTCTTCCGCCGGGTCGGTTCTTCGGATGGGACCTATTTCAACCGCTACCGGCTCAACGAGCTGCTGCCGGACCGGGACTTTTTGCGGGAGAACGGCTTGACCTTCCTGGAGATCACGGCCGCCGACGCCGGCCGGCTTCTTCAAGCCCGCGCCGGCTTGGAGGCGAGCGAGCCGCAGACAACGCCGCTGGATCGGTTGCGGGCCTTCTTGGTGAACCAGGATGTCGAGTCGGTGTTCGCCCTGCTGGTGGAGCCGGGCCGCTCAGTGGATCTGACCGAAGCTTTTCCAATTTTGGAGGAGTGGCTTCAGGCAGCCGGCTACCAAGGGGTGGCGCAGTTGGTCCGGCCGGTTGATTTTCCGGCTGCCCCAACGGAGACCCGCTGGACTGTTTTTGTGCAGCGTGACATGCCTTGGACGGATCAGGTGCGGGAACAGCTGGATACCTTGTCCGAGCAGGAGAGGATCCGTTTGGTCCAGGATTCCGCCGCGGCCGACCTGGTGGTCGGGGATGAGAATGCCGTCGTTTCTCCGCGGCAGGCGCTGATCCAGGTCAACGATCGGACCGCCCGCTATGTCACCCCCGAACTGCTGAACTATCTGGAGCAGAAGGATCTCCTGACGGGCGGCTCCGTCGTCGTTTTGGGCAACATCTACACCGGCGACTTCGGAGAAGCCCTTCTCCTCTTCGTCTGATCCTTTTCGGAGTTGTTTCTCTTTCCTGCGATTGACCGCTTGACAAATCTTGCGACTGCCTGCATCATGTGGGGCAGTAGGCTCCAGCTCCCCGAGAAAGCGGAAAGGTGCGCTTCAAAAAGCTAGAGCTGCTGGGATTCAAGTCATTCGCGGATCAGACCGAGCTCATCTTCGAGCCCGGCGTGACCGCCATCGTCGGTCCGAACGGCTGCGGCAAGTGCCTGGCCCCTTCCGAGCGGGTCTTGACAGCTGACGGCCGACGCTTGGAAATTGGGCCATTGGTTGAGTCCTCCCTTCGCAAGTCCCGTCAGGTCATTTCCCTGGATGACGGCTTCACCTCCGCTGAGAATCCGGACAATATTTCGATCCTTTCCCTCAATCCGGAGACGCTCCGTCTGGAGCCCCGGCCGGTCGCTGCTTTCATCAAGCGGACCGCGCCGGATCACCTGCTGAGGATCCAGACCAAGAGCGGCCGGGCCGTCACCGCCACACCATACCATCCTTTGTTCACCCTGCGAGGCGGGGCTCTGCATGCACTGCGGGCGGACGAAGTCCGGCCCGGCGTCCGGATTGCCGTCCCGAGAAACCTTCCTTTGCCGGAGTCCGACGGGCGGGTGTGGACCACTGGGGAGATTCTTTCCCGTTTCCGGACGGAGGATGGGATTTATGTGCCGTATTCCGGCCGCCTGCGGGCGTTTATCACGAGCCTGGCAAAGCAGGCTGGTGGCGTCCGGCAGCTGACCGAATCGACCGGTCTGCCGGTCGAGGCTCTGCGGGGTGTCTGGTCCAAGCAGGCGATCAACGCGGCCCATCTTGCCCGCCTTTGCCGGAAGACCGGTGTGGAGTGGGAAGCGCCGGGACCGTTTGTCTCTCTCAAATCCAGGGGGTCCGGGGAGATCCGGCTTCCCAAGCGGGTGAGCAAAGATTTATCCCGCTTCCTCGGCTACCTGATCTCAGAGGGGCGGACGACCCGGTCCAACCAGGTGTGGTTCGTCAACGAGGACCCGGCCATGATCCGGGATTACTGCCGGGTCGCCCGGCGGGTGTTCGGTGTCCGGCCCCGCGTCTTTTCCTACAAGCCGAAGACGAAGGATGTCCTGATCTTCTCCCGGGCCCTTTGCGTCGCGCTGGAGCGTCTTTACGGTCTTTCAGTGGAGGGGGGTTCCGCTTCAAAGGGGATTCCGGACTCGATCCTGGCCGCTCCCAAGCCGTTGGCCGCCCAGTTCATCTCAACCCTCTTTGAGGGAGACGGCTACCTGTCGGCCCGGGGGACGATGCGGTACATCGAATACGCGACCGCCAGCGAGACGCTCGCGGATGATCTGATGACGCTGCTCCTTCGTTTCGGGGTGACGGCGCTGAAGCGGCCCAAGGTCAAGTACGCCTCCAACACCGTTTCCCGGAATCGGCGGCTCTACCACTCCGTCTATGTTTACGGCGCGGAGAATCTGAAGGTTCTCGCCGAAGTTCTTCAATTCGCCGGCCGAAAGCGGGAAAAGCTGGATCGGTTCCGGCGGGCGGAGCCCCGGCCCAACCCCAACCTGGACTTGATCCCGGGTCTCCAGGGAACGATTCGGGAATGGACCCGGACGGCCGGATTGCGGATCAAAGCGCTCCGGTCGGAATCTCCCCGTCTGGCCTCCTATTGGGAGGGCCGAGCGGAGGCGAGCCGGGTTGGGGTCCTGGAGGTCGCCGCCCTGGTCAGACGACATGGGACGCCGGTCGTTCAGACGGAGGCGATCACGACTCGGCTGGAGCGGCTGGCGCAGTCGGATCTTCTTTGGGATGAGATCGTTGCCGTAGAGGAGGTGGCTCCTCGGCATCCCTGGGTCTATGATCTCTCGATCGCCGAAACACACAACTTCGTCGCCGAGAACATCGTCGTTCACAACTCCAATATTGCCGATGCGATCAAGTGGGTCCTCGGAGAGCAGTCCGCCAAGGAGCTCCGGGGCGGCCGGATGGAGGACCTGATCTTCAACGGTTCCGACCGCCGGGAGCCGATCAACTACGCCGAAGTTTCCCTCACGCTCGACAATTCCGACAAACAGCTTCCGATCGAATTCACCGAGGTGACGATCTCCCGGCGGGTCTTCCGCTCGGGGGAGTCGGTCTACACCCTCAACCGGGCGCCGGTGCGCCTCAAGGATATCCATCAGCTCCTGATGGGGACCGGGGTCGGCTCCTCCGCCTACTCCCTCTTTGAGCAGGGCCGCATCGACCAGGTGATCTCCGCTCGCCCCGAGGACCGCCGGGCGATTTTCGAGGAGGCGGCCGGGATCACCAAGTACAAGGGCCAGAAGCGGGAGGCGATGCGCCGCCTGGACGAGACCGAACAGAACCTGGCCCGGGTCAGCGACATCGTCGCCGAGGTCAAACGGCAGATCCAGGGGATCGAGCGGCAGGTCCGCCGGGCCCGCGCCTACCAGGAGCAGATGGAGGAGCTCAAGCACAAGGAGGTTTCGATCGCCGCCCACAAAACCGGCACCCTCGCCGGCCGCTGGGCGGCGCAGGCGGAGGCG
>PCVW01000066.1:18986-19201 GCA_002787095.1 Candidatus Omnitrophica bacterium CG11_big_fil_rev_8_21_14_0_20_64_10 | reverse complement strand
GAGCAGCGCGGCGGCGCTCAAGCTCCACCGGGACCGGCAGGCATCCGCCGCCGCCCGCCAACAGCGGATCGAGGAGGAGTTGAGCCGCTGCGAGCTGCAGCTTGGGGAGGTGGACCGGAGGCGGACCGAGTTGACGGCCCAGGTTGAGCAGGAGTCGGCGCTGCGGCGGGAAGCGGAGGAGACGATCGCTTCCCTGAAGGGGGCGTTGGAATCCT
>PCVW01000066.1:8933-18953 GCA_002787095.1 Candidatus Omnitrophica bacterium CG11_big_fil_rev_8_21_14_0_20_64_10 | reverse complement strand
TTGCGGCCACCCAGGGCCGGATCCTGGAAGAGACCGCTCTGCAGGTGCAGTTCAAGAATGAACTTTCGAAGGTGCGGCAGGAGGCGGCGCGGGTCGAGGCCCGGGAGAGCCGTCTGAGCGCCGAGGAGCGGAAGGTGGCCGCCGAGCGGGAGGAGGCCCGGGGGCAGATCGAGGCGAAGGAGCAGGTGATCGCCCAGATGGAGGTGGAGGTTCGGCATATCCAGGAACAGCTGACCGGCTGTGAGGACCGCCTCGAGAACAGTGAATCCCGGCTGGCGGAGATCCAGGAGGAGGTCAGCCAGATGGAGCAGGAGGAGACCCGGGTCTCCTCCCAATTGGAGCTTTTGAAGGGACTTTTGACCAGCCATGAAGGGTACTCCAGCGGGGTCAAGGCGTTGCTGACCGGGATGGACCAGGGGAAGGTCTCCCGCGAAGGGGTGCTCGGGGCGCTGGCGGAACTGATTCAGATCGCCCCGCCCGAGGCGGCGGCAGTGGACGCGGCGCTCGGCATCTGGAGCGAAGCGGTGGTCGTGGAGACCTCCGCGGCCGCGGAACGGTGCCGGGATTTCCTGAAAGAGTCGCAGGCCGGCCGGGTCCTTTTCCTGATTCTGGAGCGGCTCCCCTCGGAGGACGGTCAGGCGGTCCATCTGGCCTCCTGCCCGATCTCCCTGGAGGGGGGGCAGGGGCGGCCGCCGGTGGACCTGAGGGAACGGGTCGGGATCACCCCCCATTTGGAACCGCTGCTCCGTTTCCTGTTGGCCGACACCTGGCTGGTGACCGACCGGTCGGAGGCGATCGAGCGGGTCCTGCGGATGGACGGCGAGGCCGGCAGCCGCTTCGTGACCGCCGACGGGGAGCTGTTCCAGCGGGAATCGGTCCGCCTCGGCTCCAAGCCGGCGGAGGAGGGGCTGGTGGTCGGCCGGATGAGCCGCCTGCAGTCGCTCGAGGTGGCCCACGCCCATGTGCAGCGGCGCCTGCAGGAGACCTTGGGGAACCTGGAGCGGGTCCAGAACGATCATGACGCCGCCCGGGAGGAGACCGGAAAGCTGCGGAACCGTTTTCAGGACAAGAACCAGGAGCTCAAGATCCTCCACAGCGGTCTCTGGTCCTCCCGGGACGGTTTGAAGAAGCTGGAAGAGGAGATCTCGGTCCTGGAGCTGGAGCGGGGGGAGGTGCGGGAGGAGCTGGCCGGGGTCCGCTCCCAGATGGAGACCGCCGAACGGAACCTCAACGAAAAGAACCAGACGGTGGAGCAGTTGGAGGGGTCGGTCCAGACGGCCCGGACCCGCATCGGTGAATTGACCGCCCGGCGGGAGGCCGATTCGGTCGCGTTGGCCGGCGCCGAGGCGCAGCAGAAGGCGTTCGACGAGATGGCCGCCAACCGGCGGGCCAGTCTGCAGACATTGGAAGCGGCCCTCAGCCACACCGGCAGCCAGTTGACCGCCCGGCGGGGGGAACTGAACGAGCTTTGCGAGGAGCAGGCCCGCTGCGCCGAGCAGATCCGGGAACTGGAGGCGATGGCCGAGGGGACGGTCCAGAGCGAGCGGGAGGCGGCCGAGGCGGTGGCCCGGGCGGAGCGGGAGAAACAGCAGGCGGCGGAGGCGGCCCGGGAGCAGGAGCGGGAGTGGCAGACCTTGAGCCAGGAGACGGAGCGGGTTCGGTCGGCCCTCCATCGGGAGGAGATGAAGCGGGCGCAGTTGAGCTTTGAGAAGGAGCAGATCGACGCCCGCCTGCGGGAGCGGTACGAGGTGACGCTGGAGACCTACGCCGAGCCGGTCCTGCCGATTGCCGATGAGGCCGCGCTCGCCGAGATGACCCGGGAGGTGGAAGCGCTCGATCAGAAGCTCAAACGGATGGGACCGGTGAATCTCGCCTCGATCGATGAGGAGAAGGAGCTGACCCAGCGGTACGAGCACCTGACGACCCAGCAGGCGGACCTCGAAAAGGCCAAGTCCGACCTGCACGGCGTGATCCTGAAGATCAACCGGACCACCCGCACGATGTTCCGGGAGACCTTCGAGGCGATCCAGCGGGAGTTCCGCTCCACCTTCAAGCAGCTGTTCCGGGGCGGGGAAGCCCGCCTGGTCCTGACCGATGAGGAGGATGTGCTGGAGAGCGGCATCGAGATCATCGCCCGGCCGCCCGGCAAGACCCTGCAGTCGATCTCCCTGATGTCGGGCGGGGAGAAGGCGATGACCTCGATCGCGCTCTTGTTCGCGATCTTCCGGGTCAAGCCGTCCCCCTTCTGTCTGCTGGACGAGATCGACGCGCCGCTGGACGAGGCGAATGTGGACCGCTTCACCGGGGCGCTCAAGGAGTTCCTGCAGCAATCCCAGTTCATCATCGTGACCCACAACAAGAAGACGATCAGCATGTCGGATGTGATGTACGGGATCACGATGGCCGAGTCGGGGGTCTCCCGGATTGTCTCGGTGAAGTTCAAGCAGCAGGAAAAGCAGGCCGCCTAAGCGGCCGGTCGTCTCTTCAGTTCCGCGCCCAGGAATCCCCCCCACAGCCCGATCAGCGCCAGTCCGAGCCATCCGGGAAGGATTGCCTTGCGGATTCGGCGTTGGCCGGTTGACCGGGGATTCCTGAAGAGAAAAGCCGCCTGGGTCTCCCCGGCCGGCTCCAGTCCCCGGGTGAAGGCGATGTCCCGGAGGACCTGGGGCGGTTTTTCCGCCGGGTCCCGCTTGATCCAGACGATCAACCGGGCCGCCCCGATCGGGTCGCCGTTCTCCGGCGGGATCTCCGGCAGCATCCCGGTCGTCGCCGCCCGCCCGGTCATCGGGATCAGGATCCCGGCGGCATATCCCAGGTTGCAGAAGAACAACTCCTCCGGCCGGGTCTCCGCTCGGACCCGGGCGGCCAGTTCCGGCCAGAGGGTTTCGGAATAGACGGTCTGTTCGGTCGGCGGCGGGTTGGCCGGCTCAAGGCCGGCGATCCGCAGCGCGGTCTGCGCCTCGAATGCCGGTCTGGCTTCATGCAGCTGCCAGGCGGGCGCGGCCAGCAGCAGGGCGATCGTGATTCCCTTCCAGAAGCGGTTCTTTTTCCAGAGGTCGGCGGCGCCGGCCCCCGCCAACAGCAGGAGGGGGAACAGCCCCTCTCCGGAGAGGAGCCGAAAGGGGTAATGGATCCCCATCGGGAGCATCCCCAATCCCCAGGCGATCGGGACCGCCGCCTGTTTGCGGGGGAGTTTCCAGAGCCCCCAACCGGCCAGCGCCAGGAGCCCCAGCGGAAGCTGGATCAACATCCCCTCCTCCCGGGCGGCGAAGGCGGTTTGATGGAGATGCTTCAGTTGATGGATTCCCCAGGGGGCTGCGAGGAGCGTTCCCCCGAGCAGGACGGTCAGCGTCTGCCGCCGCTTCTCCGGTTGGAGGAACCCATAGAATGCCAGTCCCAGGGCCAGCAGCAGAAACAGACCGGTGTGGCTCCAGCCCAGTCCTCCGAAGGCCAGCGCGGCCGCCCGGACCCGGCCCTGTTCCAGAGCGGTCCAGGCGACGAGGGAGAGGAGGATCCCGAGGGCGGCGGTTGGATGGTTCATCTGTCCGGCCAGGAGGGGGAAGAAGCTCAAGAAGAAGAGGGCGCTCCAGCCGGCGGTCTCCTCCCGGATCAACCGACGGCCGCTCCACCAGAGAAGCCCGGCGGTCAGCGGGCCCAGGAGGAGAGCGGCGGCCCGGGCCCCATGGATCGGGTTGCCGGTCCCCGCCGGCAGCGAAAGATTCAGCAGGTGCCAGAGGGGAGGATACAGGTGGGGCCGGCCGGCCGGGGCGAACTCCCACCAGTCCCACAGGGTCAATCCCCCCGACTGCTTGAATCCTTCGATCACCGACAGGTGGTAGAAGTGATCAATGAACCAGGGCAGGGGATCGGCCCGCAGCAGCAGCCAAGCGGTGATGCCGGCCGCCGCGCCGCCGATGATCCAACGCCATCGGGCAGGTGGATTCACGGCCCCATGATATCATGGGGCCGACGATGAGAAAGTTCCCGCTGGCCGTCGGATTGCTGCTGTTGGTTGGGACGGGACTCCGCTTCGCCGCCCTGCCGGCCCATCCCTTCGTTTGGGACGACCATCCCCTGATTGTCGAGGAGGGACGGCTGCGGGACCCGTCCCCCGCCCGATTCTGGACCGGCGGCTATTACCCGCACCCTTGGCAGCAGGCGTCCGACGGTTACGGCCGCTATCGGCCGCTGGCCGGCCTCTCCTACTGGGCGGATTTTAAGATTTGGGGGCTGAGGGCCGCCGGCTTCCGCTGGACCAACCACCTGCTGCATGCGCTGGCCGCCTTTCTCCTGTTCCTCCTGATCCGGCAATGGACCGGCCGCCCCCGTCTGGCGGCGGCCGCCGCCGGTCTGTTCTGGATCCACCCGATGCAGACGGTGCTGGTCTGTTATTCGGCCGCCCGGCCGGAGTTGTTGATGGCGTCGGCCCTTCTCCTGCTGCTTTGGGTGAGGGAGCGTCGGCGTTCCGGCCGACCGCTTCCCGGCGGTTTTCTCTGGGAGTTGCTCCTCTTTGCCGCGGCCCTGCTGTTCAAGGAGACCGGCGTGATGTGGCTGGCCGTTTGGGCGGCCGACCGCTGGGTGCTGGGACGGGCGGAGGAAGGGAGCCGTTGGTTTCGGAGGACCCTGCTGGAGGGGGCCGGTTGGGGAGGGGTGATGGCCGGCTGGATTCTCCTGCGGAGGTCGGCCGGCGGGGTCGCGACCGCCGGGCATTGGGAAGGGGTGCTCGACCGGATCCGGGCTTTCGGACAGAACGGCTCCCAGGCCCTCATTTCGATCGGAGCCCCCTTCGAGATCCGTTTTCCGGTTCTCTCCGATCCCCGGTTCCCGATTTGGGTCGGCGCCGTCGGATTGATCTTGGCGGGGGCGCTGGCCGCCGGCCTGATCACCGGCCGGCTTGGCGGGAAGGAGCGGTGGACCCGTTTCGGGGGGC
Source organism: Candidatus Omnitrophica bacterium CG11_big_fil_rev_8_21_14_0_20_64_10 (assembly GCA_002787095.1). GTDB lineage: Bacteria > Omnitrophota > Gorgyraeia > 1-14-0-20-64-10 > 1-14-0-20-64-10 > 1-14-0-20-64-10. Next base: position 14,023 of record PCVW01000066.1, on the reverse strand, counting down.
TTTGGGGGCTTGGCGCTTTTCTGCCGATCTCGGGTCTTCTTTTCGCGGTCAAGCCGTCGGTCCACCTGCTGTATTTTCCTTTTATGGGAGCCGTTGTGATGGGGGCCGGCGCGGCCGGGAGTCTGCGACCGGCGCGGCCGGCGGGCCGGAGGGTTTTGTCGGCGGCGGCCGCTGTCTTGTTTGCTCTCTGGGGTTGGGGGGCGATTCAGGCGGGGCGGATCTGGTCCGTTCCGGCCCGCCTCTACGCCTGGACGCTCACGATGCCCCCCTCCCGGACCGCGGTGGATGGGGCGCTGCATCTGGCGAACCATCGATTGGAGCGTGGAGAGCTTCCAGAAGCGCTTTGGGCCGCTCAGCGGGCGGTCGAACTGGAGCCGGATTCGGCGGAGGCGGTGACCGCTCTGGGGACGGTTTTCCAGGCGGCCGGCCGTTTGGAGGAGGCCCGTTCCGCTTATCAGCGGGCGGTGGCCCTGAATCCGAACTATCCGCTGGGATACAACAACCTGGCGGCCGTCGCCCTCATCCGTCGGGATTGGGAGGCCGTCCGGCGGTTCGCCCTGGAGGCATTGGCCCGGCAACCGGATCTTTGGAACGGGCAGGTCCATCTGGCGGAGGCCCTTTGGCAGACGGGGAAGTTTGAGGGGGCTCTCCCGCATTATCGGGAAGCGGTCCGTCTGAGGCCCGAATCGGCGGACCTTCGGCTGCGCCTGGCCCGTTGTTACGGCACCCTGGACCGATGGGAGGAGGCGATCGCCGCCCATGAAGCGGCGCTCCGTTTGGCTCCACGGGATCCGGTCGCCTATTACAACTACGGGGTGACCCTGGTTCGGTCCGGTCAGTTGGAGGCGGCCCGGGCCTGCTGGGAACGGACCCTGCAACTGGAGCCCGGACACCCCGATGCGAGTAAGTCGTTGAAAAAGTTGGATGAATTGGGTGGTTGACACCCGGTCAAGCGGGAGATATAGTCGGCTCATGATTCATCCGGCGACAATTCAAAAGACGTCGGCCGCGGCTCTTCTGGTCGTCCTTTCCCTAGTCGGCGGAGAGATCCCCTCCCGGATCTGTTTCCCGGAGCCGGCGGCGGAAGTTTCCTTCGAATATTCAGGTCTTGTCTCTTCCACTTCGATTCCCTCAACCCTCCGGGATCCGCTGGCCTGTTCGACCGTCCGTCCCGCTCCGGAGGAGCCCGGTTCGATTCGGGAGTCCCTCCGGGAGGAAGGGCCGATCGCAATCCTGGCGGTTCCCGGCGGCTCGCAGATCGCCGAATCGCCGGCCGAGGAAACAGGAACAATCTCCGGCCGGCTGGGAGGCCTTCGCCCGACTGGCCATCAAAACCCGGACGGCAGCGAGGTCTGGACCCCGGCGCCCGATTCCATTCTGGCTGGGCGGATCGAGTTGGATGTCCGCCCGGACGGCCAGGTGGTCCGCCAGCGGATCCTGCGGCCCCAACCGGGGGCCGACCCGGTTGACTGAATCGACTGTGCTCTCCGAATCCCCTAAAGCGGTCTCCTTCGAGAAGCTTCCCGGCGGTTCCCTGCTGCGTCTTTATCTTTCCGACACCTGGGGCAACAGCTTCGCGCTGGACGGCTTTCCGGCGGTCGGGGCGGGGGAGAGTTGGCTGGGACGGCTCGGGGAGATCCTCCGCCGCCAGGGGGCGCTCAACATGACTACCAACCAAACCCTTTTCCGGCAGTTGGTGGACACCGGGCAGCTGGATGGAGCGCTGCGGCGGTTGAAGGCCGAAGGCCGGCCGGTCGCCGAGATCTACTGGACGCTTTACAACGAAGCGGCGACGACCGCGACCGATCTGTTCGCTCCAATCCACCGGAAGTGGCCCTGGGAGGGACGGGTTTCCCAGGAGGCCTCCGCCCTCCTCTCCGAAAAGGAGGCGCTGGTGCGGGATGTCCTCCGGATCGGGACCGCGATGGCGGGGGTCGGCGCCTTCACGAAGGTGCCGAATGTTCCGGCCGGGCCGGCCGCCCTGCGGGAGGTCCTCTCGCCGGTGGATTCTCCGGTTTCCCCGAACATCACACTGGTTTTCTCGGACGCCCATTATTTGGACGCCGTCGAGGGGACGCTCGAGGGGCTGGCCGAGCGGCTGAGGAACCTGAAGGCCGAGGGAATCCGGAGCGACCGGATCCGGACGATCCTCTCCAGGATCCATTCCGTCAATTCCCTCTTTGTCAGCCGGGTGGATCGGGCGGTGGATCCGATGATCGATGAGGCGATCGCCGCCGCCAAGAAGCCTGCCGATCAGGCGGCCCTGAAGCTCCTCAAGGGGAAGAGCGCCGTTGCCCAGGCCAAACTGATCTTCCGGATGTTTGAGGCGATCTTCCTGAGCCGGCTTTTTGAGGACCCTGAGGGGTTGTTCGCTGACGCGGCCGGCCGTCAAACCCTGAAACGGATCGAGCGGCTCCGGGACCTGTTTGAGCTGCTCGAGCCGGAGGGGGCGCAGCGGCAGCGGCTGCTGATCGCCTCCAGCGGGGTCAAGTCGGAGCAGCCGTATTCTCCGCTCTTGTATGTCCTTCCGTTCCTCGGTCCCTGGACGGCCAACACGATGCCGGAGGGGACATTGGCCGCGACCAGCCGTTTTGTCGAGGGGCTCTCGGGCGAGCGGGTCGCGGCGCTGAAGTCCCGCTCCCTGATGCGGGAGCCGATTCCGGCCATCCCGACCGACACCCCGGCCGCCGATTGGGACCGGGCGGTCCTGGCCGATGCCCGGGAGCGGATGGCGGCCGGCATCCCGGAGATCAGCCCCGACCGGATCCTCGCCGAACTGAACCGCCGGGTACTGGCCCCCCGCAAGACCACCCTGCGGATGGTCGGGGACACCCTGCGGGACCAGGGGGCCGCCTCCTTCCGCAAGGATGAGGAGACCACCCTCCAGATTCTCCAGACCAAGCTCAACTCCCTCTAGAGCGCTCACCGCCGGGCTCCGCCCGATGGTATAATGTCCCTCCTACGGAGTCGCTTTTCATGCTGAACACCATTCCTGAGATACTGAGTGAGCTGAAGGCCGGCCGGCAGGTCGTCGTCGTGGACGACGAGGGGCGGGAGAACGAGGGGGACCTGGTTCTCGCAGCCGAGCACGCGACCCCCGAGGCGATCAACTTCATGGTCAGCCACGGGCGGGGGTTGATCTGCGTGCCGATGGAATCCAACCGCCTGGAGGTGCTGGACCTCAAGGCGATGGCCGACAACAGCCAGACGCCGTTCCAGACCGCCTGGATGGTGTCGGTGGATGCCCGGCAGGGGATTACGACCGGCATTTCGGCCCACGACCGGGCCCGGACGATCCGGACCCTCATTCATCCCGATGCCAAGTCCACCGACCTGGTCCGTCCGGGGCATATCTTTCCGCTGAAGGCCCGCGCCGGCGGGGTGCTGGTCCGGGCCGGACACACCGAGGCGGCGGTGGATTTGACCCGGCTGGCCGGCTGCTACCCGGCCGGGGTGATCTGCGAGATCATGAATCCCGACGGCACGATGGCCCGCCTGCCGGATCTGAAGGCTTTCGCCAAGCGGCATCATCTGAAGATCTGCTCGATCGCCGACCTGATCAAATACCGCCTGGAGCGGGAGAAGTTCGTCCGGCGGGTCGTGGAAACGACCCTGCCGACGCCGCACGGCGATTTTCAGATGATCGTTTACGAGACAACGGTCGAGGGACAAAACCTCCGCGCCGGCGGGGCGCCGGCCCATGTGGCCCTCGTCAAGGGGGACATCCGGAAGGGGCCGGTGCTGGTGCGGGTCCACTCGGAGTGTCTGACGGGGGATGTCTTCGGCTCGGCCCGCTGCGACTGCGGGCTGCAGTTGGAGGCGGCCCTTGCGCAGGTGGAGCAGGCCGGGCAGGGGGTGATCCTGTACCTCCGGCAGGAGGGGCGGGGGATCGGCCTGGTCAACAAGATCAAGGCCTACGCCTTGCAGGACCGGGGGATGGACACCGTCGAAGCGAATCAGGCGCTGGGGTTCAAGCCGGACCTGCGGGATTACGGGATCGGCGCGCAGATGCTGGCCGACCTGGGCCTGAGCGAGATCCGGCTGATGACCAACAACCCCCGGAAGGTGGTGGGACTGGACGGGTTTGGGCTGAAGATCGCCGAGCGGGTTCCGCTCGAGATTCCACCGATGCCGACCAACGCCAAGTATCTGAAGGTCAAGCGGGAGAAGCTGGGACACCTCCTGCTGGAAACGCTGGACAACGAGTAGTTTTCCCGCCGTGCCCGACGCCCCCCTTCGTTTTGGGATCATTGCCGGCCGCTTCAATCGGGAGATCTCGGAGCGGTTGGCGGTCGGCGCCCGGGCCTTCCTGCGGGAGCGGGGGATCCCGGCGTCCCGGATCCGGGAGGTTTGGGTGCCGGGCGCCTTTGAGCTGCCGGTCGCGGCGCTGAAACTGGCCCGTTCCGGGCAACTGCGGGCGGTGATCGCGGTCGGCTGCATCCTTCGGGGGGAGACCCCCCAGTACCGCCATCTGGCCGACGCGGTGATGCACGGGCTGATGACCGCCTCCCTGCTGAGCGGGGTGCCGGTGGCTTCCGGGGTGGTGGTGGCCAGCAGCTGGAAACAGGCGGTCGCCCGGTCCCGCGGCAAGCGGCTCCATCGGGGGCGGGAAGCGGCGCAGGCGGCGTGGACGATGGCCGGTTTGTTCAAGGGAAAATAAGGAGCGTTCATTGATTCTTCGGGGGAAGCGGTCGAAGGCCCGGGAGGCGGCTCTCAAGCTGCTGTACCAGCTGGACATCACGCAGGGGGAGGTGGCGCCGGCCCTGGCCGGTTTCTTCAAGAGCCACCGGATGAACAGCGGCGCCCAGAGCTTCGCGACCGAGCTGGTGTCGGGGACCCGGGAGAAGCTGACGGAGATTGACGCTCTCTTGGCCAAGCACGCGACCAACTGGTCCCTCGACCGGATGGCGGTCGTGGACCGGAATGTCCTGCGGCTGAGCGTCTACGAACTGTTCTTCAGCGCCGAGACGCCCCCCAAGGTGGTCATCAACGAAGCGGTCGAGCTGGCCAAGCGGTTCGGCTCCCTCGATTCCAGCAAGTTCGTCAATGGCGTCCTGGACTCGATCCACAAGCTGGAAAAGAAACCGCAG
>PCVW01000066.1:0-8891 GCA_002787095.1 Candidatus Omnitrophica bacterium CG11_big_fil_rev_8_21_14_0_20_64_10 | reverse complement strand
CCTCCATCTGCACACCAACCACTCCGACGGGAGCTACACCCCGGCGGAGCTGATTCGCCGCGCCCAAGCGGCGAATCTCGCCGCGATCTCGATCACCGATCACGACACCGTCTCGGCCCTGGCGGAGGCGGCCCGGCTGGCCGGCGACGATCTGGAACTGATTTCCGGCACCGAGCTGACGGTCGCCTCCCACGGGCGGGAACTGCACCTGCTCGGCTACGGCTTGAACCCCGAAGATCCCGATTTCGGGACCTTCCTGGCCGGCAAGCAGGCCCGCCGGGTCCGGCGGATCGAGGCGATGATCCGGCTGCTTCAGGAGCGGGGGATCCGGGTGACCCTGGCCGAGGTGCAGGCCGCCGCCGGCGGCGCGGTGCTCGGCCGGCCCCACCTGGCGGAGGTGCTCCTCCGGAAGAAAATCGTCAACTCCTTCTCGGAGGCCTTCCGGAAATACCTTGGGGACGACGCCCCCTGCTTCACCCTCAGTCATGTTCCCTCCCTCCGGGAAGGGGTGGAGCGGGTCCATGCCGCCGGCGGCTTGGCGGTCCTGGCCCACCCCCACCGATTGATCCGGGAGGAATGGCTGCCGGAGTTGGTCGCGTCGGGACTGGACGGGATCGAGGTGATCCATTCCGACCATGACGCGGCCGTTCGGGAGAAGTACCTGCGTTTCACGGAACGGAACGGCCTGCTGGCGACCGGCGGCTCCGATTGCCACGGGGACCGGAGGGACCAGGGCCCCACGATCGGGACGATCGGCATCCCGTATGCCTGGGTGGAACGGCTCAAGGAGCGGCTGAAACGGTGACCCCGCCCCTCCGAAATCTGCGCCCCCGGATGGGGGATGAGGCGCGAAGGGAGGTCGTCATACATCCGGAATCTTCAATTCGGCTTGAGTATGGGGGCGTAGGCGCCTTCGGCGCTTGGATCTGCCGAAGGTTTTCGGCAGATCTAGATTTCGGAGGGGCGGGGTGAGCCGGCTTCAGGAGGAGCGGTGGATGCGGCGCTGTCTCGAGCTGGCGGCTCGGGCCGGCGGCCGGACCCGCCCTAATCCGATGGTGGGGGCCCTGGTGGTCCGCTCCGGCCGGGTCGTTGGGGAAGGGTTCCATCGCCGGGCCGGGGGACCGCACGCCGAGCGGATCGCCCTGAAGCGGGCCGGTTCCCGGGCCCGGGGGGGGACCCTGGTGGTTTCCCTGGAGCCCTGCGCTCACACCGGCCGAACCGGCCCCTGCGTGGAGGGGATCCTTCAGGCCGGCATCCGCCGGGTCGTTGCCGGCCCCCGGGATCCGAACCCCAAGACCGCGGGGAAGGGGTTTGCCCGGCTGCGGGGGGCGGGCCTTCAGGTCCGCGCCGGTCTCCTGGCGGCCGAGAGCCGCCGGATCAATCCGGTCTTCTTCACCTGGATGACGCACCGTCGTCCCTATGTCACCCTGAAGGCTGCCTTCTCGGCCGACGGCCGGATGACCCGGCCGGCCGGTCAGTCCCCCTGGATCAGCGGGGCCGGTTCCCGCCGCTGGACGCAGAGGCTGCGTGCGGGGGCGGACGGGATCCTGGTCGGGGTCGGGACGGTCCTTCGGGACGACCCTCAGTTGACTGTCCGGGGCCGCGCTTCCTCCGGGCCTCGGCCGCTCAAAGTGGTGCTGGACTCCCGGCTTCGGACGCCGTTGTCGGCCCGGCTGTTCCGCTCCGGCGGCCCGGTCTGGATCGCTGCCGGCCGGCGGGCTTCCAAGCGGAAGGCCCGGGCCCTCCAGGCGGCCGGGGCGGAGGTGCTTCGGTTCCCGGAGGGGCCGGAGGGGATCCGTCTGGCTCCGGTGCTCAAGGCGCTGGCCCGGAGGGAGGTGACCCATCTGCTGGTTGAAGGGGGGCCGAAGGTGGCCGGCTCCTTCCTCCGGGGAGGATGGATCGATCAGCTCTTCTGCGTGGTGGCTCCGGAGGTGATCGGCGGCGGGGAGCCGTTTGAAAAAAGGGTGACCGGCGATCTGCTGCGCCGGGCCTTGTCGGCCCCGAACCGGATCTTCCAGGCGATCGGCCCCGATTGGATCATCGGAGGGGCGGGGTAATGTTCACCGGCCTGGTGGTCTGCAGGGGGTGGGTGACCGCCGTCGGACGCTCTCGGTTGATCGTCCGGCCGGAGAAGCGGTTCGCGAGTCTCAAGATCGGCGAATCGATCTCGGTGGACGGCGTCTGCCTGACCGTCGAGTCGGTTCTCTCCGGCGGGATTACCTTTCGTCTGCTGGCGGAGACCCGCCGGGTGACCACCCTGGGCCGTCTGCGGGCGGGGGAGTCGGTCAACCTGGAGCGAGCCCTCCGGTGGGGGGAGCGGCTCGGGGGGCATTGGGTGCTCGGCCATGTGGACGGCCGGGGACGGCTGGCCGCCCGGACAAAACGGAGGGCCGGGGGGCAGACCCTCACCATCGAGGTGCCCCGGGCGCTGGCCCCCTTTTGCGTTCCCAAGGGGGCGATTGCCCTGGATGGGGTGAGTCTCACCCTGGGGGCGGAGCCGCCGAGCCCCTGCCTGCCGGCAGGCAGGGGAAGTTCGCGGGAGCCGGCCCGGGTTCAGGTCCACCTGGTGGCCCACACCGCCCGGGTCACGACGCTGGGGGCCAAGCCGGTCGGCGCCCCCCTGAACATCGAGGTGGATGCCGTCGCCAAGCTCCTGTTCCGGCAGGTGGTGTAGAATGAAGAGACTGTTCGGAGGTCTCGGGCTGCTTCTGGCCCTGGCGGTTCTCTTTGCCGGAGCGGGCCGGATGCAGAAGGCCCCCCTTCAGGAAGGGGATTGGGCCTTCGTCCGGTGGGTCGTGGATGGCGACACCGTGGTCCTCTCCGACGGAACGAATGTCCGGTACATCGGGATCAACACGCCGGAGATCCGGCACGGCGACAAAGGGGTGGATCAGCCGTACGGCCGGGAGGCGACCGCCTTCAACCGGAACCTGGTCCATCGCAAGCGGGTCCGGCTGGAGTTCGACGCCGAGCGGACCGACCGGTACGGACGGCTGCTGGCTTATCTGTATCTGGAGGATGGGACCTTCGTCAATCGGGAGTTGATCTGTCGGGGCTACGCCCGATTGATGACGATCCCTCCGAATGTGCGGCACGCCGACGAGCTGCGCCGCTGTCAACGGGAGGCCCGGGAAGGGAAACGGGGGTTGTGGGGGGAGCGATGAAGCGTTTCTTGGCGGTGGGGGCGGGTCTGCTGCTCCTGACCGGATGCGTCAAACGGACGATCCTGATCGAGTCGACCCCGCCGGGGGCGAGGGTTTGGATCAACGAGCATTACGCCGGCACCACCCCCGTCAAGCAGGAGTTCATCACCCACGGCCGCTACAGGTTCCGGATCAACAAGGAGGGATTCCGGGAGCAGACCCACCGGGAGTGGGTCCGGGCGCCGGTCTACCAGTGGATCCCGATCGATTTCATCACCGACAACCTGATTCCCTATACCTGGCAGGACCACCACCCATTTCATTACGCGCTGGAGCCGCTGCCGGTTGCTGAGCGGCTGCAGATGGCCGCTCCCCCCGGCACGGAGGATCTCCGGGCCGCCCTGAGGAATGCTGATCCGGCGGCCCGTCGGGCCGCGGTGGTGGCGTTGGCCCGGGCCCGCCCACCGGAGGCGGCCGAACTGCTGGAGCCCCTCTTTTCCGATCCGGCGCCGGAGGTCCGGGCCGTCACCCTGCACGGCTGGCGGGTGACCCGGGGCCCGGACAGTCTGGACCGGTTGGTCCGTTTCCTGGGAGAGGATCCGGACCCGGCGGTCCGCTGGCAGGCGGCGACGGAGCTGGAGGCGCTCGGCGATCCAGCCGCGGTTCCGGCCCTGATCGCCGCTTTGGCCGACCGGGATTCTCTTCCGCGGGGCGGGGCGGCGGAGGCGTTGAAGGGGATTCCCGACCGGCGGGCGGTTCCGGCCCTGATCCGGGAACTGCGGGACTTGGATGCCGCGGTCCGGCGGGCGGCGGCCGAAGCACTGGGGAAGATCGGGGACCGAACCGCGGTTCCGGCCCTGAGCCGGGCCCTCTTTCATCGGGATGTGGAGCTGCGGCGCAAATCGGTCGAGGCGCTGGCCCTCCTGCGGGACCCGTCCTGCAGCCGGGCCCTCGTCAAGACCTTCACCGATTGGGACCCCGGTATCCGAACGAAGGCGGCCGCCGCCCTCGTGGATTTCGGCTCCCCCGAGGTGGTCCCCCTCCTGATCCGGTATTTGAGGGGGTGGAAAACCTGGACCCGCCTGCACGCCGCTTATGTGCTTGGCGGGATGAAGGTCCAGGAGGCGGCCGAGCCGATCCGGGCGGCGATGGAGCGGGAGCCGGACGAGAATACCCGGGGCGTGATGCGGAGCGCGATCGCCCAAATCGAATCGTAAGATTTTTGGTATAGTAACATTCCTCTAGAAGAGGGGGGATTTGGGGGAAACGGATTCCTTTTCGGAAGGGGGCGTAGTGGGGGGAACCTTGGGTTCCCCCCACTAAGACCGCGTTTTTGGGTGAAGGTTCACAGGATTGGGGAACAATAGGGGGAAAACCTGGGTTTTCCCCCTATAACGAATTTCGGGCCGGCAGGTCGGCTCGAAATTCGTCATAACGGGGCGTGGCTCAGCTTGGCTAGAGCGCTGCGTTCGGGACGCAGAGGTCGCTGGTTCAAATCCAGTCGCCCCGACCACTTTTGATCGGATGCCAGTTCATAAGCAGCTTCATGTTTTCTGGTCCGGCCGGGTTCAAGGGGTCGGTTTCCGGTACACGGCCGAAGAGGCGGCCCTTTCGCTGGGGCTGACCGGGTGGGTCCGCAACCTGCCGGACGGCCGGGTGGAGGCGGTCTGTGAAGGCCCGAAACGCCGCTTGGAGCGGTTCCTGGCGGTGATCGCCGCCGGCCCGATGAGGCCGAACATCCAGTCTCACACCGCCGACTGGGGAGCGGCAACCGGCCGGTTCACCGATTTCCGGGTCCGTTTTTTCTGAGCCGATGACCGGCAAACCCCACCCTCCATCCCTTCGGGCCGAGCTGGAATCCCTCAAAGCCCAGATCCGCCGCCACGACCGGAAATACTTCATCGAGAACCAGCCGGAGATCTCCGACCCCGAATACGACCGGTTGCTGAACCGCCTGCGCCAACTCGAGTCCGACCATCCGGAGTGGGTCACCCCCGATTCCCCGAGCCAGCGGGTCGGCGGCGGCCGCCTGGAGCGGTTCGAGCCGGTCCGCCACCGCTTGCCGATGCTGAGCCTCGACAACACCTACTCCGAGGAGGAGTTGCGGGCCTTCGACAAACGGGTCCGGAAGTTCCTCGGCGCCGGGCAGGTGGCTTATTTCGTGGAGCTGAAGTTCGACGGGGTTTCGGTCTCCCTCTCGTATGAAGGGGGGCGTTTGATCGTCGGGGCGACCCGGGGGGACGGCCGGACCGGGGATGACATCACCGCCAACCTCAAGACGGTCCGCTCGATTCCCGCCGCCCTGACCGCTTCCTCCAAGGCCGGGCTGCCGCGGCGGATGGAGGCCCGGGGGGAGGTGTACATGCCCCGCGCCGCTTTCGAGGCGATCAACCGGCAGCGGGAGAAGGCCGGGTTGCCCCTTTTTGCCAACCCCCGCAACGCCACCGCCGGCTCCCTCAAGCAGTTGGATTCCCGGATCGTCGCCGAGCGGAAACTGGCTTTCTTCTGCTACGGGATCGGGGAGCGGGAAGGGGGGGGCGCGCTCGGTTCCCAGGCGGAGACGCTGGCGTACCTGAAGTCCCTCGGCCTGCCGGTCAATCCTCATGGGAAGCGCTGCGGCTCGATCGAGGAGGTGGTCGCCTTCTGTCGGGAGTGGGAGCGGAAGCACCGGCAGCTGGATTACCAGGTGGACGGGATGGTGATCAAGGTGGACGACCTGGCCTTCCAGCGCAAGCTCGGGGCGACCGCCAAGTCCCCCCGCTACTGCATCGCCTACAAGTTCCAGGCGGAGCAGGCCCGCACCCGGCTGGAGCGGATCGAGGTACAGGTCGGCCGCACCGGGACGCTGACTCCGGTGGCGATCCTGACGCCGGTGGCGCTGGCCGGCACGACGGTCTCCCGGGCCTCCCTGCACAACGCCGATGAGATTGCCCGCAAGGATGTCCGGGAGGGGGACCTGGTCGTGATCGAGAAGGCGGGGGAGATTATCCCTCAAGTGGTGGAGGTGGTGAAGTCGGAGCGGCCCGCCGGGGCCCAACCGTTCCGGATGCCCGGCCGCTGTCCGGCCTGCGGCGCCGGGGTGATCCGGGACCCGGAGGAGGTGGCGCTCCGCTGCGAGAGCCTGAAATGCCCGGCCCAGCTGAAGGAGCGGCTGATCCATTTTTCCCAGCGCACGGCGATGGAGGTGGAAGGGATCGGGGATGTCGTGGCCGAACAGCTGGTCTTAACCGGCCTGGTCAAGGACCCCGGGGATCTTTACACCCTTCGAAAGGAGGAACTGCTTCAGTTGGAACGGATGGGAGAGAAGTCGGCCGACAATCTACTGGCCGGCATCGCCGCCTCCAAACAGCGGGGGTTGGCCCGTCTCCTTTTCGGGCTGGGGATCCGCCATGTGGGGGCCGCCTCGGCCGAGGCGCTGGCCGCTGCTTTCGGGACTCTCGACCGGTTGAGCGGGGTCTCCGAGGAGGCGCTGACCGAGGTGGAGGATGTCGGGCCGGTCGTGGCCGCTTCGATCCGGGCCTTCTTCAACTCCCCCGAGAACCGGAAGGTGCTCAAGAAATTGGAGCAGGCGGGCTTGAACCTTCAGGCCGAGCGGCTGGAGGTCCGCTCCGGCCGCCTCCAGGGGGAGATCGTGGTCTTCACCGGGGAGCTGGAGCGCTATACGCGGTCCAAGGCGCAGGAGCTGGTGCGGCGGCACGGCGGGCGGGTGGGAAGCGGGATCACGAAGAAGACGACCCTCGTTGTGGCCGGTTCGGATGCCGGCTCAAAGGCGGAGAAAGCGGGGGAGCTGGGTGTTAAAATCATCTCGGAGAAGGCGTTTCTCAAGCGGATCGGGGAGGGGGAATGAATCGGAACGGGTGGGTGGCTTTGGGATTGGCGGTGACGCTGTTGGGGAGTGGCGGCTGCGGACCGCAGTGGAAGCGGAAGTTCATCCGGAAGAAGAAGGATCCCAAGCCGCCGCAGGCGATCCTGGTGCTGCAGGCCGATCACGAGATGACCCATTCCGCCAGGGCCCTTTACCGGGAGCGGTACGCCTTCTGGAAATCCCGGCATCGGGACCTGACGGCTGGTCTGGGGAAATCCCGCAAGTCGGACCTGGCGAACCTCAAGGGGGCGATCGGGGAGTTGACCTCGATGGAGCGGTTCCTTCTGCCGAGCCCCAAGAAGGAACGGTTGGGGAAGATCCTGAAGCGGCTCAATCAAATCGAGGCCGACTGGGCGCCCAAGCCGGCCGGCTGGACCCCGCCTTCCTCCCATCGGATCGAGCTGGAGAAGTTCCGGCGGGAGATCGCCAAGGATTTCGCCGTCTCCGATGTTGCCTCCTTCCTTCCGGAGGAGGCGCCGCTGGTGGCTCCTCCCGCCGATGCTGACACGGCCGCCGCGCCGGATGCCCAATAAGAGGACCCCCGCCCGAAAAAAGAAGCCCATCCCCGCCGCCGAGACCGTCTCCGAAAATTGGCAGGGGTGGATCCGGCAGGTGATGGACTTCCTGATGCTGGAGCGGGGCTTAAGCGACAACACGATCCAGGCCTACCGGCGGGACCTGCTCCAGTTCGCCGCCGCGGTGGGCGGGAAGTCTCCGGGAATGCTCACCCGCTCCGACATCGTCGAGCATCTGATGAACCTGCGGGACGAGGCGCTGACCCCCACCTCCGTCGCCCGGAAACTGGCCGCGATCAAGGTTCTCTGCAAATACCTCCTGACGGAAGGGAAGATCACCAAGGACCCCGCCGCCGGGATCGATTCCCCCCGGCTGCTCAAGTCCCTTCCGGATCTCCTCTCAGTGGAGGAGGTGGAACAGCTGCTCAAGGGGGCCTCCGGCAGCCGGGGGGGGAAGAAACTGCGGGACCGGGCGATGTTGGAGCTGATGTACGCGACCGGCCTGCGGGTCTCGGAGGTGGCGGGGCTGAAGGTCTCCGACCTCAACGCCGAGGCCGGCTTCCTGCGCTGTATCGGGAAGGGGAGCAAGGAGCGGCTCGTTCCGGTCGGCAGGACGGCGCTGGAGTGGGTGGAGAAGTACCTTGCCAAACGGCCGTCTCCCGGGGAGGTCGCCAACAGGATCTTCCTCAACCGTTTCGGCAAGCCGATCTCCCGGCAGGGGATCTGGATGGCGATCAAGCAGGCGGCCAAGACCGCCGGCATCCGAAAAACCGTCAAACCACACACCCTGCGGCATTCCTTCGCGACCCATCTGCTGGAGCGGGGGGCCGACCTGCGGGTCGTGCAGGAGCTGTTGGGCCACGCTTCGATCGCCACCACCCAGATTTACACCCATGTGGATCGGGCCCGTCTGAAGGCGATCCACGCCCGGTTCCATCCCCGCGGATAAAGGACCCGTTTTTCTTGCATATGGGCTCGCCTCGAGTTAAGCTGATACTCAGCGAGAAGTTTAAGAAATACTCCCCGATGAACAGAGCAGCGGTAAGGAAATGGTGTGCTCAATCGGCGGTGGTTCTCGCCGCCGGCCTTCTCCCTCTACCCCAACCCGCTCAAGCGCTTCGGATTGCCCAGCCTGGTCAGACCGATCAACAATCCGGTCTGGAATCCCGCTTGACCGGCCTCTCCGGCTTGCCCGGCCGTTCCTCCGTCCAGAATGGATCATCCGATCGGGCTGGATTGGAAACGACCCTGGCGGAGGCGCCGCCCGGCGCCTGGACCATGGGGGTGGATCGGGTGAGGCGCCGGATGGCTCAGTTGGGGATTGCGCCCGGCCGCGACACGACGCTGACTCCCGGCGAGATCCTGATG
>PCVW01000072.1 GCA_002787095.1 Candidatus Omnitrophica bacterium CG11_big_fil_rev_8_21_14_0_20_64_10 | reverse complement strand
TCGGCTTCTTCGGGAACCTGCTTGAGGTGGGGACGATCACGCCGACCTTTACGACGGTGCCGGCTTACAGCGATCAGATCGCGATCGATGGAGATTTTTCATCCAGTTTCGTCTTGAGCAATGGCGGTAATGCCCTCGCTTCGGTGACGCTGGTGGTGGCCATCACGCCGGCTGGTTCCACCGATCCGAATGACACGGTTGAGTTTTCCCGAGTGGTCACGGTTCAGCCGGGTGGAGGGACCTTCTCGGTTAATGTCTCCCATGCCGATTTGAACGCTGCGGGGATCGGAGCGGGACTCTACTCCGTCGCCTTCGTGGCCCTGGATGCCGGCAGCAATTCGATCGGCGAGTTCTTCGGCAACCTGCTCTCGATCGGCACCATCGCCCCGACCTTTACGCAGGCGCCGACCTTCAGCGGAACGATTGACGAGAACAGTGCGTTCACGGCTTCCTTTACGCTTGGGAATACCGGCAATGCTCCGGCCAACGGAGTCAGCCTGGTGGTGGCGATCACGCCGGTCGGTTCGACTGATCCGAACGACAGCAAGGAGTTCGAGCGGACCGTGACGGTGCCGGCGGGCGGGGGCGTCTTCCCGGTGACGATCGGGAACGCGGAACTGGATGCCGCCGGCATCGGGGCGGGGACCTACACGCTGGCTTTCGTCGCCGTGGATCCTTCGGGGACCCGGCTGGGCGAATTCTTCGGCAACATCCTTGAGATTGGACAGAGCGCGGTTGGGATCGCTCAGTTGCCGGCTTACGCTGCTCAAATCGACCAGGGCAGTCCGTTCGGCGCCACTTGGACCCTGACCAACAGCGGTTCGGTTTCGGGTGACGCGACCCTCCTGACGGTCATTACGCCGGCCGGTTCGACCGACCCGAATGACGCGGTCGAGTTCTACCGGACGGCCACGATCCCGGCGGGGGGTACCTCGGTGACGGTCGCGATCACTCCGGCGGAACTGGCGGCGGCCAACATCGGGGCGGGGGATTACACGGTCGCCTTCATCCTGTTCGACGCCCAGGACCAGCGGATCGGAGAGTTCTTCGGCAATCTCCTGGAGATTTTTTCCAGCGGCGGGTCTCAGACCGCGGTGGAATTTCTCGCGGCTCAGCAGGCGGCTTCCGGGCCGGCGGCCGGCTTGCTGGATGCCTGGGAGGTGTCGAGCGGTCATCCGCTGGAGGCGGGTTTGGCCGATCGGGCCTTCATCTACGATCAGGCGGTTGCGGTCTTCGCCCTGCTCTTAAACGGCGAGGCGGCCGATGAGGCGCTGGCCCGCTCGATCCTGCAGGGATTGGCCGATCTGGAGAATGGGACCGGTCGGCTGGGGTTTGCCTACGCATCCGGGCCGCAGGGAGTCGAGGTATCCGCGGTCTATTCCGGCTCGTTGGCTTGGGTCGGCTACGCGGCGGCGCTCTACGATCTCATGACCGGGGACAATACTTTTCGAAGCATGGCGATTCGGATCGCCGATCAGCTGATCGGCTTCATGGATCCGACGACCGGCCTTATCCGGGGTGGGTTGAATGAGAATGGCAATCCGTTTCCCTGGGCCTCGACCGAGCACAATGTGGACGCCTATCTTTTCCTCTCGGAGCTGGCAAGCCTGACCGGCGAGGCCCGTTTCCGGGACGCGGCGCAGACGGTGGCGCTGGGGATCCTGACCCACCTCTGGACCGGGGAGCATTTCTTCCAAGGCTATCAGGATGATCTGATCGTGTTGGACGCGCAGGCCCTCGGCGGGCTGTTCCTGGTGATGATCAATGAGCTGGATGACGCCCAGGTCGTCCGGGACTTCATCGACACCCGTTTTGAGCGGACGGTAAATGTGAGTGGGACGCCGGTTACCGGATACGCTCCCTATCAGGATGCCGTCTTCGATCAGATTTGGACCGAGGGCTCCCTGATTGTCGCCGCGCTCGACCGGTCGCTGGGGCGGGACGCCGAGGCCGACCAGATCACCGCGGCGATGGAAAACTTCCGGGCTTCCTCCGGCGGACTCAACTACACCTCCGCCCAGGTGAATGCCAACATCAATGGGATCGGCAGCGTGGTCTTTCCGGCCCTCCCCCATGTGGGGGCCACCGGATGGGTCTTCCTGCAGGATTTGGCGGTCACGCCGGGGACCGGCGCTTTGCCGGCGATCGCCGGCTCGCCGGCCTACACCGACACGATCCCGGCCGGCCAGCCCCTCTTCACAACCTGGGAGTTCACCAACAACGGCGATACGCCCGAAGCGCTTGTGAACCTGGTGATTGCCGTCACCCCGGTCGGGACCGACGCGACCCGGGAGTTCGGCGTGGTGGTGCCGGTCCCGGTGGGGGCCGCCTCGATCGACTTCGATGTTTCGGGGGCTGCTCTGTCGGGGGCCGGGATTGGGGAGGGGACCTATACCATCGCCTTCATTGTGATTGACCGACATGGGGACCGGATCGGCCAGTTCTTCGGCAATCTGCTGACGGTGACCGCCCCGGCCGCAGCCGGAGAAGGGGAAGGGGCCGCCGGCGTGGCTCCGGCTCCCGTTTCGGCCGCGGTCTCCACGCAGACCCTGCCGCTGCCGGCGGCGGCCAATCCGGCCGGTTCGACGGCCCTTCCTGTTCGGGACCTCTTCAATGTCCGCTTCCGGACCGACAACCTCTCCCTGCTGAACATTGCCCCCGGGGCCTATCGCTTTGGGCTGCTGGGGGGGCTCTCCGGCTTCGGATATCTGTACCAGGACGGTTTCTACCAGGCGCTGGCCGACTTCATCATCGAGGACTGAGCGACCCTCTTTTTGCTTGACACCCCCTGCTGCCGCCCGTAGTAAAATGGAACTCTAAGTTCAAAAGGAGGCAGCAGAACGGTGCGGGGGATCAGAATCCTGCTCTGTCTCCTGTTGGCCGGGTGGCCGGCAGGGACCGGGCGGGCGGAGCAGATTGTTTCGACGCTGACCGGTTTTCTGGAGACGCCGGGGGATTTTGTTCCTCCTGACGACGGAGAAGACCAGCAGAACCAGGACCGGAATGCCGTCGGCCGGCGGGCGGCCCTGCTGGATCTGTTCCAGCCTCCGCTCCCCGAAGGGGAGGGGGGCCCGTTGTTTGATCTTCCCGACTACGACGACACCATTCCCGAGAGCGGCCCCTTTCAGACCCTTTGGACCTTCACCAACGACACCGGCGCTCCCCTTGAGCTGAACCTGTCGATCCGCCTGCGGTTGCCGCCCGGCACGCTGCCCCCCGCCTTGCAGCACTTGGACGTGAGCGGGGACGGGGCAATCTCCCCGATTGACGCGCTGCAGGTGATCAACCACCTCAATCAGGCCGGCGGGGGACCCGCGCCCCAAGGTTCCCGGCTGGATGTCAACCGGGACGGCTCCATCTCTCCGATTGACGCGCTGCAGGTGATTAACTATCTCAATGCCGCCCCGGGCGGTGATCCCCTTCCTTCATTCACCCGGACCGTGACGGTCCCGGCCGGCGGCGGTCCGATCGTTTTCGACATCCCCGCTTCTGATCCTGCCTGGGCCGCTCTGGAGCGCGGGGATTATCTGGTGGACTTCGTTGCGAGCGATTCCGATGGAGAGGCGCTGGCCCGTTACGACAACAACCCGCTGACGATCGAGTCGGACATCGCCCTGATCGGCGTCACCTACAGTTCAACCGTCAACACCGAGACCGGACCGCTCGACTTTTCATTCCGGCTTCAGAACGCCTCCAGCGCCGGGCGGCAGGTGGTCCTGTCGGCCATCCTGACCCCGCTGACGCAGGGGCAGGGGGAGGATCCGGTGGAGCCGATGGTCTTCTCCCGTCAGGTCGAGGCCCGGTCCACCGGTTCCGGGCAAAGCCAGGTGGATTTGCTCCGGGTGACCGGGGGGGAGCTGGCGGCCGCCGGGGCCCCGGCGGGGGATTACCGGGTGGACTTCCGGGTCGAGAATGCCGGCGACGGCTCCTTGGAGCGGGAGATGCTGGACAACGATCTGCTGCTTCAGATGGGGCGGTTGGAGGTGAACACCCCTCCGGCGTTCGATCCGAGCATCGGCGTCAACGACCCGCTGGAGGTGACGATTGACATCCAGAACAGCGGCAATGTTCCGGCCGAGGACGCCCTCTTTTCGGCGATCATCCGGCCGGTCGGGGACCCGGAGGCCGCGCCGGTGATTCTCTCCACCCCGCTGGCGTCCGTTCCGTTGGCCGGGGAGTCTTTCACGATTCAACTCGACGGTCTGGAGCGTTTGGCCGAAGGGCTGGTCCCCGGCGACTATCTCGTCGATTTCATCCTGACCGATCAGTTCGGCGGGGAGCGGGCCGCTTACCGGGACCAGGCGCTCACGATCGAGCCCGGCGCGCTGGTCTTCCTGGACCGGCCTGTCTACAGCGCCGATACCGGCGATGCGATCCGCTCCCGGTGGACGCTGGGGCACGCCGGGGCAACACCCGAAGATTTTGACCTGAAGATCGTGGTTACCCCGGCCGCCGGCGGGACTTCGTGGGAGTTCCCGTTCCCAACCCAGTTGATTCCCGGGATTCAGTCGGTGGAACTGACGGTTCTCCCCAGCGAGTTGGCGGCGGCCGGGATTACTCCCGGCGACTACACCGTGGACTTCGTGGGGCTCGATCCGGACGGGATGATCGTCAACCAGTTTGTGGGAGAGCCGCTCCACATCGGCATGGGGGCGGCCGGTTTCGTCGGGGTGGAGTTTGACGCCAGCCCTGCCGTGCTGGATTCGGAGCCTCAGGCGGAGTTCCCGTTCTCTTGGGTCATCGAGAACACCGGGGACGCGACGGTCCATCTGCGCCTGCAAGTGACTTTGACGCCGGAGGGGGCCGGGCCGGAGGCGGCGCGGCTGATCCAAGACAGATGGCTCGCAATTCCACCGCCTCCCTCAGACGAGTTTCAGTTTGTTGCGTTCGGCCAGCTTGTTTCCGGAGAACTGACCGAGCAGGGGATTCCGTTCGGGTTGTATACGGTTGACTTTGAGGTGTTGGACGCCGAGGGGGACTCGCTGGGAATCGCGTCCGACGTGCCGCTGGTCTTCGGGGTCTCCCTGCCGGCTCTCTCAGAAGTGACCTCCTACACCGATCAGCTGTCTCCTTCCGGCGGCGGCCGGTTCACCTCCCAGTGGGCGGTGGAGAACCAGGGGGCCGGCTCCCCGATCATCCTGCCGGTCCTGGGTTTCACCCCGGTGGACGGTGGGCCGGAAGACCGGTTTGAGGTGGAGCGGCGGGCTTTCGCGGTTCCGAACGGCAGCCGGACGATCACCGTGGATGCTTCGATCTCCCAGTTGACCAACGGGGGGGTCGTTCCCGGCCGTTACCAGTTGGACTTCGTCGCTTACGAGATCGATCTGGACAGCGGGGAGCGCCTCCGGGAGGTGGGCCGGTCGGAGAACCACCCCTTCACCTTCGGCACGATCGCCCTCTCCTTTGACGATCAGCCGGCGGTCCCTGCTTCGGTGGCTGCGGGCGAGGACTTCACGGCCGATTTTTCAGTCGGCAACGGCGGGGACGCCCCAGACGGCGCGGTGACGCTGAAGCTGGTCTTCACGCCGGAAGGGGGCGGCTCCGACCGGACCGCGACGCAGACCGTCTCGGTCAGTCCGGGGGGCGGGCTCTTCTCCTTCCGGTTGGATCCGGCCGCCCGCAGCGCCCTGGGGCTGACGGCCGGCCGCTACCAGGTGGATTTCTTCGTGCTGGACGCCTTCGATCGGATGATCGGGGACGGCTTCTTCGACGCCCTCGTGGAATTCCTGAGCGGCTGATCGAGCTTCTTTCCTCGAAGTGACCCTTTCCGCTCCCGCTGCTTCGGCCCGCCTGATCGAGGTATTCCCGTCCATCCAGGGGGAGGGGATTTATCTCGGCCGGCCTCATCTGTTCGTCCGCTTCTGGGACTGCAACCTCGCCTGCCGCTACTGCGACACCCCCTACAAGGGGCTCTTCCGGGAGCGGGACGGGGAGGAACTCCTTGCGGAGGTGCGGGAGCGGGTCGGGCGGGAGGGTCCGTTTGACGCGATCAGCCTGACCGGCGGGGAGCCGCTGCTCTGGGCCGATTTTCTGGCCGGCTGGCTGCCCCGGCTGCGGGGGCTGGGCCCCCGGATCTATCTGGAGACCAACGGCACCCTGCCGGAGGCGCTGAACCGGCTGGGGGAGTGGATCGACATCGTCGCGATGGACCTGAAACCCCCCAGCGCCACCGGCGACCGGGCGGTCTGGGCCGAGCATGAGGCCTTCCTGGATGCCGCCCGCCGATTGAATCTGGAGCTGTTCATCAAGCTGATCGTGACCGCCGGGACCGATGATGGGGAGGTGGAACGGGCATTCCGTCTGGTCGCCGAGCGGGACCCGGGGATCCCGGTGGTCCTGCAGCCGGTGACCCCCCACGGTCCGGTCAAGGAGACCCCCACCTCCGATCGACTGCTCGCTTGGCAGGGGACGGGCCGGCGGCTGCTGCGGGATGTCCGGATCTTGCCGCAGGTCCACAAACTGCTGGGGGTGCCGTGAAGGCAGTCTTTTTGCTGGCCACCCGCAACCCCAAGAAGGGGCGGGAACTGGAGCGGCTGCTCAAGGGGCTGGCGGTCCGTTTTATGACGATGGACCGGTTCCCCCGACTGCCGAAAGTTCGGGAGGATGCCGCCACCTTCCGGGGCAACGCCGCCAAGAAGGCGGTCGCCAACTCCCGCCGGACGATCCTGCCGGTGGTGGCGGAGGATTCTGGGCTTCAGGTGCGGGCCCTGGGCGGCCGGCCCGGCGTCCGGACCGCCCGTTTTGCCGGCTCCGATCAGGACGACCGGAAGAACAACGACAAGCTGCTGCAGCTCCTGCGGGGACTTCCCGACAGCCGCCGCCAGGCCCGGTTCGTTTGTGTCGTGGCGGTGGCGGTGGGCGG
>PCVW01000008.1:7398-36626 GCA_002787095.1 Candidatus Omnitrophica bacterium CG11_big_fil_rev_8_21_14_0_20_64_10 | reverse complement strand
TTGCTGGAGCGGGAGGGGATCTCCGCCAGTGTTGTGAATGTCCGGTTCCTCAAGCCGATGGATGAGGCGCTGATGGCGGAACTGGCCGCCGGCCACCGGGCGGTCGTGGTGATCGAGGAGGGGGTCACGACCGGCGGGTTCGGAAGTCAGCTCCTGGAGCGGATCGAACGGAACCGGCAAAACGGTCCCCGGGTGCGGGTCATGGGGATTCCCGATCAATTCTTTGAACACGGCAAGCGGGAGATCCTGCTGGAGCAGGCGGGGCTGACCACCGAGCGGATTGTCCTCAACGCCAAGGAACTTCTGACCAAGGGATCGGTGTATGCCGGTTGATTTGGCCTCCCGCCCGGAGGCCCGGCCCGCGGGAGCCGGCCCGGAGATCCGCTGGCTCGGGGCGGGGGACTGGACCGCCGGTCTCCGGGACGGGATCGAGCGGACCGTCCGATATCTTCTGAGCCGTCAGGAGGCCGACGGTCATTGGGTGGATGCCCTGGAAGGGGATACCTCCCTCGAATCGGACACGATCAAGCTGTGGCATTGGCTCGGGGAGGTGGACGAGCCGAAACAGCGGATGATGGTCCGTTCGCTGCTGGAGGCGCAGCTGCCGGACGGCGGCTGGCCGGTCTATGAAGGGGGGCCGGCCAACCTCAACTCGACGGTCAAGGCCTACGCGGCCCTGCGTCTTTCCGGAATCTCCCCCAGCACCCCGGTCCTTCAGCGGGCCCGGATGGAGGTGCTCCGGCTCGGCGGCCTGGAGCGGGTCAACAGCTTCGAGAAGGTTTATCTGGCTCTCTTCGGGGCCTATCCCTGGGATCAGGTGCCGGCCCTGCCGCCGGAGGTGATTCTGCTTCCCGATCGTTTTCCGTTCGGCATCTACGAGGTGGCCTACTGGTCCCGGACCATCCTGATCCCGTTGGCAATTGCCACGGTGACCCGCCCGATGGCGCCGGTCCGGCTGGATCTGGAGGAGCTTTGGTGCAACCCGCAGAAGAAACGGGCCCGCATCACGAACTTCCAGCGGGGAGGGTTCTTCTGGCGGGGTTTCTTTCTGGCGGCCAACCACCTCCTCAAGTGGTACGAGAGGCGCCCGCTGAAGTTCCTCCGGCGCTGGGCGCTGCAGTCGGCGGAGCGGTGGATGCTGGAGCGGATGCGGGAGGCGGATGGCCTGGGGGCGATCTATCCGGCGATGGTGAACGCGGTCTTTGCTCTCAAGGGGCTCGGCTACAAGCGGGGGAATCCCGCCTTCGAGACGGCGGTGGCCGAGCTTCGGCGGCTGGAGCGGATCGACGGCGGCCGGCTGAAGGTACAGCCCTGTTTCTCGCCGGTTTGGGACACGGCGATCGCCGCCTATGCGCTGGGGAAGGACCGCTCGCCGGGAACCGCTTCCGAACGGGAGGAATCGGTCCGCCGGGCGGCCGGCTGGCTGCTGGCGCGGGAGTTGCGTCAGCCCGGCGATTGGGCGATCAAGAATCCGGGGGTGATCCCGAGCGGTTGGGCGTTCATGTACCGCAACCCCCTTTATCCCGATGTGGACGATGCCGCTCAGGTGCTTTTGGCTTTTTCGGAGACCCCCGGTTTTTCGGAGGGGGCCGACGGCGCGGTCATGGAGCGGGGATGGAACTGGATCCTCAGCATGCAGAATGCCGACGGCGGTTTCAGTTCCTATGACAAGAACAACAACCGGACCTGGCTTGGCCATTTTCCGTTTGCCGACCACAACGCGATGCTGGATCCCTCGGCCTGCGACATCACCGGTCGGGTGCTGGAGTTGGCCGGCCGGCGGGGACTGACCCGCCGGGATCCCCGCATCCATCGGGCGGTCGCCTTTCTGCTGGCTCGCCAGGAAATGGATGGGACCTGGTTCGGGCGCTGGGGGGTCAACTACATCTACGGCACCTGGCTGGCCCTTCGGGGGCTGAAGGCGGTCGGAGAGCCGATGTCCTCCCTGCGCTACCAGCGGGCCGGCCGCTGGCTGATTGCCCATCAGAACGCCGACGGCGGATGGGGGGAGACCTGCGGCACCTATGACGATCCGGCCACCAAGGGGCGGGGGCCCTCCACCCCATCGCAGACCGCCTGGGCGGTCATGACTCTGCTTCATCTCCAGATGAGCGCCGAGCCGGCCTTGAAGCGCGGCGTCGAGTACCTTTTGAAGCAGCAGCGGCCGGACGGCAACTGGCCGGAAGAGCCGTTCACCGGGACCGGTTTCCCCCGGGTTTTCTACCTGAAATATCCGATGTATCGAACCTATTTTCCCCTGCTGGCGTTGATCGAGGCCGGGGAACAGCTGAGGAGAAACGGATAAATGGCAATCGCGTGGCGGCAGGGGCTTTCGGTCGGATCTCACATCTTCCGGCAGAAGCTGAAACGGAACGACAAGTACGCGCTGGTCCTGATGCTGGAGCCCCTCTTTCGGTGCAACCTGGAATGCGCCGGCTGCGGCAAGATCCAGTATCCGGAGGATATCCTGAAAAAGCGGCTCTCTCCGGACGAATGCGAGAAGGCGGCGCTGGAGTGCGGCGCGCCGGTGGTGTCGATCGCCGGCGGGGAACCGCTGATCCATCCGGAGATGCCTGAAATTGTCCGCCGGCTGGTCAAGCACCGGCGGTTTGTCTACCTTTGCACGAACGCCCTGCTGCTGGAGCGGCGGATGAAGGATTACACCCCCTCCCCCTATTTCCGGTTCAGCATTCATCTGGACGGGTTGGAGGAGACGCACGACAAGTCGGTCTGCCGCAAGGGGGTTTTCAAGCAGGCGGTTGAGGGGATCAAGCTGGCGAAGAAGGCCGGCTTTCAGGTCTCAACCAACACGACGATTTTTCTCGGTTCCGATCCGACGGAGTTCCGCCGGATGTTCGATTTTCTGACCGACCTCGGGGTGGATGGGATGATGATCTCCCCCGGCTACGCCTACGAAAAGGCGCCGGACCAGCAGCATTTCCTGAAGCGGGAGGAGACCAAGGCCCTCTTCCGGAAGATCTTGGACAATGCCGATCCCCGCTGGCGGTTCAACCATTCCTCCTTCTTCCTGGAGTTCCTCAGGGGGGAGCGGGACTACCGCTGCACCGCTTGGGGGAACCCGACCCGGAATGTCTTCGGCTGGCAGAAGCCCTGCTACCTGATGAGCGACGGGTATGTCAATTCCTACCGGGAGCTGATCGAGGAGACCGATTGGGACCGGTACGGGACGGGGAAGGATCCCCGCTGCGCCGATTGCATGGTCCACTGCGGCTACGAGCCGACTGCGGTCTCCGACGCGACCGGTTCCTTCCGGAACATGCTGCGGGAGATGGGGTGGGGCCGGGAGGAGGAGAAGCCGGCCGTTTCTTCGGACGCCGAGCTGGTTCGTGTCCGGTAAGACCCTTCCGGCGGCCCCGGCGGGGGAAGCCCTTGCCGCGCTGGAGGCCCGGGGGTTCGATTTCTACTCCGGCGTTGCCTGCTCCATCCTGGCGCCGCTGATCACGGAACTGACCCGGGTTCCCGGCCGGTATCGTCCGGCTCCCCGGGAGGACCTGGCGGTTGGGCTGGCGGCCGGAGCGTACCTGGCCGGCCGGCGGCCGGTAGCGCTGATGCAAAACTCGGGGCTCGGGTATTCCCTGAACGCCCTGATGAGTCTCAACTGGATCTATCGGATTCCGCTCCTGCTGGTCATCGGTTATCGCGGTTTCGGCGGAGCGCCTGCCCGCCCCGATGGGGCCTGCGCGTCGGGAGGGCCGGCCGACGCGCCGGAGCATTGGGTGATTGGGGCGCATGGGGAGGCGCTGCTCAAGGAGATCGGGATCCCCGTTTGGGTGCCGGATGCCGCCGGCTGGGCCGGGGCGGTGGACGAAGCGGCCGCCTGGCTGGAACGGGAGCGGCGGCCGGCTGCGCTGATGCTGCGCAAGGGGATCGTTTCATGATGACGACCCGGGAGGCGATTGCCGTCGTCGCCGAGCTCCTGAAGGAGGAGGTTGTGATCTGCACGACCGGTTACACTTGCCGGGACATGCAGGTGGTCCGGGACCGAGCCCGGAATTTCTACATGATCGGCTCGATGGGGTTGGCGGCTCCGATCGGCTTGGGGTTGGCGGTGGCCCGGCCGGAGTTGCCGGTCGTCGTCCTGGACGGGGATGGGGCGCTTTTGATGGGGCTGGGTGTCCTGCCGATGATCGCCGCCGACCGGCCCAAGAACTTGACCCATGTGGTTTTGGACAACGAGGCGTTCGTTTCAACGGGGAAGCAGCCGACCTTTTCCAGCGTTGTTCCGCTGGAGCGGCTTGCCGAGGCGGCCGGTTATCCGGTCGTTCACCGATTGGTTCACCCGGAACAGATTCGGAAGGTGTGGGGAGCGCCGGCTGCCGGCCCCCGCTTCCTTCTGATCAAGTGCCGGCCCGATACCGGACCGGCCGCGCCCCGCGTTGAGGCGGACCCGGAGCGGATCACACAACGATTGATGGAGGCCATCGCGTCATGAAAAAAGGGAAGCGCAAGGGGAAGCTCAAATCGAAACCGGCTCGTCGAGCCAGGCCTGCCCGCCGGTCCAAGCCGGCGCGCCGGTCGCAGTCAGCCGACAAGGAGAAGTCGTCCGCCGGCGCCTTTTTCCCCCGCAAACGGATGATCGCCAAGCTGATCCAGCGCCGCCGGCGCCGGCTGCGGCGGGTGCTGCGCAAGGGGATCGGTCCGGTCGCGGTCCCCTCCAAGGCGGCTCCGGCCGTTCCGCCGGTGGAAACGCCGGACCCGAAGAAGACGATCCGGCAGGTGACCAAGCGCCAGATCCTGCTCTGTCCCGGTCCGGTGCTCTTGAGCTTGGGGGTCAAGCACGCGCTGGCCGGTCCGGAAATCTGCCACCGGGAGCAGGAGTTCACCGGCATGCAGGAGGCAGTCCGGGCGAAACTCATTCACGCGCTGGGATTGGACGGCCGCTGGACCTCGGTCCTGATCGGCGGCTCCGGGACCGCCGCGCTCGAGTCGGCCATCCTCTCGGCGGTCGATCCCAGCAAGAAGCTGTTGGTAGTCAACAACGGGGTCTACGGGTCCCGGATCGCTCAGATCGCCAAGATCCACGGGATTCCTCTCGTCGAGGTTCGGGCGCCGCTGACCGAGGCGCCGGCGCTGGATCGGGTGCATGCGGCCTTAAAGCGCGAGCGGGGAATCGGCACCGTCGCGATGGTGCATCACGAGACCTCGACCGGCATGCTCAATCCGGTGGAAGCGGTGGGGGGGCTCGCCAAGAAACTGCACAAGCGGTTCCTCGTTGACGCGATCAGCAGTCTCGGGGCCGAGCGGCTGGATCTGGACAAGGCCGGCGTGGATCTCTGCGTCGGTTCCGCCGGCAAGGCGCTCCACGGGGCGCCGGGGCTGTCGTTCGTCCTCGTGAATCAGAGCGAGGTGGTTCGGATTCAGAAACAGAAACCCCGCTCCCTCTACCTGGATTTGGCCGGGGCCCTCAAGAGCCAGGAGTCCGGGGAGCCGCCGTTCACTCCGGCGGTGCCGCTGGTGGCCGCTTTTCACGCGGCCCTCAACGAGTTGATCAAGGAAGGGCTGAAGTCCAGGATCGCGAAGTACAGGCAGCGGTCGGTCTTCCTGAGGCAGGGCTTCAAGAAACTCAAGCTGGAGTTCCTCCTCCCGGAGAAGGATCTTTCCAACTCCCTGACCGCCCTGATGGTTCCGACCGAGATCTCCTACACGAAGCTGCATGCCCTGCTGCGCAAGGGGGGCTTCGTGATTTACGCCGGCCAGTCGGAACTGCGGGAGAAGATCTTCCGGGTGGCCCACATGGGAGGGCTGCTGCAATCGGACCTCAAACTGTTCCTGTCGGTTCTCAAAACGGCTCTGAGCCGCTGACCCCGCCCCGTGTCATTTCGAGGGCCAAAGGCCCGAGAAATCTTTTGGGCTCGCGGATGGGATTTCTCGCCCCTTCGGGGCTCGAAATGACAGCGGGGGTGTCCGTCGGTTTCGGAGGGGCGGGGTGAAGCGCTGGCGCTGGCAGTGGCTGGGGCTTCTGGTCGGCGGCGCCCTGTTCGCCTGGCTCCTTTCCCGGATGGATCTGGCGGCGGTCCGCTCCACCCTGGCTTCCTTGAGTCCCTGGCAATTCGGCGCGGTCCTTCTCTTCTACATCTTGATCTTCGGTCTCGATACTTGGGGTTGGCGTTTCACGCTGCCGTCCGCCTCCGCCAACCGGGTGCCGTGGTTCTCTCTTTTTCGGGTACGGCTGGCGGGGGAAGCGATGAACTATGTGACCCCCACCTCCTTTGTCGGCGGGGAGCCGGTCAAGGCGCTGCTGCTGCGCAAGTGGCACGGCATCGAGTTCCATGAAGGGGTTGCCTCGGTCGTAATTGCCAAGACCACCTTTGCAGTCAGCATGATGCTGTTCATCGCGACCGGACTCTGGATGACGCTGGCCCAACCGCTGGAGGGGGCGGTCATGAAGCTGGTCTGGTCGGTCTTCTGGATGCTGAGCGCGCTGATCGGGCTTTTCCTGCTGCTGCAGTTCCTGCGTCCCTTCCACCGGGCCTCCTGGGCGGTCAAACGGTTCCTGCCGGGATGGATGGAGCGGCTGGAATCGGCGGTGCTTCAATGGGATGAGGCGATCCGCTCCTTCTACCGCCGCTCACCGTGGGCCTGCCTGGGATCGCTTGGGTTCCACTTTTTGGGGTGGGCGGCCGGGGCAGTGGAGGTGTACCTGATCCTCCATTTCCTCGGGGTGCCGATCTCCTTCGCAACCGCCTGGTCGCTGGAGGCCCTCTGGGTGCTGCTCCGTTCCGGGGCATTCATGATCCCGGGGACGCTGGGGGCCAGCGAGGGGGCGGTGGTGCTGGTCTGCGCCGGCTTCGGGATTCCGCTGGCGCCCGGGCTGGCCCTCGGTTTGGTCCGGCGGGCCCGGGAGCTGACCTGGATGGGGTTGGGACTGCTGGAGTTCGGGGTCGGCTCCCGGGCACCGGAACGGGTGACCGGGTGACGGCGGACCGGCCGGTCCTGGTGACCGGCGCCAGCGGTTTCGTGGGAGGGCGGGTGGCCGCCCTTCTCTGCGAGCGGGGGGAGCGGGTCCGCCTCCTGGTGCGGCCGACCAGCGATCGCCGGAACCTCCGGGATCTGCCGGCCGAACCGGTGGTCGGGGATCTGTGCGATCCGGCTTCCCTGGACCGGGCGTTGGCCGGCTGCCGGCAGGTGTATCATGTGGCGGCTGATTACCGGCTTTGGAGCCCGGATCCGAGACAGCTTTACCGCAGCAATGTGCAGGGGACCCGGAACCTGCTGGAGGCGGCCCGGCGGGCCGGGGTGGAGCGGGTGGTGTACACCTCTTCGGTCGGGGCGCTTGGGATTCCGGCCGACGGCACCCCTGGGCATGAGGAGACGCCGGTGACCCTGGCTGATATGATCGGCCATTACAAGCGGTCGAAGTTCCTGGCGGAGGCGGAGGCGAGGGCCTCGGCCCAAACCGGTTTTCCGGTGGTGATCGTCAACCCCTCGACGCCGGTCGGTGTGGGGGATTTGAAGCCGACCCCGACCGGCCGGTTGATCTTGGATTTCCTGAACGGCCGGATGCCGGCCTATGTGGAGACCGGGCTGAACCTCGTGGATGTGGAGGATGTCGCCGAGGGGCATCTCCTGGCAATGGCCAAGGGACGGGTCGGGGAGCGCTACATCCTGGGCAACGGGAACCTGACGATGCGGGAGATCCTGGAGATCCTGGCCCGGATCACCGGCCGGGCGGCTCCGACGGTTCGGCTTCCCAGGCCGGTGGTGCTGGGACTCGGGGCGGTCTCCACCCTGGCCAGCCGGGTGACCGGCCGTTCGCCGCGGATCCCCTGGGAGGGGGTCCGGATGTCCGGTAAAAAGATGTTCTTTGACTCGTCAAAGGCGGTCCGGGAGCTGGGGCTGCCGCAGACGCCGGTGGAGACCGCGCTGCGCAAGGCAGTCGACTGGTTCCGGGAGAACGGCTATCTCACCCGGCACAATGGGCACTGACCCGCTGCTGCTGGTCGCCGCGGTCCGGGAGGAGTTGAGCGCCTTGCGACTGCCGACGGATGGCTCGGTCGAACTGCTGGTGACCGGTATGGGGCCGCAGGCGGGGGAGCGGGTGGCCCGGCGATTGGCTCAGAAGCGGTATCGGCAGGTCCTCGCCTGCGGTTTTTCCGGTGGGCTCCGATCCGGTTGGCCGGGTGGACAGCTGGTGGCTGCGACCGAAGTGGTGGCGGCGGACGGCCGCCGGATCCGGCCTGGCGGCTCGGTAATGCGGGGACTTCCGGGGGTTCGGCCGGCGGTTTTCCTGACCGTGGAGCGGCCCCTGAGGTCGCCGGCGCAGAAACGGGCGGCGGAGGACCGCTTCCGGGCTGATGTGGTGGACATGGAGAGCGTGGCGATCGCGGAAGCGGCGGAACGGGCGGGGATTCCCTGGAGCGGCCTGCGGGTGATCCTGGATTCGATGGAGGAGACCCTCCCCATTGGTTCTCTCGGGGAGGGGGTGGCTGCCCTGCTTCTGCCGTGCCGGTGGAAGCGGCTGGCTTGGATGCGGTCCCGGATGCGGGCCGCTTCGAGCGCTTTGGGAACGGGATTGAATCTTTGGTTTTCGCAAATGGAAGAAACGAAGCAAACTAGGAGAGGGTGACATGGATCTGGACAAGGCAGTGCGGTTGATCGAGTCAGAGTGGAAGTTCCTGTTGAGCGAGAGAAAGAACTGGAGTCTGACCGCTGGGGACCAGGATATGGAGCTGGTGGCCCACGCCCTGCGGGTGATCCTGCACATGGGGAAGGTTTCGGAATTCTCGGAGGAGTATGACGCGACGGTCGCCAAGCAGCTTCCGGACGGCGGCTGGGGGCGGGAGTCGAGCGAGAAGGAATCGGCCGCCTGGGTATCGGCGTTCATGGCGCTGATGCTGATCCGGGCCAATGTCACGCTCCAGAGCCCGAGGTTGGAGGCGTCGGTTTGGAAGGCGATCCGCTATTTCCTGAAATCCCAGCATGCCGACGGCCACTGGGTGGACAGCGAGTGGTCCGACCTGGACACCACCTCCCATCCGGTCAGCTTTTTCAATGTCGTGCTGGCGCTCGGGACCGAGGAGATGAAGCAGGCGGTCCGGGAGCCCTGGAAGAAGGGGTTGCAGTTCATCCTGGACGGGCAGTCGTCCGACGGCGGCTGGTACGACAAGAAGTTCCACCCGAGCGGGGTCGAGACGACCGCCCACCTCGGGCAGGATTCCCTGGCCGCCTCCTTCCTGTTGCCCGAGGGATTGGATGTGAAGGCCGCCTGCGAGCGCTGCAGCGCTTGGCTGGTCCAGAACCAGGCCGCCGAGGGGTCGTGGGACAGCCGGAACATGGACCACTCGATGGATTCCACCCGGTCGCTGCTGCTCCTCTCCCGGATGCTGGGACAGGAGGAGAAGTTCCGCTCCGTGATCGAGAAGGGGATGGAGTGGATCGCCGCCAACAAGAACGAAAACGGCTGGCCGGATTTTCCGGGCATGGAGACCGACTTGGAGCGGACCTGCGATGGGTTGGATGTGCTCCTGAAGTACGAGGCCTGGCGGGAAAAGGACGCCAAGGAAATTGCCCGCCGCTGGGGTTACACCGCCGGCGAGACGAAGTTCCTCCGGGAAGGGGTCGGGGTCTGAGCGGCTGGGAGATCCCCCCACCGGGGGAGGGACGGCTCCTCCGGCAGGGGGAGCGGGAGGCGGCCGTCTTCAATCTGGACGGCTGCCTGGTGGCCCTCGACAACCGCTGTCCCCACCGGGGCGGTCCGTTGTCCCGCGGTCGGGTGGAGCGGGCGGCTCCCGACGGTTCGGTCGAGTTGTCCCCCGGGGAGCCGGGGATCCCTGCGGTCCGTTGTCCGCTGCACGGCTGGCTCTTCTCCCTCGAGGATGGGCGGTGCCTGAACATCCCCGGCACCTGCACCCGGGCCTACCGGGTGGATTCCGGTCCGGAGGGGGAGCCGATCCTTTCCCCCCGATGAGCTCCGCCTGATCGCCATGCCGGCTCGAACGGAAACCGCGGTCATTCTGGCCGCTGGAATTGGGAAACGGATGGGGCCCAACACGCCGCCGAAGTGCCTGGCCCGGGTCGGGGACCGGACCCTGCTGGCTCGTTTGCTCGAGATGCTCAAGCGGTGCGGGGTCCGGGAGGCGGTCCTGGTGGTCGGTCATCAGGCGGAAGCGGTCATTGCAGAGGCCCGGAAGGCCGCCCCGGGGCTTGCGCTTCATCCGGTCCAGAATCCCCGCTACCGGGAGGGGGCGATCCTCTCCCTCCACAGCGCGGCGGCTTTCCTGGACCGGAACCTCCTGATCATGGACGCCGATCTGTTGATTCCGGAGGGGATGCTTCGCCGGCTGCTTGCTTCCCGGCGGATCAACGGGATCCTCGTGGATCCCAATGCTGAGGATTCCGGCGAGGAGCAGATGGTTTTTTCCGAGAACGCCCGGGCCCGGCACATCACGAAACGCCCCTCCGAATCGATCCGCCAAGCCTGGCCCCGGGCCGGGGAGGCGGTCGGAGTGCTCAAGCTCTCGGCGGAAGCGGCCGGGATTCTGCGGCAGCTGTTGGAACAGCGGGTCCAAGCCGGAGAAACTCAGATTGAGCATGAACAGGTCTATCCGGACCTGTTCGAGCGGGCGGTGGTCCGGGTGGAGTTGATCGGGGACCTCCCCTGGACGGAGATCGACACCCCCGGGGACCTGAAGCGGGCGCAGGAGGAGATCCTACCGAAGATCGAACGATCCCGCTGTTTTAACCGGCTGCTGTCCGATCTGTTCCTCCCGGGAGTGCTTCGGGTCAACCTCACCCCCAACCAATGGACGGTGATCTCGGGCGGGGTGGGGCTATTCGCGCTGGCCGCTTTCCAGATGGGGGGGCGGGACGGCTTCCTGCTCGGGGCGCTGCTGTTCCAGTTGTTCTACATCCTGGACAATTGGGATGGGGCGGTGGCCCGCAACCGGGGCTTGAGCAGTCGCTTCGGCGCCTGGTTGGACATCGGGGTGGACGGGCTGATTCAGACCTTGCTGCCGCTGGCTCTGGCCGCGGGGGTGGTCCGTTCCGGCTTTGCCGGAACGACCTCCGGTTCCGGCGGGCCGTCCGCATGGATCGGGGTCGGTTGGGTCGGGGCGATCGGGATGGCGTTGGATTTCGGCGTAACCGCTTGGGCGAAGCTCAAGGGGTTTGGGCCATCGGTCGAAGGGGATCCGGCCCGGACGCCGGGGCAGGGGGCTGCCCCCGGTTGGAAGCGATGGTGGGCGGTCAACCTGACCAATGAGAACTTTTCCCTCGTCGTGCTGGCAATGGTCCTGCTCGAAGCGGTTCCCCTGTTCCTGTTGGCATTGGCCATCGGCACACAGGTTTTCTGGGTCCGCTTCCTCCTCAAGGAGCGGTCCCGCCTTTTCTCCCCTCCGAGGGTTTGAAGAATTCGTCCTATCTAAAAGGGATTAGGCGGCCGGGGTGGGGGTCCAGTCGATCAGGCCGGTCCCCGACCAGTGACCGAAGGAGGTCAGGTCCAGCTTGGGGCGGATGATTCCCCGCCAGACCGCCAGCATGTTCCAGAGCCGGATGTCGTCCACGACCATCAGCGGCGGCTCCCGGAATCGAACGGTCTCGAACAGTTTGAGGAGTTTCGGCTCCATGACGCCGTCTTTCGGGCCGTCGAGGAAGAAGAAGTCGGCGGCCTCCAACAGCGCGCGGTGTTTTTCGAAGATGGCCGGGTCGGTCAGGTCTTCCAGGTGCTGCACCAGCCGGCCGTCGGCGAAATCGGCCTCGGTGAAGACCGGGTGGCGGAAATCCCGCCAATCCTTGATGTCGAAGGTGGTGATCCGGGAGCGCTCCGGCAGGAACCGTTTCAGGATCACCGCGCCGACTCCCTCGGCCGTTCCCACTTCCACGACCTGTTTTGGGTGGAGGGTCTGCACCAGTCCCGCCAGCAGCTTGTAATTCTCCCCCGGCCAGATATCCGCTTCGGCGGGGAAGCGCCGGCCGGTTTGATAGAAGGGGACCAGGGAGACCCGGCGGGCCGCTTCGATCCCCTGCAGGGCGGCGGTGAAGAGCCGGTCGGAGGGTTGGGCCGGGTCGTCATCGGCTGAGAGGATCATCGAATATTCGCCATGGCGGACCTGGACCGGCGGGGGAAGCAGGGAACGGAGCAGTTTCTTGCGAAGCTTTGCCCTGAGCCCCACTTACAGCTTGGCCCAGGCCTTGCGGTAATCCTCGACCGTGTCCACCTCCAGCCACCCCTTGTAGATCTCCAGGGCGTGGACGGGATGGCCGGCCTGGATCACGCCGGTCAGCAGGTCGGCCAGGTCCGCTTTCGGGCCGGCGGCTGCGGCGGCACTCTTGAGCCACTGCAGCCCCTGATGGGAGAAGCGGGCCAGGCCGATGAACTCGCCGCTGGCCTGGGCGGCCGGGATCTTCTGTCCGATCTGCCGGATCTTCAACGGTTTCTCCGACGAGAGGAAGCGGACCCCTTTCTCCGCGCCCTCTTCGGTCAGGACCAGTTCTGTGCCGGGTGGTACCGGCGTTTCGGCCGGCCGGTCCCCCCAGGAGCGATCCATCACCAGCAGCAGATCCGCCTCCGGGGCGGTCAGGAGGCGCTCCAGGATCGCCCGGTCGAACAGAATGTCCCCGTACAGAACCAATGTTCGCTCCTTCCAGTGGGGCTCGGAGGCCAGGAGGGAGGCGGCGATCCCGGTCGATTCGTAATTCTTGTTCTCAAAGAAGGTGACGCTCGGGGGATTGACCGCGCCGGACTGGTAGCCCCGGACGACCGCGATGTCCGGCACCTGGACCGAGCGAAGCAGGTGGAGCTGGCGGTCCAGGATCGTCTTTCCCTTGATCTCCAGCATCGTTTTGGGGGCCTTCTCGGTCAGCGGCAGCAGTTCCGGTTCGAAGCCGGCCGCCAGGATGACCGCCGAGGTGGTCGGGGTCTTCTCGGGGGGGAGGAAGCTTTCCTCCCGCCGCTGCATCTCGGGGACCCCGACCAGGTCGTAGATCTCCGGGAGGGGAGCGATCGAGCCGTTGATCACCTCGGCCCGGCCTTCCTGCCGCAGCTTGCTCAGCTGGTTCCGCATCGCGGTGACCGCGGCCCGCAGCGCCTGGTTGGCGAAGATGATGATCGAAAAGCCGGCGGCATGCAGCTGCTCGACGCTGGCGTTGGGGAACATCGTCGGGACCACGACCAGCGGTTTTCCCCCCTTCCAGCGCCGGGTGAAGGCCAGCACCTCTTCGGCCGACTTCGATTTGGAGTGGATCAGCAGGGCGTCGGCGCCGGCGGCGGCATAGGCGTCGGCCCGGTGGAGGGCCTCCTCCAGCCCCAGGCCGGCGATCAGCGCCTCGGTCCGGGCGATCAGGAGGAAATCGGGATGCTCCCGGGTCGCTTCCTTGGCGGCCCGCAGGCGGCCGGCCATCTCCTCGGTGGAGACCAGGTCATGCTTGCCGCCGTAAAGGGAGCAGCGCTTCGGGAAGGTGGCGTCCTCGATCGAGATGCCGGCGATGCCGGCGGCGGCGAACTCCTGGGCGGTCCGCATGACGTTGAGCGCGTTGCCGTAGCCGTTGTCGCAGTCGGCGATCACCGGGATCGTGACGGCGGCGTTGATGTTCTTGGCCGCCTCCAGCGATTCGGTCATCGTCAGAACATTGGCGTCCGGCATCGATTTCTGGGCGGCGGAGAGGCCGAAGCTGGAGACCCAGACCGCGTCAAAGCCGGTCACCTCCACCAGCTTGGCGCTGATCGCGTCATGGGCTCCGGCGGTCACCACCGGTCCTCCCTGTTGGAGGAGAGCTCTGAGTTTGGATGCTTTGCTCATGGAAGGGGCCCATTATACCGTTTGATTTGCCCTCGGAAAAGCCCTATAATCGATCAATCATGTCCGAATCGAACGAAATCCCGATCTTCAGGCGTGGCTTTGGGTTAAAGGAACAGGTCCGGGAGGATCTGGCCCAGGATTACCGCAGCCGCCTGATCGAAGAGATCCGCTCCCGGGGCAACCGGCTCCAGGTCGGCGATTTGACGATCCTGCTGGCCAAGGAGTTCGGCTTCTGCTATGGTGTCGAGCGGGCGGTGGACTATGCGTATGAGACGAAGAAGCAATTCCCTCAGCGGCGGGTTTTTCTGACCACCGAGCTGATCCATAACCCCAGAGTTAATAATAATTTGAGAGAAATGGGGATCGGCTTCCTCAACGGGCCGGGGGAGGGGGATTGTTCGATTGACGATCTGACGCCCCAGGATGTCGTGATCATCGCTGCTTTCGGGACCCAGGTGCCGGAGATGGACCGCTTGCAGAAAAAGGGGTGCGTTCTGGTGGATGCCACCTGCGGCTCGGTGGTGCTGGTCTGGAAGCGGGTGGAGCAG
Source organism: Candidatus Omnitrophica bacterium CG11_big_fil_rev_8_21_14_0_20_64_10 (assembly GCA_002787095.1). GTDB lineage: Bacteria > Omnitrophota > Gorgyraeia > 1-14-0-20-64-10 > 1-14-0-20-64-10 > 1-14-0-20-64-10. The sequence continues at coordinate 22,321 of PCVW01000008.1, read as the reverse complement.
TACGGCCGGGATGGTTTCACGGCGATCGTGCACGGCAACTACAAGCATGAGGAGACCCGGGCGACGGTCTCCCGGGCGACGCAGTTCCCGCAGGGGCGTTACCTCGTGGTATGGGACAAGCCGGAGGCCCAGCGCGTCTGCGATTACATCCGGACCGGAAAGGACAAGGCCGGCTTCCTGAAATACTTCGATGGAAAATGCTCCGAGGGCTTCGATCCGGACAGGGATCTGCTCCGGGTGGGGGTGGCGAACCAGACGACGATGCTTTCCAGCGATTCGTTGGAGATCGGCGCGATGCTGAAGCGGGCGATGGCCGACCGCTATGGCGCCGCCGCGTTGGGGGAACACTTTCGGAGTTTCGACACGATTTGCAGCGCGACGCAGGACCGGCAGGACGCGATGCTGGAGATGGTCAAGCAGAAGCTGGACTTGGCGATCATCATTGGGGGATTCAATTCCAGCAATACCGGCCACCTGTGTGAGATCGCCTCGCAGTATTGTCCGGCCTATCACATCGACGAGGCCAGCGGGATCCTTTCCGATTGCCGGATCCGACACAAGCCGGTGGGAAGGACCGAGCCGATCGTGACTGAGGACTGGCTTCCGGCTGGGAAGCTGACGATCGGCGTGACGGCCGGGGCCTCCACTCCCAACCGGGTGATTGGGGACGCGATTGAGCGGTTGTTGGAGATTCGGGGATACGCTTTGGCGGAGGAGGGACTGGTTCGGTGAAGCGAACGGTTTTTCGCGGCGTGATCGGGCTCTGGGTCGCCGGGGCCCTTTTCTTTTGTCCGGCGCGGCCGGCACAAGCCGAAGCACCGGTTTCTTCGCCGGTCTGGAAACTTTCCAGCGGGGTTCGGGCGAATTTCAGGGACAAGTCCCGATCGGGACATGAATGGGTCACCCGGGGGGAGGTGTTTCGCGCCTTCTGTGAAGCCTGGCGGGCCACCCTATTCGGCGAGTTCCGGAGCAACCTGGAGGACAAAATCACCTCCCGGATGGAGCTGGGGGGCGAACTGGGGGTCCAGCCGTTCTCTTGGCTGTATCTGGGCTCCGGGGTGCATCAGGCCTGGATCAAGCCGGGGTCGGATGATCCGGAATGGGAATCCCGGGCCCTTTTCGAATTCCCGATCCGTTTCTGGAGAATCCGGGAGAAACCGGTTGCCCTTTATTTCCTGGAGGAGTTCACCTTCAACATGGAGATGGGGGAGGGGACCCGCAATGAGGTCGGGGCCGGTTTCCGGGTTCCGCTTCCAGTCGAAAAATTCGAGCCGGTTCTTCTCCTGGGCTGGCGGCATGTGGACCTGATCCACAGTGAAGATGTCGACCAGTTTGAGGGGATGGTGGAGTTGACCTTCTGATCTTCCGGCGCCCGTTTTGCACGAGACGCTTGACACGCAGACACCTGTCTGCTAGTCTCTTCTCATGAACAAATCCAAGCGGCCGTTGACCCGCCGGCAGACAGAGGTGCTCGAGCTGATTCAGGAGCACCTTTCCACCGATGGGGCTCCCCCAACGATCCGGGAACTCAGGGAGGGACTCCAGTTGAAATCACTGCGGGGAGTGACGGTCCATTTGGATGCGCTGCAGCGGAAAGGATTCATTGAACGGAGCCGGCAGGCCCGGGGGATTCGCTTGAAGGCTCCGGTTGCCCGGCCGGAGGAGGCTCAGATCATTCCGATCGATCCGGTGATGATTCCGATCGTCGGGCAGATCGCCGCCGGGGAGCCGATCCTGGCTGAGCAGCACATCGAGGACCACCTCGCGGTGGACCCCCGCTGGGTGCCGGGACCCGGCTGTTTCGCAGTGCGGGTACATGGGCAGAGCATGATCAAGGCCGGCATCGAAGAGGGGGACTTCGTGATGGTTCGGCCCCAGCCGACCTGTCACAACGGGGAGATCGTCGCGGTCCTGATCGAAGGGGAGGCGACGGTCAAGAAGTTCTTCCTGGAGAAGGGGGGGCGGATCCGGTTGCAGCCGGAGAACGACGCGATGGAGCCGATCTTCATCCACCCCAAGGATCAGTCGGTCCGAATCCTGGGGAAGGTGGTGGGCCTCTTCCGGAAGTTCGGATGAGGTATACTTGCTCTTGATGAAACCGCGGCGGCTGAGGTCACAGGGGGGGTTCACCCTCATCGAGCTTTTGGTGGTGGTGTTTATCGTCGGCATCCTCGGGACGATCGCGATCCCGCAGTACCAGAAGTCGATGGAGATAGCCAAAGTCCGAAACGCCCGGGCCAAGATTCAATTGGTCGTCGCGGCGCAGAAGACCCACTTTCTGGACTGGGACGCCTACGCGCCGGACTTGGGCACCCTGATCACCCGCCGGTATCTCACCGATCTAAACCTGGAACAGGATTGGACCTACAGCACGGCCCCCGGAGGGGCCGGCGGCGCTTTCACCGTGACCGCGACCCGCAATGCCAACGGCGGCGCCTACGCGAATCAGACCCTGCTGGCCGATACCAATGGGAACATTCTGGCCGCTTCCACGCACACCCTGGAAAATTTTTCTGGTTAACCGTTTCGGTTGACGGAGTCCATGCCATGCCCAAAGCATTCGTGATGATCAATGTTCACCCCGGCAAGGAGCAGGAGGCCCAGGAAGAGGTCCGGAAGATGCCGGGGGTCCAGTTCGTCCACCAGGTGACCGGGGCCCATGACATGATCGCCTTCGTGGACGCCGATCCTTACGAGGAGTTGGCGGTCATCATCTCCAAGATCCGCAAGCTGGATTCCGTCCGGGTTACCGACACCGAGCTGGTCCTGCGCTAGGGGCCGGTTCGTTCTGCTTGGATCGTTCCCGCCGCCGTCTGAACCTCCATCCTTGTCGAGGCGCAGCCCGTTTTGAGGAGCCCAAGTCCGACGATCTGACCGGTTTCCTCCAGCCGGGCGGCGGAGGTGAGCTGCCCGACGACCGTTCCTTTTTCCATCAGTGGGGCGGGGGTCTCCGGCGCTTTTTCTCCGGAGAGGATGAAGCGGGTCAGTTTCCTCGGCGGCTGGGTCCGCCAATGGATCCGGGCGACGATCTCCTGGCCAATGAAGCAGCCTTTGTTGTAGCTGACCCAGCTCCGTTCGGGGAGCGGCTCCTTTTCGGTTTCCAATTCGTTCAGAAGGACCGTTTCATTCAGTTCCTGAGGCGCCCAGGGAACCCCGGCGGCGATCCGCAGCGCGTGGAACCGTTCCGGGCCGGCCGCTTCCGCCCCCCTCTGCAGCAGGTTTTTCCGGACCGATTCCGTTTGACCGGCGTCAACCCAAAGAACAAAGCCGGCGAGTTCGTTCCAGTGCCATCGGATGATCCAGCGGACGGGATCCCCAGTTGGCGCGGCCCCCTGCAGATGCTGTTGGAGCGGGGCGGGGATGGAGCAGATCTTCTGCAGGAGGGTGTCGGTCCCTTCCCCCAGCAGGGGGATTGCCTGCAGGTCGCTCGAGCGGTCCTGGAAGGCAACCGATTCGCTGATCACATACGGCTCCAGCATCGCCTGGACCGCCGGGGCTTGTCCCCCGGGCAGTTCCAGCCAATGGGCCGTTTCTCCGGCGTGCAGGAACCCGCCGAACCGGATTTGCCCCTGGCGGTTGAGCAGGCAGACCGGCCGTCCTTGTCCGGTCGGAAGCCCTTTGATATCATGGCTCAAGATGTTATGCAGGAAAGGAACGCGGTCTTTCCCAGTGATTTCCAGAAGGCCGCCGGGGAAGGGATGAATGACCCACATGAGGGCATTATAACATCAGCGTTCAAGCGGTTCCCAAACAGGTGGAGCGGGTCGGCGCCTCCGGTCTTAGGATCGTTTGGGCCGACGGCCATGAATCCCTTTACGCCTGGCGGGACCTGCGGGCGCTTTGTCCCTGCGCCGCCTGCCGGGAGGCGGAAAGCGCCCCGGGGCTGCCGATGGGGGTTCCCTCCGATATTCAGCCGGCTTCGATCGAACCGGTGGGCAACTACGGGATCAACATCCGCTTCTCCGACGGCCACACGACCGGCATCTTCTCATTCGATTTCTTAAGGCGGCACTGCCGCTGCGAGGCCTGCCTCCCCACGCAGTCCACCGAGGGGTGAGATGACTCCCTCCGTCGCTTCTCCGTTCGGCTGGGAGTTGTTCGCCGCGGTCGTGGCGCTTCTGCTGGTGATCGACCTGGGGCTGTTCCATCGCAAGGCCCATGCTGAGTCCATCCGGGAAGCCGTGATCTGGTCGGCGGTCTGGATCGGGGTGGCCCTGCTCTTCAATGTGTTCGTCTGGGGGATGTTCGGTCCCGCCAAGGGATTGGAGTTCCTGGCTGCCTACCTGATCGAAAAGTCCCTCTCGATGGACAACATCTTCGTCTTCGTGGCGATCTTCTCCTATTTCCATGTGAAGAGCGCCTACCAGCACCGGGTCCTCTTTCTGGGTATTGTCGGGGCGATCGTGATGCGGGCCGGCTTCATCGCGGCGGGGATCACCCTGTTGGAGCGTTTCCATTGGATGATCTATCTGATGGGGGCTTTCCTGGTCTTCACCGGAGTCCGATTCCTGAAGCAGGAAGAGGGGGTTCATCCGGAATGGAATCCGGTGGTCCGACTGGTGCAGCGGATTTTTCCGGTCACCCGGGGTTTTCGGGAGCAGCATTTCCTGGTGCGGGAAGGGGGGCGCTGGATGGCGACCCCGCTCTTGGTGGTGCTGCTGGTGGTGGAGACCTCCGATGTGCTGTTCGCGGTGGATTCGATCCCCGCGGTCCTGGCGGTCTCCCGGGACCCCTTTATCGTTTACACCTCGAATGTCTTCGCCATCCTGGGGCTGCGGGCCCTCTACTTCGTCCTGGCCGGGATGATCCCAAAGTTTCGCCACCTCCGGTTCGGGCTGTGCGGGATCCTGGTGTTCGTCGGGATTAAGATGCTGATCTCCCACTGGGTTCATATTCCGGTGGGGGTCTCGCTGGCGGTGGTGGGAATAATCCTGGCGGGATCGGTGGGGTTGTCGCTGGCTCGGCCGGCCCGACCCTTCCCGGGATCGGACTTGCCGGCCCCGAAGGGTTAGGCCGCGTCGATTTGGCGGGCCAGGGCGAAGTCCTTGCCTGTCAGCCCGCCGGCCGAGTGGGTGGAGAGGGTCAGGGTCACCCGCTTGTAGCGGTGGATCAGGATGTCGGGGTGGTGGTCGGCCGCCTCGGCCAGTTCGCCGACCCGGTTGACGAAAGCCAGGGCCGACCCGAAGTCCTTCAGGGTGTACTCCCGCACAATCGAATCGGCCCGCAGCTCCCAGCCGGGGATGGTTTTGAGCGCTTTGGCGGTTTCCGCTTCAGTCAGTTTTTCGGCTTCTTCGCTCATGGTGTTTCCTCAGTATCTCGGGACGGTGTCATCAATCCGCTCGGACCAGGCGTCGATGCCGCCGGCCAGCGACCGGGCCTTCTTGAAACCGGCCTCCTTCAGGATCTTCAGCGCCTTGAGCGACCGCATCCCGTGGTGGCAGAGGAGCACCAGCTCATCGGCCGGATCCATCTCGTCCAGCCGCCCGGAGAATTCGCTCAGCGGAATCAACCGGGCCCCCTCGATCCTGCAGATGTCGTACTCGTGCGGTTCCCGCACATCGATGATCTTGACCGGTTTCTTCTGGTCCAACAACTTCTTGAGGTCTTCCGGGGTGATCTCGAGCGCCCCGTTGTCGGCCGCCTGCGGCTGGGAAGCGGCCGGCGTCTCCTGACCCCTTAAGCCGCAGAATTCCTGGTAGTCGATCAGCTTTGTGATCGTCGGGTTCTTGCCGCAGAGGGGGCAGTCGGCGGCCTTCCGGAGCTTGAGTTCCCGGAACTTCATTTTCAGCGCGTTGAACAGCAACAGCCGGCCGGTCAGGGTCTCCCCCCCGCCGATGATCAGCTTGATCGTTTCGGTTGCCTGGATGGTTCCCACAATGCCGGGCAGAATCCCCAGCACCCCCCCTTCGGCGCAGGAGGGGACCAGCCCGGGCGGCGGCGGCTCCGGGTAAAGGCAGCGGTAGCAGGGACCATTCTTGGCGTCAAAGACCGAGGCTTGCCCCTCGAAGCGGAAGATGGAGCCGTAAACATTTGGTTTGCCCAGCAGCACGCAGGCGTCGTTGGTGAGATAGCGGGTGGGGAAGTTATCAGTGCCGTCCACGATGATGTCGTAGTTCTTGAGCAGCTCCAGCGCGTTCTCGGAGTTCAGGCGCGTTTCGTGGGCCTCAATTTTGATGTAGGGATTGATCGCCCGGAGCCGCTCGGCGGCCACCTGTACCTTCGGGCGGCCGATGTCGGCATGATTGTACAGCACCTGCCGCTGGAGGTTGGTGAAGTCGATCACATCGAAATCCACCAGGCCGATCCGGCCGATCCCGGCGGAGGCCAGGTACAGCCCCAGCGGGGAACCGAGCCCCCCGGTGCCGATCAGGAGGACCGAAGCGGCCTTCAGTTTTTCCTGTCCGGCCATCCCCACCTCCGGCATGATCAGGTGGCGGCTGTACCGCTTGATCTCGTCGTTTGAAAGCTTGGCGCCGGCGCCGCCGGCGATCGAGGGGACGATCGTGATCTGGTCGGTCGGTTGGACCGGGGTCGCCAGCCCCTGGGCCGACCGGATGTCCTCGTCGTTCAGGAAGACATTCACGAAGGAACGCAGATGGGTCTCGTCGGCGTAGAGGTGGGCCTTCAGCTCCGGGTGGGTCCCCACCAGGGCGGCCAGCACCTCACCGACGGTTTGGCCGGACAGCCGTATTGTCTCCTGCTGCCCGACGAACCGCTGCAGGGCGGTCGGGATGTAGACCGGGATGCCGGTCGTCTCGCTCTTATTGTTTCCAGAAAGGCTCATGGAGATACCTCGAACCTCCGTCAGGGAAAACCATCACAATCTTACCATGCTTTAATTTTCGGGCCAGTTCCAGGGCGCCGGCCGCCGCTGCTCCGGCGGAGATGCCGACCAGCAGCCCTTCCTCCTTGGCCAGCCGCTTGACCATTCCGTAGGCCGCCTCGGTTCGGACCGTGACCTGCTCGTCGGCCAGCCGTTCGTCATAGATTCCCGGCACGATCGAAGTGGCCATCTGTTTGAGTCCCTCCAGGCCGTGCAGCGGCGAATCCGGCTCCAGGGAGATCAGCCGGATCGCCGGGTTGCGTTCCCGCAGGAACCGGCCGGTCCCCATGAAGGTGCCGCTGGTGCCCAGCCCCGCGATGAAGTGGGTGATTTGTCCCTCGGTCTGCTCCCAGATCTCCGGGCCGGTCGTCTGGACATGGGCCTGCCAGTTGGCCGGGTTGTTGTACTGGTCGGCATAGAAGTATCGGTCCGGCTCTTTCTGGGCCAGTTCCTGGGCCGCCCGGATCGCTCCATCGGAGCTTTCGAGCGGCGAGGTGAGCGTCACCGTGGCCCCGAAGGCCCGCATGGTTTGGATTACCTCGCCGCTGGCGTTCTCGGGGACGCAGAGGTGGACCGGGATCCCCCGGGCCGCCCCGATCATTGCGAAGGCGACCCCGGTGTTGCCGGAGGTGGCGTCCAGCAGGGTTTGGCCGTTCCCCAGTTTTTCGGCCCGCTCCGCCTCCAGGATGATGTTGGCGGCCGCCCGGTCCTTGACCGATCCGCCCGGGTTGAACCATTCCGCCTTGGCCAACAGCTGGACGCCCGGGATCTCCGCTCCAATCCGATGCAGCGTGAACAGGGGGGTGTGTCCGATCCGGCTGATCAGCCCGTCGGCCAGGGTGTTGAACGGTTTGACCTCCGCGTCCCGGTTCACCATATCCCCAGCGTGTCCTTGGCTTCCTCGGAGGCCATCGTTCGGGGGTCCCACGGGGGGCTCCAGACCAGTTCCGAGTGGATCTGCTGAACCCAGGGGAGCTTGGTCACGGCCCCTTCGATTTGCCCCTTGATCAACGGCCCCAGCGGGCAGCCGGGGCTGGTCAGGGTGTAGACGACACGGACCTGTCCTTTATCGGCGACCTGGACATCGTAGATCAGCCCCAGGTCCACGACATTCATGTTGATCTCCGGATCAATCACCCCCTTGAGTTTTTCCCGGACCGCTCCGGCGGCGTCGGACGGCACGGCGGCGGCGCCGGCGGCTGGAACGGTTGGAGCAGGGGGGTCTTCCGTTTCTTCAGGTTTCTTGTGGGCCAGGTCCGGCCGGTCCCCCTCCTCTCCCTCGGTGTGACTGGCTTCATGCTTCCCCGCCTTCCAGGCGGCGATCGCTTCCAGCAAAGTGTTCCAGGAGAGAATCGCGCACTTGATCCGGACCGGGTACTTTTTGACCCCTTCGAGCGCTTCCAGGTCCTCCAGGTCGTCCGGGAAGTCGGCCGTCCCCCCTTCCAGCATCATCCCCTTGAATTTCTTGGCGATCTGGACCGCTTCTTCGAATGAACGGCCGGTGACCGCCTCGGTCATCATCGAAGCGGCCGCCTGGCTGATCGAGCAGCCGGCGCACTCGGCCCGGATGGCCTCGATCCGGCCGGCTTTGACCGACAGGGTCAGGGTCATCTCATCCCCGCAGAAGGGGTTCGCCCCCTGGGCCATCAGGTCCGGCTTCTCCAGCCGGCCGGGATGGCGGGGGTTCTTGAAGTGCTCCAGGATCACCTCCCGGTACAGGTCATCGGTGAGCGACAACGCTGAACATCTCCTGTGCTTTGTGGATCGCCTCGATCAGGCGATCAATTTCCGATTCGTTGTTGTACAGGTAGAAGGAGGCCCGGGCCGCCGCGACGATCCCCAGTTTCCGCATCAGCGGCTTGCAGCAGTGGTGGCCGGCCCGCACCGCGATCCCCTGGTCGTCGAAGATCTGCCCCAGGTCATGGGGATGGACGCCGGCCACATTGAAGGAGAAGGCCGCCCCCCGCTTCTCCGGGTCGGTCGGCCCGTATAGGGTGACGCCCGATAGAGCTTTGAAGCGGGCCAGCACCTTTTCCGTGATCGCCCGTTCGTGGGCCCGGACATTTTCCATGCCGAGCCGCTTGAGATAGGCCACCGCCGCGCCGAAGGCGATCGCCCCGCCGATGTCCGGGGTGCCGGCCTCGAATTTCCAGGGCAGGTCGTTCCAAGTGGCGCGGTCGAGCCAAACATCCCGGATCATGTCCCCCCCGCCCAGGAACGGGTCCATCTGCTCCAACAGCGCCTCCTTGCCGTACAGGACGCCGACCCCCGTCGGTCCCAGCATCTTGTGGGCCGAGAAGGCCAGGAAGTCGCAGTTGAGATCCAGCACATTGACCGGCAGGTGCGGTACCCCCTGCGCCCCGTCCACCAGGACCGGGATCCCCTTGGCGTGGGCCGCCTGGACAATCTGTTTGACCGGATTGATCGTCCCCAGCACATTCGACATCAGGGTGACCGCCACGAGCTTCGTTCGGTCGGTCAGCTTCTGCTCCAGCTCCTCCAGCGCCAACTCCCCGGTCCCGGTGTTCACCGACAAAAACGACAGCCGGGCTTTCTTGCGCCCAGCCAGCATCTGCCAGGGAACCAGGTTGGCGTGATGTTCCATCTCGGTCAGCAGGATCTCGTCGCCGGCCGAGATGTTCTTTTCTCCCCAGGCATGGGCCACGAGGTTGATCCCCTCAGTGGTATTCCGGGTGAAGAGGACGGTCGCCGGGGCGGGGGCCCCGATCAGCTGGGCGATTTCCTTGCGGGCCCCTTCGTAGGCGGCGGTCGCCTCCTCACTGAGCAGATGGATCCCCCGGTGGACATTGGCGTTGTAGCGGGCATAGTAGTCCGTCAACGCCTCCAGGACCGCCCGCGGTTTCTGCGAGGTGGCTGCGCTGTCCAGGTAGACGAGCGGTTTGCCCCGAATCTGACGGGTCAGGATCGGGAAGTCGGCTCGGATCCGTTCGATGTCCAGGGGAGTCCCCTCCTTCCGCTTAAACCGAGAAGGAGTGCCCGCAGCCGCAGGAGCCCTTGGCGTTCGGGTTCTGGATCGTGAAGCCCGCTCCGGTCATCCCGTCGGCCCAGTCGACTTGGCAGTTGTCCACCATCGGCAGGGACTTGGGATCCACGAACAGCTTGACCCCGGCCGTTTCGAACACCTGGTCCCCGGGCGCTTCCTTCGGCTCGAAATCCATCGAGTAGGAGTAGCCGGAGCAGCCCCCCCCGACCACCTTCAGCCGCAGGCCGTGGCCCGGCTTGTTCTGTTCCTTCTGCAGGGTGGTGACCTTTTGAACCGCCTTTTCCGTCAGCGTGATCATCGCGTTCCTTTCTCCTTCGTTTTTGCCCCGGTTGAATCCGGGAGCTCCACAAAAAGTTCACCGTTCGTTTCCCGGACCGGGAAGGCCTGGACCGGCAGGATCGCCGGCAGGACCACCGCCGTGCCGGTCCTCATGTCGAACCGGGCCCCATGCCGGGGGCACTCGATCAGCTCTCCATCGAGTTCTCCTTCTCCCAGCGGCCCGCCGTCATGCGTGCAGGTGTCTTCGATCGCATGGAATCCCGAGGCGGTTCGGGCGACGGCCAGGCGGCACCCCCCGGCTTGGAAGACCTTGGCTTGTCCCAGGGGGACGGCGTCGGCCGGTCCGAGCTTCACCCATTCAGCCACCGGAGTCCTCCCCGGAAGCGTCGATTCGGTCGAGCCGGCTCGACAGCTCCCCGATCAGCTGTTCCCGGACCGATTCGGCCGGGATCTGGTTCAGGACCTCCTCGAAAAAGCCCTGGATGATCAGCCGTTGGGCCAGCGGCCTGGAGAGTCCCCGGCTCATCAAATAAAAAATCTGATCATCGTCCACCGGGCCGGTCGCCACCCCGTGGGTGCAGCGGACCTCGTTGGTCTCGATCTCCAGCATCGGGATCGAATCGGCGTGGGCGCCGGGGTTCAGCAGCAGGTTCCGGTTGGCCTGATAGGCGTCGGTTTTCCGGGCTTCCGGGGTCACCCGGATCAGCCCGGTGGTGACCGCCTCGGCCTGGCCGCTCAGTGCACTCTTGTAGAGGAGGTTGCTGAAGCCGTTGGGGGCCCGGTGGTCCTGCAGGGTGTGGATGTCGAAGTGCTGCCGGCCGGCTCCCAGGTGGATTCCCAGCAGCTCCGCCCGGACGGCCGGTTCGCTGAGTACCGCTTCGATGTTCCCCTTGGTGATCCCGCCGCCGAGTCCCATGATCCAGTTGGAGAAACAGGCCTCCCGGTGCAGCAGGGCTCGTTGGAGCTGCAGCTCGGCGGCCCCCGTGCCCCATTGCTGGAGCCGGACGGCCCGCAAAGTTCCCCCCCGCTTGACGAAAAATTCAGTCATTTCGTTGATCCAGATCGGCGCCGCCGGTTGGGGGCCGGGCCGTCGTTCGTCCACCCAGGTCAGCTCCGCCCCCTCCTCGACCACCACCAGCAGGTGAGGGAAGATCACCGAATCGGTTTCGGCTGCGCCGGAACGACCTCCGGTTCCGGCTGGCTCGATCCAGGCCGACAGCGGCGTCTCCACCCGGACCCCAGCCGGGACCCAGCAGAAAAGCCCGTCGCTCCAGAGGGCCTGGTGGAGCGCGGCGTGCTTCTCCAGCTGTTCCGGCTTGCCGCTTTGAAACAGGTGGGGCATGACCCGATCGGGATGTTCCCGAAGCGCCGTCCGCAGATCGGTCAGGATCACCCCTTGCCGGGCGGCGGCCTCCGGCAGCGGCTCCCATCCGACCGTCACCGTCCGCTGCTGCGGTTTCAGGCTCCAGCCGGTCAGGTTGAACCGGGCCGGGTCGGTTCGCCGCCACTCTTCATGGACCGCGGTCGGCCAGGGCAGGGCGGTGAAGCGATCGGCCGCCTTGCGGCGCTCCACCTGCAGCTCTTTCGGAGCCTCCGGCGTCAGGGCTTCGAGCGTTTCGGCGGGGAATTGGGAGGTCTGGACGCTTTTCATGGGAACGTTCCGGGTCAGCCGACCGACCCCTCCATCTCCATCTGGACGAGGCGGTTCAACTCCACCGCGTACTCCAGCGGCAGCTCCTTGGCGAAGGCTTCGAAGAAGCCGTTGACGATCAGGGTCGTGGCCTCCTGCTCCTTGAGCCCCCGGCTCATCAGGTAGAAGAGCTGTTCCTCCCCGACCTTGCTGACCGAGGCTTCGTGCCCGATCTGGGCGTCCTGGGCGTCAATCTCCATCGTCGGATAGGTGTCCGAGCGGGAAATCTCATCCATCAGCAGGGCGTCGCACCGGACCGAGGATTTGACATGGTGCGCCTGTGGGTAAACCTTGACGAGCCCCCGGTAGCTGGTCCGCCCCCCGTCTTTCGAGATGGACTTGGAGACGATCGTGGAGCTGGTCTCCGGGGCGGCATGGACCATCTTGGCGCCGGCGTCCTGATGCTGGCCTTTTCCGGCGAACGCGACCGAGATTACCTCGCCGCGGGCCTTGGGGCCGGCCAGGTAGACGCCCGGGTACTTCATCGTCAACTTTGAGCCCAGGTTTCCGTCCAGCCACTCCACGATCGCGTTCTCATACGCGATCGCCCGCTTGGTCACCAGGTTGTACACATTGTTGGACCAGTTCTGGATCGTCGTGTAGCGGATGTGGGAATGGGGCAGGGCGATCAGCTCCACGACCGCCGAGTGCAGGCTGTCCGAGGAATAGGTCGGCGCGGTGCAGCCTTCGATGTAATGGACCGAGGAGCCCTCGTCGGCGATGATCAGGGTCCGCTCGAACTGCCCCATGTTCTCCGAGTTGATCCGGAAATAGGCCTGCAGCGGGATCTCCACCTTCGTGTTCTTGGGCACATAAACGAAGGAGCCGCCCGACCAGACCGCGGAGTTCAGGGCCGAGAACTTGTTGTCGGCCGGCGGAATGATCGTCCCCATGTATCTCTTGACCAGCTCCGGATGCCGCCGCAGCCCCTCATCCATGCCGAGGAAGACCACCCCCTGCGCTTCCAGGTCCTTCCGGATCGAGTGGTAGACGACCTCCGATTCGTACTGGGCGCTGACCCCGGCCAGAAACTTGCGCTCCGCCTCCGGGATGCCGAGCCGGTCGAAGGTCTTCTTGATGTCCTCGGGGACCTCATCCCAGCTGCGCCCCTCCTTGTCGGTAGGCTTGAGATAATAATGGATGTTGTCGAAGTTGATCTGGGAGAGCATCGCCACATCGGCCCAGCCGGGCAGGGGTTTCCGGTTGAAGTGCTCAAGGGATTTGAGGCGGAACTGCCGCATCCAGTCCGGCTCCTTCTTCATCTCCGAGATCTCCTCCACCCCCCGGGCGGTCAGCCCCTTCTGGGCTTTGAAGATGTACTTCTCCGGGTCGTGGAAACCGTACTTGGTCTCGTAATCCTGCCCGATGTTGATCGGCTTGGGCGTGCTCATCCGAGGACTCCTTTCGCGCCGGCGGCATGGGCTTCCGCCGCTTCGGTCTCGTACGGTTTGTAGCCGGTCTTCTCCAGCTCCAGCGCCAGTTCCTTGCCGCCGGATCGGACGATCTGCCCCTCCTTGAGGACATGGATCTTGTCCGGCTGGACATAGTCGAGGATCCGCTGGTAGTGGGTGATCAGCAGGATTCCCAGTTCCGGTCCCCGCAGCCGGTTGATCCCTTCCGAAACGGTCTTCAAGGCGTCGATGTCCAGCCCCGAGTCGGTCTCATCCAGGATCGCAAGCCTCGGCTTGAGCAGCGTCATCTGCAGCACCTCATGCCGCTTTTTCTCCCCGCCGGAGAAGCCGTCGTTGACATAGCGGGTCGCGAAGTTCTCCGAGATCCCGAGCGCCTCCAGCGCCCCCTTGAACGACTTGCGGAAGGACTTGGCCTCGAACGCCTCGCCGAAGCGGGCCTTCATCGCAGTCCGGACGAAATTGGCCACCGAGACGCCGGGGATCGCCGTCGGGTACTGGAAGGCCAGGAAGATCCCGGCCCGGGCTCGGGCGTCGGTGGAGAGGGCGGTGTAATCCTCTCCCTGGAACAGGATCGTTCCCTGGGTCACCGTGTATTTGGGGTGGCCCATCAGGACATTCGACAGGGTGGATTTGCCGGAGCCGTTGGGGCCCATCAGGGCATGCACCTCGCCCCGGTTGACCGTCAGGGAGATTCCCTTGAGGATCGGCTTGCCCTCAATCGTCACATGCAGGTTCTTGATTTCCAAAAGCGGCTGACTCATTCCATCCTCTCTTTCCTATACCTGAAACGGCGTTTCAATCCGGGCATGGAGGCGCTTGGCCACCGTTCGCTCCGGCCCGATCAAGTCCGCAATGAACACCTGCTCCATGAACCGGCCGACCGCTTCGGTCAGCGTCGTCCAGGCCGACCGGATCGAGCAGTCGGACATGTGGACGCAGTGCTCCAGGTTCCCGGTGTGCCGGTCGCAGATCTCCTCCGTGGAGGGCAGGGAACTCAGCGCCCGGACGACATCCCCCAGGGAGATCTCGGTCGGTTTCCGGGTCAGGCGATATCCGCCGTGGACCCCCCGGATCGAATGGATCAACCCCGCCTTGCCCATGAGGCGCAGCAGCTTCTCCACATAGGCGGGGGAAAGTCCTTCCCGGGAGGCGATCTCCTTGACCGGCAGGCCGCTCTCCGGATCGGCCTGCGCCAACTGCAGCAGACAGCGCAACCCGTATTCTTCCTGTGCCGTGATTTTCATGGAACCGTATCGGGAGCCGGCTTTCGCCGGTATCCCGCCTCCAACAACAAGTTTACCGAAAACATGACTTTTTAGTCAAGTATTAGATCAGGCGGAAATGGCATAAAAAAGGTACAATACCGGCATGATTTTCAAGGTCGCCCGGCTGGGGCACCCGGTCCTGCGGATGAAGGCCCGGGCCGTCTCCCAGGCCCAGATCGCGGAAGAGCCGTTCCAGCAGCTGCTGGAGGAGCTCCGGCAGACGATGGTGGAATACGACGGGATCGGCATCGCCGCTCCGCAGGTTCACCTGTCGCTGCAGATCGCCCTGGTGGGGGAGGGGGCCGGCCGGTACCCGAAGGCCCCGCGGCTCAAACCGACGGTGCTGATCAACCCGAAGGTCCGGCCGATCGGCCGCCGAAAGGTGACCGACTGGGAGGGGTGTCTCTCGGTCCCCGGCTGGCGGGGCCAGGTTCCCCGCTGGCATTCTGT
>PCVW01000008.1:2047-7380 GCA_002787095.1 Candidatus Omnitrophica bacterium CG11_big_fil_rev_8_21_14_0_20_64_10 | reverse complement strand
AAGACGCTGACGCATCTGGAAGAGTTCGAAAAATACTGGGATCGCTGATGGTTCGACTGGAAAAACAGCTGTCGATCTTCGTGGACAACCGCCCGGGGGGGCTGGCCAAGATCTGCGGGACGCTGGCCGAGGCCGGCATCAACATCCTGGCCCTCACGGTCCATGACTCGGTGGACCACTGCATCGTTCGGATTCTGGCCGACCGGCCGGTCAAGGCGCTGCTGATCTTGGAGCAGATGGGGCTCTACATCCTGGAGACCGATGTCGTCGTGATGGACCTGCCCAACCGCCCCGGGGCGCTGGCGGATATCTCCCGAAAGCTGGCCCGGGCCGATATCAACATCGAATACGCCTACTGCACCGCCACCGAAGGGCAGGGGCAGGGGTGCCTGATCCTCAAGGCCGAGGAGCCGGACCGGACTCTCGAACTCCTCAGCGAGACCCCCTTCTGAAACCGTTTCACCTCGGAGTTCCCTCGTGACAATCAACGCCGTCTGGATTCTTCTCGCCACCCTTCTGTTTTTCGGTTTCGGCTACCGGGCCTACGGTCGCTTCCTCGCAAAGGTCTTCGGCGTGGACCCGGAGCGCAAGACGCCGGCCCACACCAAACAGGACGGCGTGGATTTCGTTCCGGCCCGCAATTGGTGGGTCTTGTTCGGGCACCACTTCTCTTCGATCTGCGGGGCCGGGCCGATCGTCGGTCCGGTTCTGGCGGTCGCCTACTGGGGCTGGGGGGCCTCCTGGGTTTGGATCCTCGTGGGGGCGGTCTTCTTCGGGGCGGTTTCCGATTTCTCCTCCCTCATGATCTCCGTGCGGGGCGGGGGGGAGTCGATCCCGGAATTGGCCCGGCCGGAGGTCTCTCCGACCGCCCGGCTGCTGCTCTCCGTCTTCATCTGGCTTTCCTTAATCCTGGTGATCGCGGTCTTCTCCATCTTCGCGGCCAAGACCTACATTCAGGTGCCGGAGGCGGTCCTCCCCTCCTGGGGATTGATTCCGCTGGCGGTCGGGGTCGGTTTCCTGATGTACCGGACCTCGATGCCGACTTGGGCGGCGACCCTCTTGGGGGTGGCCGGGTTGGGGGCCTTGCTGATTGGAGGGGAGTTCTTCCCGATGTCGCTGCCGGTTTGGGGGGGCCTCAAACCGGAACAACTCTGGATTGGCCTGCTCTTGATCTATGCTTTCGTTGCTTCGGTCGCCCCGGTGCAGACCCTGCTGCAGCCGAGGGATTACCTGGCCAGCTTCCTTTTGTTCGGGGCGATCGGGGGCGGGGTAGCGGGGGTGCTGCTGACCCGGCCGGTGATGGACCCAACCTGGAGCTACCGGCTCAATCCCTCGGAGTGGGAGGGGGTCGGAGCGGTCTGGCCGATCTGGCCGATGCTTTTCATCACGATCGCCTGCGGGGCGATCTCCGGCTTTCACGCGCTGGTCTCCTCCGGAACCACCTGCAAACAGCTTTCCTGTGAATCCCATGCCTGCCGGATCGGTTACGGCGGGATGCTGGTGGAGGGGCTGGTGGCGGCTTTGGTGGTGATCTGCGCGGCGGCCGCCCTCTCCCGGGGGGAGTTGGTGAGCTTCCTGAAGAGCGGCGGGCCGATCACTGCTTTCAGTGAGGGATACGGGCGGTTGGCCCATCCGATCTTTCAATCGTTCGGGGTCGGCTTCGCGGTGATGGCCCTCAACGCTTTCATCCTGACGACACTGGACACCGCGACCCGGATCGGCCGGTACCTGACGACCGAACTGTTCGGGATCCGCTCTTCCTTGCTCTCCACTGCTTTGGTGGTGGCGGCGGCCGGGGGGCTGGCCTTCAGCGGGGCTTGGGGAAAGATCTGGCCCGCTTTCGGCGCCTCGAATCAGCTGGTGGGGGCGCTGGCGCTGCTGGTGGTGGCCTGCTGGCTGGTGCGGCGGGGCCGGCCGGCGGCCGCGGCCCTGATCCCGGCGATCCTGATGCTGATCACCACCCTGGTTGCTTTGGGGCTTCAGCTTCGGACCGCCCTGGAAACCGTGGATCCGATGACAGGCCGGGTGCCGGTGGATGGCTGGATTTTGGCGGGGGTCTGCGCCCTGTTGATCGGGCTGGCGGTAAAGGTGGCGCTGGAATCCTGGAAAGTGATGCGGGACGGCGCTCAGCCGGCCAGCATCGCCTGACGCAGCTGCGCCGTTTTTTCAGGGCCGGCGATCTTCTCCGCCAAGGTCAACGCGAATGCCATCGCGGTGCCGGGTCCCCGGCTGGTGATCAGCTTCCCGTCCACGACGACCGCTTTCTCCGAATAGACCGCTGAATCGGCCACCTCCTTCCGGACTGAGGGGTGGGAGGTGGCATTCTTGCCGCAGAGAAGTCCCTGGGCCGCCAACAGGGAGGGGGCGGCGCAGATCGCCCCGATCGGTTTTCCGGATTCGGTGAAGGCCCCCAACAGGGCGGTGAGGTGCGGGTTCTTCTTCAGGTTGCTCACCCCTTCGCCCCCTCCGGGCAGCACCAGCCAGTCGAAATCCGCCGATCGGACCGATTCCAGGAGGCAGTCCGGCTGGATTTGAACGCCGCGGGAGCCCCGGATCAGGCCGGGGAGGGTGCCGGCCGTCGTGACCTCAGCGCCGGCCCGGCGCAGGACGTCAACGACCGTGACCGCTTCGATCTCTTCAAAACCGGGGGCGAGGGGAACCAGAACCCGCTGCATGAAATTCATTGTATCATGGTCCATCCGATGAAAATTCCGACCTCCGCCAAATACAAGACCGCCCTGACCGTGCTCAGGCGTCTCCGGAACGCCGGCCACAAGGCCTTCCTGGTGGGAGGGTGCGTCCGGGACATGGTGATGGAACGGGTTCCGAAGGACTTCGATATCGCCACCTCCGCCCGGCCGGACGCAGTCCGGAGGCTGTTCCCCAAGACGGTGGCGGTGGGGGCCCAGTTCGGAGTGATCCTGGTGGTGAGCGGCTCCCACACCTTCGAGGTGGCCACCTTCCGCTCCGATCAGGGGTACCGGGACGGCCGCCATCCGACCGGCGTCACCTTTTCCACTCCCAGACAGGACGCTTTGCGGCGGGACTTCACGATCAACGGTCTCTTCTGGGATCCCGGGACCCGGCGGGTGATTGATTATGTCGGGGGGCGGGCCGACATCCAGCGGAGACTGCTCCGGACAATCGGCAAGCCGGAAGAGCGGTTCAAGGAGGACCGCCTCCGGGTTCTCCGGGCGGTCCGTTTCTCCGCCGTCCTGGGCTTTGCCATCCATCCCGACACCCTGGCGGCGGTCAAGCGGTTCGCCTCCAAGCTGACGGGGGTGAGCGCTGAGCGGATCCGGGAGGAGCTGGTCAAGCTGCTGAGCGGGCCGGACCCGGGGCGGGGATTGGAACTGCTGGATGCCACCGGTCTTTTGCCGGCTATCCTGCCGGAGGTGGAGAAGATGAAGGGGGTCCCCCAGCCGCCGGAGTTCCATCCGGAGGGGGATGTCTTCGTCCACACCGTGCTGGTCTTGAAGCAGTTGAAGCGCCCTTCGCCGGTGCTGGGGCTGGCCGCGCTGCTGCACGACATCGGCAAGCCCCCCACCTTCAAGGTGGCCGAGCGGATCCGTTTCGACGGGCATGACCAGGTGGGGGCGGGGATGGCCCGGACCGTCTGCCGGCGGCTGCGCTTCTCCAACGCCGAGACCGACGCGGTCTGCGAGATCGTCCGGAACCACATGAAGTTCAAGGATGTGCGGCAGATGCGGGTGGCGACGCTCAAGCGGTTCATGGCGGAGGGGACCTTTGCCGAACAACTGAAGATGCACCGGGCCGACTGCATGGGCTCTCACAAGGACCTGAGCAACTGGGAGTTCCTGCGGGAAAAACTGAAGGAATTCTCACAGGAGGAGATTCACCCGGCGCCCTTGATCACCGGGCATGACCTGATCGGCCTGGGATACAAGCCGGGCCCCCGGATGGGGGAGATCCTGAGGGCGGTTCAGGAGCAGCAGTTGGAGCAGAAGCTGACCGACCGGGACGGAGCGCTGGCCTGGGTGGAGCAGCAGTTCCCGAAGACCCCATGATCCTGCTGCGGGACATCCTCATCTCCCTGATCGCCTGGCCGGTGGCGTTGCTGATCACCGCCGGCTGCTGGGCGGCGGCGCTGATCGCCCGGGGGTGCGTTTTCTTCGGGGATCGCCGGCGCCGGACCGCCCACAGGGTCTGCACGGCTTGGGGGTGGACCTTGCTGGCGATCAGCCCGGGGATCCGTCCCCAATGGTTCGGCCGGGAAAATCTCCCCAAGGACGGTCCGGTGATCTTCATGGCGGACCACCAGAGCTACACCGACATCCCGATCCTGTACGGGCTGGGGGGGGAGTTCAAATGGATGGCCGACCAGGCCCTCTTCCGGATCCCGTTTCTGGGCTGGAGCATGGGACTGGCCGGCTACATCCCGGTGGACCGGGGGGATGCCCGGGCGGCGGTCCGGGCCCTTCAGCAGGCCCGGGACTGGCTGGAGAAAGAGGTCTCGATCTTCCTTTTCCCGGAGGGGACCCGGTCCCGCTCCGGGGCGTTCGCCCGGTTCCAGATGGGTGGATTCCGGTTGGCGGCCCGGACCCAGGTGATGATCGTTCCGATCGTGGTGGTGGGGAGCCGGCAGTTCCTGCCGCGGGGCGGCAACGGGATCTTGAGGTTCTGGCGGCCGATCGAGGTGCACATTCTGCCGGCGGTCCGTCCCTCGCTGGAGGAGGATCCCAAGGCGCTGCGGACCCTGGCCCGGAAGGTCCGGGCGGAGATGGTCCGGCTCTATCGGCGGCGGGTCCGAGCGATCCGCTCCATCTGAGGAGTTATCAACAATTAGGGACAGTCCCCAGTTGTTGATAACTTGATGGATTAATCGGCTGAGACGGGGGCCGGCTTCTTGCGCAGCCGCCCACCGAACCACTGGCCGGCCACCGCGGCGGCGATCACGAACGGGACGCTCGCGTAGGGGATGTCCAAACCGATCCGCAGCGCGATCACCAACGGGACCGGCAGGTGGATCGCCAGCCACCAGGCCATCGTGAATTTTTTCAGTCCCGCCCGCCAGACGCCGAACGGAATGTTGATCAGCAGGGCAAAGGCCAGGACCAGGGTCAATTTCAGCGCCATGATGAACGGTATGATAGCATAATTCCGATGAGTCTGCTGGATTTGGAAGCCAAAAAGAAAGCGCTGCGCCTGATCCCCCACGGCGTTTATGTGGTCGGGGTGCGGGAGGGGGGGCAGCTCAACGCTTTCACCGCCACCTGGCTGACCCAGGTTTCCTTTGAGCCGCCGCTGGTGGCGCTGGGGGTCCGCCGGGACGGCGTCTCCTTCAAGATGATCCAGGCGGAGCAGGTTTTCTC
>PCVW01000008.1:0-2035 GCA_002787095.1 Candidatus Omnitrophica bacterium CG11_big_fil_rev_8_21_14_0_20_64_10 | reverse complement strand
GCCCCGCCGGTTCAAGCGTGGCAGGCGGGCCGGCCCACGAAAGGACCGACAAGCTGGCCGGCATCCCGCACGAGACGGGCCAGACCGGCGCCCCGATCCTGACCGAGGGGATCGCCTTCCTGGAATGCCGGGTCAAGGAGATCACCTCCGGCGGCGACCACGCCGTCGTGATCGGGGAGGTGGTGGCGGCCGGGCTGGGAAAGCTGACCGACCCGCTGACTCTCAAGGAGACGGGGTGGCACTATGGCGGATAAGCCTGCCCGCCCGAGTCGACGGGACGCTTTGGGAGGGACAGCCCGATTGATCGTCGCCGCCAGCGAGCAGGAGGCGGACCTCTACTACGCGACCCGCTTCCTGGCTCCCGATCCGTTCATCTTCGCCGAGATTGACGGCCGGAAGATTCTGGTGATGTCCGACCTGGAGATTGACCGGGCCAAGAGCGAGGCCCGGGTGGATGAGGTTCTCTCCCATTCCAAGCTGGCGCTGGCCGCCAAGCAGGCCGGCGGTTCGGCCGGCATCGTCGGAGTGCTGGACCAACTGTTCCGGGAGCGGCAGGTCAAGCAGGTCCGGGTCCCCGGCACCTTCCCGGTGGCGCTGGCCGACGCCCTCCGGGAGAAGGGGTACTTCCTGGAGCCGGTCAAGGGGCTCTTCTTCCCGGAGCGAATGGTGAAACGGCCGGAGGAAGTGGAAGCGATCCGGGAGACGATTCGGCGGACCGAGGCGGCCCTTAAGGCGGCGATTGACGTGATCGCCCAGGCGCAGGTCCGGGGGGAGGAGCTGTACCTTAAGGAGAAACCGCTCACCTCCGAGCTGATCCGGCGGCTCCTGCATGTGACCCTGATGGGGTCCGATTGCCTAGCTTCCCAGACGATCGTGGCCGGCGGGGTGCAGGCCTGCGATCCCCACTGCATCGGCAGCGGCCCCCTCAAGGCCCACTGGCCGATCATTCTGGATGTTTTCCCGGTCTCGACCCAAAGCCGATATTACGCCGACATCACCCGGACCGTCGTCCGGGGCAAGCCCTCCGAGAAGGTGAAAACCATGTACCGCCTGGTGCAGGAAGGGCAGGAGATCGGCTTTACGATGATCAAGGCCGGCGTAGACGGCAAGGCGGTCCATGAAGCGATCCAGAAGCATTTCGAGCAGGCCGGTTTCCCGACCGAGGAGCGGAACGGCCGGATGGTCGGCTTCTTCCACGGCACCGGCCACGGGCTGGGGCTGGAGATCCACGAAGCCCCCCGGGTGGGGGGTGTTTCCGACATCCTTCAGTCGGGGCATGTGGTGACTGTGGAGCCGGGGCTTTATTACCCGGAGTGGGGCGGGATCCGGATCGAGGATGATGTCCTGGTGACGGAGACTGGCTGCGAGCGCCTCAGCACCCTCCCCAAGCAGTTCGAACTGGATTAAGAGCGCTTCATCTGGGAGTTGTGCCGCTGCTCGAAGGCGGTGATCTTGGCTTCCTGGGTCAGCGTCACCCCGATCGGGTCCCGGCCGTGGACCAGGTGTTCCTTGACCGCCGGGTCGATCTCGAAGTGGAAGGCGATCTCCTCATCCAGCTTCAGCACCACCCGCTGTTCGTCCAGATCCACCGTGGCGGTGAGCCCCGGCGTCCGCTCGGTCATTTGAAAAATCTCCTCCACTTCCGCTTCCGTCAGTTCCACGGTCAACAGGCCGTTTTTGCCGGCATTGCTGCGGAAGATGTCGGCGAAGCCGGGGATGGTGGCGCCCTCCCGCTCTACTTTGGGGGCGATCACGGTCTTGAAGCCGGCTTGATGGATCGCCCAGACCGCGTGTTCCCGGGAGGAGCCGCAGCCGAAATTATTCCGGACGACCAAAATCGAGGCTCCCTTGAACCGGGGCTGGTTGAGCGGGAAATCGGGGTTCGGCTTGCCGTCGGGCAGGTATCGCCAGTCGTAAAAAAGGTTCTCCCCGAAGCCGGTCCGGCGGATCGATTTCAGGAACTGCTTGGGGATGATCTGATCGGTGTCCACATTGGCCCGGTTGAGCAATGCCAATTTCCCCGTGTGGGTCGTAA
>PCVW01000006.1 GCA_002787095.1 Candidatus Omnitrophica bacterium CG11_big_fil_rev_8_21_14_0_20_64_10 | reverse complement strand
GCCAGGGCGATCGCCCGCCCCACCCGCACCGCCCCGCCGGTGACCAGAGCGGTCTGGAGACGGCCGGCGGCCGATTCCTTCAACCGGCCGGGGATAGCTGGGCCTCCGCCACCCGGTCCTCGACGAACCGGAGGGTCACCCGCCGGGGAATCAGTCCGGCCTCAAACGCTTCGTTTAAAAGACGCTGCATCGACTCGGCCCCCTGGGGCCGGCACTCCACCGAAAGATGGTTCACATACATCCCGACAAACTTGTCGGTCCGCTGGGGGTCCAGCCCCCGGCCGTACCGACCGGCATAGTCGAGCGCTTCCGCCCGATGCTTCATCGCGTATTCGAGACTGGCCTTGAAGCCGTCGTTGAGCTGCCGCATCAGGTTCGGCTCCAGGTCGGAGCGCAGCACATTGATCCCAAGCGGCACCGGCAACCCGCCGGTCCGATCGAACCACCAGACCCCCAAGTCCAGCACCTTCTCAAGCCCCCACTCCGGATAGGTCAACTGCCCCTCATGGATCACGACCCCGGCGGTCGCCCGCCCGTCCCGAACGACCTCCAGGATCTGGTCGAACGGAACGACCTTCAGGTTCAGTTTCGAGCCGAGCGCCAGCTGCAGGAGCAGCGCGGCGGAGGTCAGTTTCCCGGGAACGGCGATCGTCCCTTCCCGGAGCGCCTCAAGAGTCCGCTTCCCCCTGCTCACGATCACCGGCCCGTAGTTCTCCCCCATGCTGGCGCCGGAGGACATCACGAGGTACTTGTCGGCGAGAAAGGCATAGGCATGCAGGGAGATCGCCGTCATCTCCAGCTCTCCCCGAAGGGCCCGCTGGTTGAGCTCCTCGATCCCCTCCATCTGATGTTCGATCCGGATCCCGGGCAGCTTCACCGTCCCCTGAGTCATCCCATAGAAGAGAAAGGCGTCGTCCGGGTCGGGGCTGTGGCCGATTCGGATCGTCCGGCTCATGACCCCAGAATATCCAGAAAGAATTCCAGACGCTCTTCCACCCCCGCCTCCTGGCGCTCAGCATGGATCAAGATGAGGTTGCGCAGCATTCGGCCCAGGATCTCCCGCACCCGGACCGGCCGAAGGAACTCCGGCTGGTACGGAAAACCGGACTCGACGAGGGACTGGATGCATTCCCCGCGGGAGAGAAAGCGGCCGTTGTGGAACGGATCAATGTACAGCTCGGGGGTGATCTCCGGCGCCCGGACCATGAAATGCCCCGGCAGGGCGATCCCATCCAGCGGCAGATCCAGACGCCGGGCCAGCAGGAGCATCAGCGCCGACAGGGTGACCGGCGCGCCGATCCGCCGGTCCAGCAGGTGGTGCATGTAGAGGTTTTTCGGATCGCCGGTGTCGGCCCAGTTCCCCCGGAATCCTTCCGAAGCAAAGAGCACCTGATTCAGCAGCCGGAATCGCCTCAACAGGGTCTGGCGGGGCTTGAAACCGACCCGGACCCGGTCCGCGAGCCGGTCCAGCCGGCTGCGATAGGCCTCGATGTCCAGGCCGGGATGGTCGATCTGGGCCAACAGGAACACGCTGTGCTCCAGATCCAGGTGGTCGTCTGAGAGAGCGGCATTCCGCTCCCAGAGGCGGTTGAGCCGCTCCACCCGCATCTGGTTGAGCAGCTGCCCGGCCTCGAAGCGGACCGCCTGTTCGGCGTCCGCCCGGCGGGCCTGCTCCAGGAATGGGATCGCCCGTTCCCCCAATTGGATCAGTTTGGCCCGGGCGGCGTCGGCGATCGGCGGCTGGTCGTCCGCCAGCAGTTTGATCAAAGCGAACAGAGATGAGTTCGAAATGGACATCGGAATCTTATGCTAGCCGACGGAAATCGGGATGTCAACCGTCCCGCTTTGTGTTATTCTGCCGGCATGATTCAGTTCCGGTCCCTCGCGAGTTTCGAGGAAACGGAGGCGCCGCCGCTGGATCTGGCGATGCCCCAAGTCTACCGGCGCCCCCGCTGCCGATCCTGGCTGCGGGGCAAGCAGCCGGTCCCACCCCTTCTGAGAACCTTCCGCTGCGCCGCCCGGCGCTCCGACCCGGCCGCATCGGCCGACGCCTTCAACCGCCTGCTGGGGGAGTTCCAGCCGGGGCTCCAATGGGCCGCCGACTGCTGGGACCACCTGCTGACGACCGAAGGGATCCGTTTCCTGCCCCGCTCCTTCCAGGAAAAGCGCTTCCACCGGGGGGATTACCGGGTCTTCACGCAAAAGGATTACCTGCGGCTGATCCACCGGGCTTTCAAGCAGATGCTGCTGCGGCACGAGACCGAGCGGCCGCCCCTGGCCTTCCCCCGGTTCCTCCAGCGGGAGTTCTGGCCGACCCTGCTGACGCTGTACGGAGAGATTCGGCGGCCGCCCGATCCGGCCGAGCGGTGGCTCACCCCCTATTCCTACCTCCGCTGCACCCCCTACCGCTTCTTCCACCCGGTTCATCAGAAGACGGTGGACCGGGTCGTGAGCCGGCTTCAGCAGCGGCTGCGGAAAACGGTCGAGCTGTATTACCTGCGGTTCCGGCAGCCGGAATCGGCCGCCGCCGCGCTTGGGATGACGCCGGAGGGATTCCAGGAAGCCCGGTTCCTCGGCATGCGGCAGATCGCCCGGGAGAACCGCCTCGCCTTCAAACTGCTGCGGCAAATCGAGCGGTACTAAAGGGCAGCGAAGAGGCAACAGGGGTCATTTCGAGGGCGCCAGCCCGAGAAATCTACTGCAGCGAGCAAAACGAGATTTCTCGCTCCGCTCGAAATGACCATCAGGTGAGAAGTTTTTCCGATTTCAGCCGCTTGACCAGATCGTCGTAGCCGACGAACCGGTGGGCCGGGAACCCCAGCTTCCGGGCCGCCGCGATCAGGTCGGAACGGTCGTCAATGTAGAAGGACTCCTCCGGCCGGGTCCCCGCCCGCTTCAGCGCCGCCTCGTAAATCTTCGGATCCGGCT
The DNA here is from genome assembly GCA_002787095.1 of Candidatus Omnitrophica bacterium CG11_big_fil_rev_8_21_14_0_20_64_10. GTDB lineage: Bacteria > Omnitrophota > Gorgyraeia > 1-14-0-20-64-10 > 1-14-0-20-64-10 > 1-14-0-20-64-10. The sequence continues at coordinate 26,406 of PCVW01000006.1, read as the reverse complement.
TCAAGGCCCGCACCTCGTAGGAGAGGATCCAGCCGGTGAACTCCCGCAGGACCGGGAACTTCAGGGCGCAGTGCTCGAAATGGGAGCGGTTGGTGTTGGAGATGATGTAGGCGGGAAAACGGCTCAAAATCCGCCGGGCCAGCGCAAACATCTTCTCGTTCGGCGCGAAGATATCGTTCCACATCTTGAAGAAGGTCGGCTCGTCGATGTCGAACTGGAGACGCTCCCGGACTCCCTCGTAGAACTCCCGGACCGAGATCTTCCCCGCGTCGTGCCGGATCAACAGGTCGGAGCCGAAGAATTGATCGTACAGCCGCTCCACCGAGACGCCGGTCCGATCGGCGATCTTCCGGGCGGCGATCATGTGGTCGAAATGGATCAGGACATTGCCCAGGTCGAACAGGAAGACCCGGACGGGAGAGGAAAAACCGGTCATGCGACCGGCTTGGGGGAAACCAGCGGGGCCAATTCCAGCGCGATGATCCGTTCCACATCGGCCGGCGTGACCCCGGAATACCAGCGCCGACCGGGGGTGACCATCACATTGCCCCCCTTGGCGCAGAAGTCCATGCAGCCGGAGCCGGAGATCCGGACCTTCCCCTTCAGCCCGTTGGCGGCGACGAACGACTTGAGCCGCTCCTTGACCGCCTCGCCGGCCTTCTCGGCGCAGCAGTCTTCCCCGGCCGGCCGCCGGTTAACGCAGACGAACAGGTGCTTGAGGTAGGGGGATTCACCGCTCTTCATCGGGGCCATTATAGCAGTTCAGCCGTCGGCGCAGGATTCGTGGTAGCCGCAGGCGCACCACCACTTGCAGGAGCGGTTGAACAGTTTGGCGCCGCAGTTGGGGCAGAAGAGATGGCGGGCCTGGGCGTCGTCCGGGGTATCGGCCGAACAGGCATCGGCCGGCTCCGGCTCAGCCGGGCGATCAGTCAACCTTCCCCCGGGTCAGCGCCTGCTTCACTTCGCCGATCGCCCGGGTCACCTGGATCCCGCGGGGACAGGCGTCCACGCAGTTGAAGACGGTGCGGCAAGCCCAAACCCCTTCCCGCTCGTTGAGGATCTTGAGCCGCTCTTCCTTCCCCTCATCCCGGCTGTCGAAGATGAAGCGATGGGCCTGGACGATGGCGGCGGGGCCGACATAATTCGGATCGGCCCAGAAGGAGGGACAGCTGGTGGTGCAGGCGCCGCAGAGGATGCACTTGGTGGTGTCGTCGAACTTCTCCCGGTTCTCGGGAGACTGCAGCCGTTCGGCGTCGGGCCGCTCGGAGGCCTCAATCAGGTACGGGCGGATGGAGCGGTATTTCTTGAAGAACGGCTCCATGTCCACCAACAGGTCCTTATGGACCGTAAACCCCATCATCGGCTCGATCCGGATCGGCTGCCTGACCGATCGGATCAGCACCTTACAGGCCAGCCGGTTGCGGCCGTTGATCTTCATCGCATCGGAGCCGCAAACGCCGTGGGCGCAGGAGCGGCGGTAGCCGATCGAGCCGTCCCGCTCCCCCTTGATTTTCTCCAGGCCGTCCAGCACCCGGTCGGTCGGCTCCAACTCCACCGTGTAATCCTCCCAGTGGGGCTTGGCGTCCCGGGCCGGATCGAAGCGGAGGATTTCAAATCGGACATCCATTAGTATTTTCTCTCTTTCGGTTCGAACCGGGTGATCGTCACCGGCTTGGTGCCGAGGCGCGGGGAGCCGTCCGGCTGCCGCCAGACCAGACTGTGCTTCAGCCAATTCGCGTCGTCCCGCTTCGGGAAGTCCTCCCGGTAATGGGCCCCGCGGGATTCCTGCCGGGCCAGCGCGGCGGCGGCCGTCGCCTCCGCCAGCTCCAGCAGATACTCCAACTCCATCGCCTCCATCAATTCGGCGTTGTAGGCCTTGCCCCGGTCGGTCAGCCGGACCGACTCGGCCCGCTTCCGGAGCTGCTTGAGGCGGCCGATCACATCCGTCAGCCCTTCGGCGATCCGGAAGACCGACGCCTTCTCGGTCATCCGGGCCTGCATCTCCGTTCGGATATCGGAAACGCGCTGGCCCCCCTCCGCCATCAGGCGGGCGATCCGCTCCCGGGCCTGTTTTTCCGGATCGGCCGGAAGCGGAGGCAGCGGGTCGCGCTTCACATCCTCCAGGAGGGATTTGCCCCCCCGTCGCCCGAAGACGATGATGTCCACCAGGGAATTGGTCCCCAGCCGGTTGGCCCCGTGAACCGAGACGCAGGCGCACTCCCCGGCCGCGTAAAGACCGGGCATGACCGTTTTCTTGTCGTCCACGACAACCCGGGCCGAAGCGTCGGTCGGGATCCCTCCCATCGCGTAATGGGCGGTCGGCTGGACCGGGATCGGCTGCTTCGTCGGATCGATCCCGAGATAGGTTTCGACGAAATCGGTGATGTCCGGCAGCTTCTTGTGGATCGCGTCGGCGTCCAGATGCGTCAGGTCGAGGTGAACGAAGTCCTTCCCGTCAATCCCCCGCCCCTCCAGCACCTCTTGGTGGATCGCCCGGGAAACCATGTCCCGCGGGGCCAGATCCTTCAAGGTCGGCGTGTACCGCTCCATGAACCGCTCCCCTGCTTTGTTCCGAAGGATCCCCCCCTCCCCCCGGGCCGCCTCGGTGATCAGGATCCCCATCTTGTAGATGCCGGTCGGATGGAACTGGAAGAACTCCATGTCCTGAAGCGGGATCCCCCGCCGGTACAGGATCCCCATCCCGTCGCCGGTCAAGGTCAGGGCGTTGGAGGTGATCTTGAACATCCGGCCCGAGCCGCCGGTGGCAAACATCACCCCCTTGGCGTGGAAGGTGTGGAGCTCCCCGGTCGCCAGCTCCACGGCGACCACCCCGGCGGTCCGCCCCTCGGAGATCAGCAGATCCACCACATGGAACTCATCGAAGAAGGTGACCCCCTGCTTGATGCACTGCTGGTAAAGGGTCTGCAGGATCATGTGCCCGGTCCGGTCGGCCGCGTAGCAGGCCCGGCGGACCGGCCCCTTACCGAATTCCCGGGTGTGGCCGCCGAACGGCCGCTGGGCGATCTTCCCCTCCGGGGTGCGGGAGAAGGGCAGCCCCATGTGCTCCAACTCGTAGACGGTCTCCACCGCCTCCCGGCACATCAACTCCACCGCGTCCTGATCAGCCAGGTAGTCCGACCCCTTGACGGTGTCGAACATGTGCCACTCCCAACTGTCCTTCTCCAAATTCCCGAGGGCCGCGCCGATTCCCCCCTGCGCGGTGCCGGTGTGGGAGCGGGTCGGATACAGCTTAGAGACGACGGCGATCTTGGCCCCCTTGGAGGCCTGGAGGGCCGCCATCAGGCCGGCCCCGCCGGCCCCGACGATCACCCCGTCGAACTGGTGAACGGCCATCAGCCCCCCGCCATCTTCATCGGCTCGAAGGCGATCACCACCCAGCTGCCCAGCGCCAACAAGAGAATCATGACACCGTAGAGGGCCCGGACCGCCCAGACCCGGACGGCCCCCCGCAGGTAATCGTCCACGATGACCCGCAGGCCGTTCATCCCGTGCAGCAGGGCCAGCCAGAGCATCAGACCGTCGTAAGCCCGCCAAAAGACCTTGGCATAGCGCTCAACGACAAACTGGTAATCAATCGAGTGGATGCTGTTGAAGACATGCATGATGAAGAGGTGCCCCAGCGCCAGGAAGACCAGCAGCATGCCGGAAGCCCGCATGAAGAGCCAGAGCCGCAACTCCCAGCCTCCGGCAGGCCGAACCCGACTGCCGGCAGAAGTCAGATTCACCTGTACCCCGGAGCCGCTCCCAAACCCCGCCGCCCCGTTCATCCGTGCATCCCTTCCAGGATATGGCCGGTCATGATCACCGCAACCGGAATGAAAATAAGGAAGAAGAGGACCACAACCGCCTGGAACATCTGCTTGTGGTAAACCGACCAGGCGGGGCGGAAATCCACCGCGACCACCCGAATGCCGTTGAGCGCGTGGAAGAGGACCGCGGCAAACAAACCGATCTCCCCGATCCCGAAGATCGGCATCCGGTAGATCGCGATCACCCGGTTATACAGATCGGCCCCCCAAAGGACCAGCGCGGTGTCCAGAATGTGGATCACCAGGAAGAGGAGCACCCCCAAGCCGCTCAGCCGATGGAGCAGCCAAGCCCACTGCCCGATACCGCCTCGATAAAGACTCATCCCACGTAAGATGTCGGGTCCTCCAAACCCGCGTTGCGAAACCCTTTCTTCCGTTCGCCGCATTTTTGGCAGCGGCCGCAGTGCCGGCTCCGGACCGGCTGAATGCAGGAGAACGACCGCTGCAACCACTCCGGCGGACAGCGCTTCAACACCTCCCCCTTCGACCGGCCGGCAAACGGCGCCTCAACCTTGAGGGAAAACCCGGTCCCCTGCCGGAACAGATCCGAGAAGCGCCGGTTAAACGAAGCCGACGCATCCGGGAAGGGATTCCCCTTCAGCGTTCCGATCCAGAGCGTCGGGATCCGCCGGGTCGCGCAAAAAAGGGCCGCCTGTCCCAACAGCAGCAGGTTGCGGCCCGGCAAGTACACCGCCTCGTCCGGTTCGGCCGCCGAGGGGACCTCGCCGTCCCCCATTCCCCAATGGCGGCCGATCACGGCGCGCAAGTCCATCCTTATTATAGTCAATTCCTGCAATCCGGCAACTTTTTGTTGCGTCAGCATCCGCGCAAGCGCCCGCCCTTCCTCCCCCTCCCATCGGAACCCCTTCCGGACATGGATCGGGTAGACGGTCCGGCCCAGACGCAGCCCCTCATGCAGCAGGGCGGCCGATTCCACCCCCCCGCTGACCAGGACGGCCAGTTTCCGGCGGGCCGCTTGCGGTTTTCCTGAAATCGTCATAGGATCAGGTCATGTCTCCCGAAAAAGACGGCATCTTTCAAGTCTGCAAGACGATCGACTTCTGCTACGGCCACCGCCTGCTCAACTACGACGGCAAATGCCGCCATCTGCACGGCCACAACGCCCGGGTGGAGGTGCTGCTGGAGCGGTCCCACTTAGACGACCGGGGAATGGTCGTGGACTTCGTCGAGATCAAGCAAACCCTGCAGCGCTGGATCGACGAGACCCTCGACCACAAGATGATCTTGAGCGAAACCGACCCGATCCTGCCGGAGCTCCAGAAGCAAAAGGAGCCGGTCTATCCGATGGCCGCCAACCCGACCGCCGAGAACCTGGCCCGGCTGATCTTCGAACAGGCCCGCCGACTCGGCTTCCCCGCGGTCCAGGTCACCTTCTGGGAGACCCCGACCTCCTTCGCTACCTACCGCGGCTGATCGTCACCCCGACCGATTCCGCCTCCGGCACCGAAAACTTCCGGACCGTCACCCGCACCCGCCGGGGCCGGAACTTCCAAAGCAGCCGGTCGGCGGTCTGTTCCGCGATCGCCTCCACCAGATTGAACGGCTGGGCCGCCACGATCCCGGCCGTCTCCCGGCAAACCGCCGCGTAATCGACCGTCTCGGTCATGTCGTCCGACCGGCCGGCCTTCGTGAGCGGCAGAAAGAGAGTGAGGTCCATCTGGATCGGCTGGGGCTGGGCCCGCTCCGACTCGGTCACGCCAACCCGGGCCTGGAGCTTCAGCCCCCGGATCCGGACCGCGTCGGAATCAGCGGCGGGCACCGACCACCCCGAGGAAATCGTTGAGGGAGTCGATTCGGAGGAAGGGATTGGACTGCTTCTGGTCCTTCAGCAGCGCGGCCGGCTGGGGGGCGTAGTTGTGCCCCGGGTAGAGGGTCAGGTGATCGTCCATCCGCCGAAGCCGCCCCAGGCTCTTGTACAGCTGCTCCGGATCCCCGCCGGGCAGGTCGCACCGGCCGCAGGCATCCACGAAGAGGGTGTCGCCGGCCAGCAGCCGGTCCTGCCCGGCAATGCAGATCGAGCCTGGGGTATGCCCCGGGGTATGCAGGAACTTCAACTCGATCCCGCCAAGGGAGATCGTCTGCTCCCCCTCGATCGGCCGAACGGTCCCCTTTTGAAGCCCCAGTTGGCCGACCTCCTTCTTGTGGACATAGACCGGGGCGTCGGTCGCCTCCACCAGCTCCCCCACCCCGTTGATGTGGTCGAAATGGGTGTGGGTCACGATCGCCGCCTTGATGGTGAGCCCCTCATCAGCAGCAACCTTAAGAATCCGGTCCACCTCCCAGGCGGGATCCACCACCGCCACCTCCCGGGTCTCACCGGAGCCGATCAGATAGACGAAGTTCTGCATCAGCCCCACTTCGATCTGCTTGAGATACAAGGACATGGAAGGAATGGTACCGGCTTTTGAAGCGGCCGTCAACCGACGGCGGAAGGGAGCTTAGGCGGCGATCTCCAGGCCGGCGAACTGCTGCAGGAAGGTCTCGATCGCCTCGGGCGCCTCCACCACCCCGAGGTTCTCCAGGATGGAACGGAGCAGCGCATTCAGGTCAGACAAATCCCCCCTGCGGTAGACCGGAAAGTTCTGCTGATTGGCAATCGAGAAAAACTCGTCCGCGACCGAATCGGCCTGTTGGGTATAGAGCTGAAACCCAACCGCCCGGCCCCGATAGGGATCAAGCAGGGTTGAGATCCGCTCCATGGGGTCGCCCCCCCACTCCCGCGGCAGCAGCAGGAAACGGTTTTGGAATTTCGGCTGGGCCTGCAGCGCGGCGACCGCGTCCCGCATGCCCGGCACATTGAAGGCGGAGGGCCCCAGCACGACCACCCCGCTCCGATCATCCTCCGCCGCTTCCGCCACCGCCGCCGCGGCAGAACCGACATCCGAATCAACCCTGCGGTAAGCGACGGTCCCCGTCAAGGGACCGGTGTATTCGACCGTAGCGGACCCATCGGGGCCAAAGGAATCCACCCTAAAAAACTGATGCATCCCTTCGCCACCCGGCGTCACGGACGAAGCCCAGACATAACCCAGAGGCTCCCTGGACAATCTGGCCAACTCCCTCCCTCTGCCCCGAATCCACCGGAGAATCTCCTCTCGCCATTCCGACAAACGCTCCGGGGAAGTCACCCGTTCATCCAACTCAAGATACGGCCGCGAAACGCCCGCCTGCTTGAGTGCGGACCACCGATGGTCGGTCCCCGGCTCAACGAAAACCCGCCCGATGCCGGAAACCTGACTCCCCTCCAGCGAGAACTCCACGGCAAGGCCGACATCCAAATCCATCTGGGCCTCTCTATGAAAATGCGTCATCAGCCGGCCATCCGAGCCCTGAAAGACAAAGCTGGGGCCGGCATCCCGCTCAAAAGCAAATTCGCCGAACTCCGACGGCGCCGCAGCCCAATCCGGCCGGACAAGACCTCGAAGATCGGCAGCAATGCCCCCCTCCAGGCCGGCGGCCAGAACCATCGCTTCAATCACCCTGACCCTGGCTTCAAGATGTTCAGCCCTGTTGTTCCAATCATCCACCAGCCCGGATCCAACCCCGAGGTCCGTCCCGACATATTCAAATGTATTGAGTTCCGCCTGGGTCCGCGCGTGATGGGCCGCGCCCCGCAACACATCAATGGCACGCTGTCTCGCGGTGAAAAACCGCTCCTTGGCCAACAGCATCCTCCTGTTGGCTTCCTGAATGGGTCCTTGGTTATCCCCATCCGATTCGGCGATCGCCAACTCCAATTCAGATTGAGCCACACTCAGAGCGCTCAACACCGCACTAAGATCCGACTCCACGCCCGCCACCTCCAGTCCGGCGGCGGTGAACATCCGCGGCTTCCAGTAAGGATGCTGGGATGGAATATTGCCCACCACCCGGCCAGCCAGACCTTCCAGCAGAGAGGTCACCGGCAGCAGACGAACGGCGGTCACTGGGTTCCGCAGGTCAACAAAGTCCGCCTGCATGGCGGTCGCGAGATCTTCCGGCGGGGCCAACGGGAGGGCCGCCGCCAAAAGCTTGGCCCCCAGCGCCAAAAATTCAAACGAATAATACCCCTCCGCTTGAAGTATCGCAGCCTGCGTCTCGCTTGGAACAGAGTCTCCCGAGGAAAACCCGCGCATGACAATCCCCAAAGAGCGCCCGAGCGCTGCCTCCGTTGGATAAGCGGTCGCAAGATCGGTTTCAAATTCTGGCGCGGAAGCTCCATCGGACCGAGCCATAGCGATCAATTGGTCTCCCAATGAGAATGCTCTGGTGATCGCCAACCCCAGCCGTCCCAACCCCTTCGGATCCTCCCAATGCCACTCCCCTCCCGCGGACATCAACGCCAGAACAATCAGCGCATAGAAACGATTCTCTCCGCCGTATTCCATCACGATTGCAGAAAGCCGGTCCGGCTGATCCATGGCCTGAACGATCTTCTGATGCAGGATTTCAATCGAGTCCGCCTCCAAACCACCTGCCAACAAGCCGGTCGTTGGATTGACAGCAGTCAGGGCGGCGGCCAGCTCCGGGCGGGCGCCGGACTCCTCCAGACCGGTCTGGCGCAACCCATAGGCGGACTGAGGCAGAAGGAGGGCCCACACCAGCCCGAAGGCGGTTGCGGAATGGAAGATCAAGGTTTGTCGTCTCATGGATTTCTCGCCCCTAAGTTTACCGAAAAAACAGGATTTAGGTCAATTATTTAATATAAAGTTATCATTACGACTAATATTTGGAGTTGGGGCGCCGGCTCCATGGAACTTCTGCTATAATGGCCGCTTCCATTTGCGATCATGATTCATCCGGCACTCTTCTATAGCTTCTCGGCGCTCACACTCCTAGGGGCGCTGGGCGCGGTGGCCGCCCGGCATCCGATGCGGGCGGTGCTGTCGCTGACCGTTTCCCTGTTCGGGCTCTCCGGCCTGTTCGTGGGGCTCGGAGCCCATTTCGTGGCGGTGATCCAGATCCTCCTCTATGCCGGCGCGATCCTGATCCTCTTCCTTTTCGTCGTCATGCTCGTTGAGTCCCCCGAAACCGAGCGGATGAACATCCGCAACATCTGGGTCAAGCTGCTGGGGATCGGATTTGGGGCGGTGCTGCTGCGGATCCTCTGGCGGGTCATCGGGGCCGGCGGTGAGCCGCCGATCGCCCCGCACGCGGTGGAGGGAACGGTGGAGGCGGTCGGCCGGGAGCTGCTGACCACCTATGCCCTGCCGTTTGAGGCGGCCTCGATTCTGCTGCTGGTCGGGATCGTTGGGGCAATCGTCCTAGCCAAACGGAAGGTGACCTGATGGAAATCGGCCTCAACCACCTGCTGGGGGTCAGCGCGCTGCTGCTGATCATCGGCCTGATGGGGGTGATCTGCCGGCGGAACATCATCATGATCCTGCTGGGGCTGGAGATCATGCTGGCGGCCGGCAACCTGGCCTTCGTCGCCTTCGCCCGGGCCAACGGCAACTTGGCCGGGCAGATCATGGTCTTCTTCGTAATGATCGTGGCGGCCGCCGAGGTGACCGTGGGGCTGGCGATCGCGGTGGTGCTGGCCCGGAAGATCCGGTCGGTCAACGCCGATGAAATGAGGCAGCTCAAGTGGTAACCCCCGCCCTGCTGCTGTTCGCCCCGCTGGCCGCCTGCGCGGCCATCGTCGGGATCACCCGCCGCTCCCGTCCTTTGAGCGCGGGGCTGGCGATCGGCGGGATGGCGGTCAGCTTGCTTTGCACCGTCCGGCTCTTCCTGGAGTTCTTGAACGGGCATGCCCACGAACTGCAGTATTCGATCCCCTGGATCACCCTGCCGGGGCTGACGCTGGAGTTCGGCTTCCTGATCAATGAAGCGGCCCTGCTGATGAGCGGGGTGGTGACCGGGGTGGGGCTTCTGATCTTCATCTACTCGGTCGGCTACATGGCGGAGGAGGAGCACCGCTCCCGCTACTTCGCCTACCTGTCCGGCTTCGCCTTCTCGATGCTGGGGATCGTGCTGGCCAACAACCTGGTCACTCTCTTCATCTTCTGGGAGCTGGTGGGGGCCTGCTCGTACCTCCTGATCGGTTACTGGTATCAGAAGCCGTCGGCCGCCGCGGCCGGCAAGAAGGCCTTCCTGGTCAACCGGATCGCCGACTTCGGCTTCCTGCTGGGGATCCTGCTGTTGTGGAGCTATTCTGCCGGGCATGGGGAAGCCGGGACGGTCAACCTGCTGGCGCTGCAGGAGCGGCTGGCCCACTGGGCCGCCGCCGGGCAGCTGGACCCAACGATCCTCGGCTGGATCGGGGTGCTCCTCTTCTGCGGCGTGGTCGGCAAATCGGCCCAGTTCCCGCTGCATGTCTGGCTGCCCGACGCGATGGAGGGTCCCACGCCGGTCTCCGCCCTGATCCATGCCGCGACGATGGTGGCGGCCGGCGTGTATCTGCTGGCCCGGATCTTCTTTATCGTCTCGGCGGTCCCCAGCACAATGGAGCTGATCGCCGCCATCGGCGGCTTCACCGCGATTTTCGCCGCAAGCCTCGCGCTGGTGGAACCGGACATCAAGCGGATCCTCGCCTTCTCCACCTTAAGCCAGCTGGGCTACATGGTGATGGCGATGGGGCTGGGGGCCCCGGTCGCGGCGATGTTTCATCTGACAACCCACGCCTTCTTCAAAGCCCTCCTCTTCCTGGGGGCCGGCTCGGTGATCCACGCGGTGCACGGCAACGACATTTGGAAGATGGGAGGGCTGCTCAAGAAGATGCCGCTCACCGGCTGGACCTTCGCCGTCGGAACGCTGGCCCTGTGCGGAATCTTCCCCTTCAGCGGTTTCTTCAGTAAGGATGAGATCCTGCTGGCGGCGATGGAGCACAACCGTTTCCTCTGGGTGATCGGGACGATCACCGCCGGGATGACCGCCTTCTACATGGGGCGGCTCTTTTTTGTCGCCTTCCTGCGGCCGGCCGCCTCCGATTCAGCCCAACACGCGCATGAATCGCCGGCGGTGATGACCGGCCCGCTGGTGGTGCTGGCGCTCCTGTCGGCCGCCGCCGGGTTCTTCGGAATCCCCGCCTTCCTGCAGGGGGCCCATCACGCCGAACACCACGGGATCAACTGGGGGGTGGCCGGCCTTTCGACCGCCGTCGCCTTCGCCGGTTTGGGACTGGCCGGGCTGATTTATCTCAAGGGGTGGCGGCCCGCCGCCGGTCTGCTCAAGAAGCTGGAATCCCCGGGCCGGTGGCTGAGCCGCAAATTCTTCGTGGATGAGATCTACGGCTGGATCAACTGGAACCTGCAGCAGGGGCTGGCCCGATTCCTGGCGCTGTTCGAACGGTGGGTGATCATCGGATTCATGGTCAACGGCACCGCGAAACTGACCCAGCTGGCCGGCCGGGCGGTGCGCCGCCTGCAGACCGGACAGCTGCAGAGCTACGCCCTCTCCATCCTGGTGGGGCTGACCCTGATCCTCTTGTGGGGGTGGCGGCCATGATGCTCGGACCGGTCAGTTGGATCCTGCTGGCCCCCCTGATCGGGGCGGCCCTGCTGGTCTGCGTCCCCTCGGAACAGGTCCGCTGGGTCCGCCGGATCGCGGCGACCGCGACGGGGATCCCGCTGCTGTTAGCCCTCTCCCTGATCTTCCGGTACGACCCGGTCGCGGCCGGCTACCAGTGGGTGGACCGGATCCCCTGGATCCCCAGTTTCGGGATCGATTACCATGTCGGGGTGGACGGCATCTCGGTCGTCCTGGTGCTGCTGCACGCCTTCTGCGCCTTCACCGGGGTGCTCGTCTCCTACCGGATCTCACAGCGCGTCAAGGAGTACGCCATCTTCTACCTGCTTCTGATCGGCGGGGGCTTCGGCGTCTTCACCTCAATGGACCTTTTCTTTTTCTATCTCTTCTACGAGATGGCGGTGATCCCGATGTTCCCCCTGATCGGCATCTGGGGCTCCAAGAAGGACCGGGATTACGCCACGATGAAGCTGACGCTGTACCTGACCGCCGGCGCAGTCATGGCGCTGATCGGCCTACTCACCCTCTACACCTTGAGTCCGGTCAAGACCTTCGACCTGATCGCCCTGCGGGAGGCCTTCCTGCGCCAGCCGCTGCCGCCGGCGACCCAATGGTTCCTCTTCCCCTTCCTGTTGTTCGGCTTCGGGGTGATCGCGCCGATGTGGCCGTTCCACTCCTGGTCGCCGCTGGGCCACGCGGCGGCCCCCTCGGCGGTCTCCATGCTGCACGCCGGCGTCCTGATGAAGCTGGGCTCCTACGCGATCCTCCGGATCGCCCTGCCGCTGATGCCGGCCGGCGCGGTGGACTGGCTGCCCTGGGTGGCGGGGCTGGCCTGCATGAACATCCTGTACGGCGGCTTTGTGGCGATGGCGCAGAAGGACGCCAAGTTCGTGATCGGCTACTCCTCCTCCAGCCACATGGGGTATGTGCTGCTGGGGATCGCCTGCTTGAGCGCCATCGGCCTCAACGGCGCGGTCCTGTTGATGTTCGCCCACGGGATCATGACCGCCCTGGCCTTTGCCGCGGTCGGCCATGTGTACGACCAGACCCACACCCGGATCTTAAGCGACTGGGGCGGGCTGATCCGACAGGTTCCGTTTATCGGGGTGGCTTTCGCCGCCGCCGCCCTCGCCTCGGCCGGCCTGCCCGGCTTCGCCAACTTCGCCGCCGAACTGCTGGTCTTCTTCGGCGCCTGGGAGAGCTACCGCTGGGCCGCCGTCGCGGCGGTCTTTGGGATCGTGACCACCGCCTTCTACATGCTGCGGGCGGTCCGGACCGGCTTTTACGGGCCGCTCAACCCCAAATGGACGGGGCTCAAGGACGCCACCCCCTTTGAGAAGATTCCCTATCTGATCCTGATCACGGTGCTGTTGGTGGTCGGTTGCTGGCCGCAGTCGCTGTTGACCCTGATCCAGAGCGGGACCGGCCCGATCCTGGAGATCATCCAGCAGGCTTCCGTGGGGGTGCTGCCGTGAACCCCGGCTTCGTAATCCCAACCGGCTGGAGCGCCCTGCTGCCGGAGTTGGCCCTGACCGGCCTGATCGGCCTGATCTTGATCGGGGACGTGCTTCTGAAGGAGGAGGCCGGGAAAATCTTAAGCGGTATCGCGGTCGCGGGCCTGGCGGCCGTGGGGTTCCTGGTCGCCGCCCAGTGGGACCAGCCGGCCCGGACCGTTCTGGCCGGGATGTTCCGGATGGACATGTTGGCGGTCTTCTTCAAGGGAATCTTCACGATCGCGGCCCTCACCACCGTGCTGATCGCCCGGCAGACCCCCGCCCTGATCCGCCGGGGGCTCGGAGAGTTCTACCTGCTGATCCTGACCGCCACCCTGGGGATGTTCCTGACCGCCTCGGCCGGCAACCTGCTGATGCTCTTCGTCGCCCTGGAGATGATCACGATCTCCTTCTATGTGATGGTCAGCTACCACCAGGAAGAGCGCTCCCTGGAGGCGGGACTCAAGTACCTGGTGCTCGGGTCGATCGCCTCGGGGTTGTTCCTGTACGGACTGGCCTTCCTGTTTGGAACCACCGGCACCGCCGACCTGACAGAGATGGCGGCAGTCATCCAGGGGGGTCTGACGGAATCCCCGATGCTGGTCCTGGGGCTCTTTTTGGTCCTCTCCAGCATCCTGTTCAAGTCGGCCTGCGTGCCGTTCCAGCTCTGGGCGCCGGATGTCTACCAGGGGGCCCCGACCCCGGCGGTCGCCTTCCTGTCGGTCGGCTCCAAGGCGGCCGGCTTTGTGGTGGCGCTGCGGCTGCTGATCGAGCTGCTCCTGCCGTTGGGCGGGGTCTGGATCCCGGTTGTCGTCTTTCTTTCGGGTGCCACCATCCTGGCCGGAAACTTAGGCGCCATCCCGCAGAGCAACATCAAGCGGTTGTTCGGCTATTCCACAATCGGGCACGGGGGGTATCTTCTGATCGGCATCGCCGCCGGCTCATTCCTGGGAACGCAGGCGATCCTCTTCTATCTGGCCGCCTACGCTTTCACGAACCTGGCCGCCTTCCTCGTGATCACCGCATTCTCGAAGACCACCGGCAGCGACGAGATCCGGGATTACGCGGGCCTGAGCCGCCGCTCCCCGTTCCTGGCGGCGATGTTCTTCCTGGCCCTGCTCTCGCTGGCCGGGGTCCCTCCCCTGGCCGGCTTCTTCGGAAAGTTTCTGCTGATCCTTTCGGCGGTGGACGCCGGGCACGGGGTGCTGGCGGGGATCGGGGCGATCGCGGTGGTGATCTCCCTCTACTACTACCTGATGATCGTCAAGACGATGTACGCCGACGAACCGGCCGATCCTTCGCCGGTTCCGGTCCCCACCACCCTGCGGATCATGCTCTGGATCTGCGCCGCCGGCATGCTGGGGTTGGGCCTGATTCAGAAACCGCTGGTGAACTGGGCCGCGGCCGCGGCCCAAACCCTCTTTTAGCGGATGACAACCCGCTCCTTATCGGCGCTGCTCCTTCTGGCAAACGCCCTCCTCATCGCAAGCGGCTCAGCCCGGGCCGAGACGCTGGAGTTCACCACCTATTACCCGGCCTCCGCGACCGCCTCAGGGCTGGGCGGCCCGCCGGCCTACGACAGTGGCTGGGTGGATTGGGCGGAATCGGAGGGGAACTTCGCCTGGGTGGACCTGCCCCACAACCTGGGGACCACGGAGACCTTCGTATATCTGGAGGCGCTGGACAACGATGAGGAGGGGGCCGGGGTCAACCAGGCCGACCGATCCAACGGCGTCTGGTGGACGAACAAGAGCGCCAACCACATCCGGATCTGGGGCTACCACGGCGGGGACCCCAAGAACACCTCGACACACGACCAAATCCGCGTCCGGATCTGGAAGCTGAAGTAACGAATCAGCCCGCGGAAGCGGGGGCGAGGCCGAAGTTGTGGGCCACGAGGACCTGGACCCGGTCGAACTCGGTGTCCGTCAAATCCAGGGTATCGGGAGCCGCCGCGAACTCCTCCAGCAGCTTCTCGTTGTAGATGTTCGGGAAGACCGAGGTGATGCTCGGCTCCCGCAGGATGAACTTCAAAGCCGCCTGACTCAGCGTCCGGCCGGTCTTCTCCGTCAGGAAGCCCAGCTGCTCCACCTTCTTGAGCCCCTCCTCCTGCCAGAGCCGTTTGCGCTCGGCGCTGGAGACCCGGTGGTAGCGGTGGTCCTCCTTGCCGAACACCGTCTCCCGGGTCACCGTGCCGTCCAGAAGCCCGGAGGCATGCGGCACCCGCACCAGAACACCGGATTCCAGCCGGCGGGCCGGCGCGAAGACCGGCTCCCCCAGCATCTGCTCCAGCAGGTTGTAAATGATCTGCACGGTGTTGACCCGGCGCTTCTCGATCGCCGCCCGCCCTTCCTCCGCCTGGCGGGGGGCGATCGCCGGACCCAGGGCCACGCCGAAGGCCCGGATCTTTCCCTCTTTCTTTAACTTCTCCAGCTCGGCAAATGTATCGTCGCGCTGAATCGCGTCAATCCGGCAGTTGTGCAGCTGATAGAGATCAATCCGGTCGGTGGCCAGCCGCTTGAGGGATTCCTCCAGCGCGAAGCGGATGTACTTCGGCGAGAAGTCCTGCGGCAGCTCCTCATGCCCCTCCTGCCGGGTGTGGTGGTAGAAGTCGTACCCGAACTTGGTGGCAATCACCATTTTCTCGCGCTGCGCCTTGAGGAAGCGGGTCAAGACCGACTCCCCCTCCCCATTGCCGTAGGTGTCGGCGGTGTCGAAGAAGTTGATCCCCATCTCCAGCGCCCGCTTAAGCAGCCGCTCCCGGACCGACTCCTCCTTAACCCCCCACCAGCTCGTGGAAACGGTCCAGACCCCGAAACCGATCTCGGAGACCTGAAGCGGCGTTCCCGGAAGCTGCCGGTATCTCATCGGGCCGCCAGCTCCGTCCCCTGATCGGCCGGCCGGGAGAGCTTCTCCCCGGGGCCGTAGACCCGCTCCCAGCTGCCGGTGAGTTTGCCGTCATGCAGGGCGCACTTGTGGGGGAATTTCAGGTCGCACTCCGGCACCGGCTTGCGCAGCGTCGGGTTCATCAGCTCATGGATGTCCAACTTCATCTGGTCGCGGGAATAAGCGGAAACATCCAGGATGTTGGTGTCCATCCGGATCGCGTCCTCTGGGCAGACCTCCACGCAGTAGCCGCAGTAGACGCAGACCCCCAGGTCGATGTCGAAACGGACCGGGTACTTCTCCACATTCGGATCGGGGTGCTCCCCGGCCACGATCGTGATGCACTTGGCCGGGCAGACCGTCTCACACAGCATGCAGCCGACACAGCGGGGGGTCCCCTCCTCCCGCGTGGTCAGCCGATGCCGGCTGCGGAAGCGGGCCGCCAGCGGCCGGAGCTCCTCGGGCCACTGGGTGGTGACTGCCGCCCGATGGCGCTTGAAGAGCCCGAACAGGTGAGCGGTGTGGAAGAACATGTTCACGAAGAAGTGGCGGGAAGTCAGCCACAATCCCCGCAGGATCTCCGGCAGGTAAAGCCGCTCCCAGAGGTTCAGCTCCTTGCGCTCAATGATCATCGCCATGCCAACACCGCCCCGGTGATCAGGACATTCGCCACCGAAATCGGAAAGAGGATCCGCCAGCCCAGCCGCATCAGCTGATCGTAGCGAAAGCGGGGCAGCGTCCAGCGGATCACCATGAAGAGCCAGCAGAAGGCCAGCACCTTGACCGTGAAGCTGGCGACCGTGAGCAGCGCGTACGGGATCGCCGCCACCGGCACAAACGCCCCCCAGGGGAACTGGAAGCCGTCGGGCGTCAAGTACGGCACCTGCCAGCCGCCGAAGAAGAGGGTGGTCGCCAGCGCCGCCACCATGATCGTCTCGATGAAGTCGGTCATGAAGAACATCCCGAACTTCATGCCGCTGTACTCGACGAAGTAGCCGATGATCTCACTTTCCCCCTCCGGCAGGTCGAACGGGACTCGCTTGGTCTCCGCCAGCGCCGCCGCGGTGAAGACCAGGAAGCCGACCGGCTGCAAAAAGACCCCCCAGGCCGGCAGGAACCCGAACAAGAGCCCCCCCTGCGCCCGGACCATCTGCTGCAGGTCCAGCGTCCCGTAGATCATGACCGTCCCGATGATCGCGATCCCCAGCGTGATCTCGTAGGAGACCATCTGGGCGGCGGCCCGAATGCCGCCCAAAAGGGCGTAGTTGTTGTGGGAGGAGAACCCGGCCAGGATCACCCCGTAGACCCCCAGGGAAAGCATCGCGAAGATGTAGAGCAGGGCCACATTGAGATTCGCCGCCTGCAGTTCGATCACCCGCCCCCCGATCACCAGCCGATCTCCGTACGGGATCGCGGCGAAGGCGACCAGACTGAAGAAGACCGACAGGAACGGAGCCAGCGTATGGAGCAGCTTGTCCGCCTGGGGGGGGATAAAGTCCTCCTTCACGAACATCTTGATCGCATCGGCCAGGGGATGGAATAGGCCGAAGAGACGAACACCTAAGATCGAGGCCCGGTTGGCGCCGATCCGGTCCTGCATGATCGCCGACTGCTTCCGCTCAATCCAGGTGTGCAGCCCCCCCAGGTTCAGGACGAAGAAGAGGATCGCCCCCGACAGGGCGAACGGGATGCCGATCTCCCAGATCATTTGCGTTCCGCCTTGGCCGCCGCGCCGGCAGCCGGCCCGCCCAAGCCGCCGGCCCCATCCAGGCGGGCAGGCAGCCCCTGCAGGCCGAGCCGTTCGTAGGTCATCCCCGCAAACGGCGCATGGGCCGCCGCCAGCGCCTCAAAGATCTTCGCCGGCTCATTCCCCGGCGCCGGCAGCTCCAATCGGGTGAGCAGCGCCGTCAGAATCAGCCAATCCGGCCGGGACTCTCCCAACGGCTCAAAGGCCTTGGTGAGCGCCTGGACCCGGCCGTCGCAGTTGACGAAGGTGCCCGCCTGCTCGGCGTAGACCGCCGAGGGCAGGACCCAGTGGGCCTGCGCGGCGGTCCCGTTCTCATGGCTCCCCTGGTAGACGAACAACTCCAGTTTTTCGGCCAACTGCTTGACCGTCTCCTCCCCGAAACGGGCGGCCAGGTCCTCCCCGATCACCCAGAGGGACTTGATCTTCCCGTCGAGCGCCGCCTGGATCCACGGTTCGGCCGGCCGGGCTTTCTCACCCGCCAACCCCAGCAGTTCGGCCCCCTTCCGGTTCGGATTCTTGTCCGCCTGGATCAGCAGCTCGTCGTGGCTGCCCGGCAGGACCGGCAGCTCGGCGGAGCAGTTCCGGATCTGCAGCCCCTCTCCAAACAGCCGGGCAGCCAGATACAGCGCCTCGGTCGTCAGATTCGTGCCGGCGATCACCGCAACGCTCTCCTCCCGCTGCTTTGGCTCGATCCGGGCCAACTGACCGGCCAACTCCAGCACCGCCGTCTCCCAGCCCAGGGCCCGGCCCCGGTGGCGGGGCTTCAGTATCCGGCACCGGTCGATCGCCTTGTAGGCGTACCGCCCCTCGTCGCACATCCACCATTGGTTCACCTCGGGATTGACCCGGGGTTTCAGCCGCATCACCCGGGCCCCGTCGTCCAGATGGGGCCGGTCCAGGGTGTAATGGATATCGATGTTGCACCCCTTGGAGCAGCCGGGACAGACCGACGGGGAGCTGGAGAGATACCAGACCCGGGCCTTGAACCGGAAGTCCCGGTCGGTCAGGGCCCCGACCGGACAGATGTCCACAACATTGCCGGCATAGGGGTTGGACAGCGTTTTGCCCGGATAAATCCCCACCTCGGCCCGATCCCCCCGGTTGAAGATCCCGAACTCCTGCGTTCGGCTCACCTCATCGGTGAAGCGGACGCAGCGGGAGCAGAGAATGCACCGCTCCGCGTCCAGCATGACGGTCGGCCCCAACGGCACCGCCTTGGGCTTTCGGACCTTCTGTTCGGCGAAGCGGGGGTCATACCGGCCGTAGGCCATGTAGAAGTTCTGCAGGTCGCATTCCCCCGACTGGTCGCAGACCGGGCAGTCCAGCGGATGGTTGGCCAGCAGGAACTCCAGCACCTCCGCCCGCCCCTGCTCCACCGGCTCCCCCTGGGTGTGGACCACCATCCCGTCGGAGACCTGCGTGTTGCAGGCAATCTGGAGCTTCTTCTGCCCTTCCACCGCCACCAAGCAGATCCGGCAGTTGCCGGCAATGGAGAGCCCCGGATGGTAGCAGTAGCGTGGGACGAAGCAGCCGGCTTGCTCGGCTGCCTGGATCACCGTTTTTCCGGCTCCCACCTCAACTGTTTTTCCATCAATCGTCAGCTTCGGCATGACAAAGCCTCTTCGGACCCCTTAAGCGCCGCCTCGAACTCCGATCGGAACTTGGTGATGTAGCTCTGCACCGGCCAGGCGGCGGCATCGGCGAAGACACAGATCGTCTTGCCCTCCATCGCCGCGGCGGTCTTGAGCAGCACATCCAAATCCCCTTGCCGCCCGCCGCCGGCCTTGACCCGGTTAACCATCTTGAGGATCCAGCCGGTCCCTTCCCGGCAGGGGGAGCACTGGCCGCAGGACTCATCGGCGAAGAAATGGGAGGCCGACTGCAGCGCGGCCACCATCGAGGTGGTCTCATCCATCACGATCACCCCGGCCGAGCCGGCCATCGTGCCGGCGGCCGTCAAAGAGTCAAAACCCACCCCAACATCCACCTCATCGGCGGCCAGCACCTTGGCCGAGATCCCGCCGGGGATCACCGCCTTGAGCTTCCTGCCGTCCCGAACCCCCTGTCCGTAGCGGTCCGACTCGATCAGCTCCCGCAGGGTCACGGTGACCGGCGCTTCATACAGCCCCGGCCGCTTCACATGGCCGGAAACGCTGAAGAGGCGGGTGCCCCCCTGCCGGGCAACTCCGAGCTTGGCGAACCACTCCGGGCCGTTCTTGAGGATCGGCCCCAGGCAGGCGAGGGTCTCCACATTGTTGACAATCGTGGGACAACGAAAGAGCCCCTCCACCGCCGGAAAGGGGGGCTTGAGCTTCGGGAACCCCTTCTTCCCTTCCAGCGAAGAGAGGAGTGCTGTCTCCTCCCCGCAGATGTAGGCGCCGGCCCCCCGATGCAGGATGATTTCCAGATCGAAGCCGCTCTTCTGGATGTTCTTGCCCAGCCAGCCGGCCGCTTTGGCCTCGTCCACCGCTTTCTGCAGGCGGTCGTACGGCCGGAAATACTCCCCCCGGATGTAGACATAGGCCTTGTGGGCCCCGATCGCGTGGGCGGCGATCAGCATCCCCTCAATCAGGGCGTGGGGGTCCCGCTCCAAGATGTAGCGGTCCTTGAAGGTGCCCGGCTCCCCCTCATCGGCGTTGACCACCAAAAAGACCGGTTTCGTTCGGTTCTTCGGGATGAAGGTCCACTTCTTGGCGGTCGGGAAACCGGCTCCCCCCAACCCCCGGAGGTTCGACTTCATCACCAGGTCAATGACCTCCTCCGGCTTCATCTTCAGGGCCTTGCCCGCCGCGGTGTAGCCGCCGTCGGTCAAATAAGTTTTCAGGTCGGTCCCGCCAGCGTTGCCGAACCGCTTGGAGAGGACCGGGCCGTCGGTATCCACATGCCACCGGTCTTCGGCCGGCGGCTCGAACAGATCGCCGGGCCGCCGCTGGACATGGGCCACCAGCCGCTCCAGTTCCTTCCCCTCCAGCATCCCGGCGTAGGTCTTGTTGACCTGGGCCACCGGCGCCTGCTCGCAGGCGCAGAGACATTCGACGGTCGAAAGGGTGATGTTGCCGTCGGCCGAGGTCTGCCCCGCCTTGACCCCCAGCCGCTCCTCCAGCTGCCGGACCAACTGCTTGCTTCCCTTGAGCGCGCAAGGTAGCGAGGCGCAGACCTGGATGTGCTGGCGGCCAACCGGTCGGGTCTGAAACATCGTGTAGAAGCTGACCACCTCCCGGACATGGACGACCCCGATTCCGATCTGGTCGGCCACCCAGATCTCCCCGGCCGGCGGGATGTGCCCCACCTTCTCCTGCACGAGCCACAACAGGGGGAGCATCGCCGCCTGCTTTTCCTCGTACAGGCCCAACAGCCGCTTCGCTTCCTTCTCCAGCACACTAAAATCCGTCACTCTAGCTCCACTTATTAACAACCGGGGACTGTCCCTGGTTGTTGATAACTCAGCGGTCCAGCTCTCCACCGATCATGTTGACCGACCCGAAGGTCGGCACCAAGTCGGCCATCATGTCCCCGATCAACAGTTTCGGCAGGGCCCCCATGATCGTGAAGCAGGGGGGACGCACCCGCACCCGGTAGGGGTTCTCGCTGCCGTCGCTGACGACATAGAAACCCAGCTCCCCGTTGGCCCCCTCCACCGGGAAGTAGGCCTCCCCCTGCGGAGGACGGACCCCATGCCCGAACATCACCAGCTTGAAGTGGTTCATCAGCCCTTCGATGTTGCCGTAGGTGTCCTCTTTCGGAGGCAGGGAGACCCGCTTCTCCCCGGCGGCCACTTGCCGTTCGGTGGCGGCGTCATAACCGCCGAGGGTCGGGTCCACCTGGGCCAGCCGGTCCCGGATCTCATGGATCCGGCCCCGCTTGCCCTTGTCCACCATCACGGCGGCCGGCATCACCGGCAGCGACTCCGGCTTGGCCGGCGGCGTCATCTTCTCCAAGTCCACCGGCTTGCCGCTCTCCGGTTCCACCAGCACCGGCCCGCCCGGGATTTTCGCCAGCGCCTGCTCGACGATCCGCATGGACTGCTCCATCTCCGCCATCCGAACATAGTAGCGGTCCAGGTTGTCCCCGTGCCGGCCGACCGGGATCTCAAACTCCAGCCGGTCGTAGACCAGGTAGGGATTGGCCTTGCGAACATCGTAGGCGACGCCGGAGCCCCGCAGGAAGGGGCCGGTGATCCCCCAGGCGATCGCCTCCTCCCCGGAGATCCGGCCGGTCTCCTTCATTCGGTCCACGAAGATCCGGTTGCGGGAGAGGAGCTTGTCCACCTCCTTGAGAACCGCCCGGGTCTCCGTCAGCGCCTTGCGGCACTGCGCCTCAAACCCGGCCGGCAGATCCCCCTTGACCCCGCCGATCCGGCAGTAGGAGACGGTCAGCCGCGCCCCGGTCACCGCCTCCACCATCTCCCAGAGATACTCCCGGGCCTTGATCATGTAGAGGAAGACCGTGAAGGCCCCCAGCTCCATCGCGCTGGCGCCGACGCAGGTCAAATGGTCGGTGATCCGGGAGATCTCCGACATGATGACCCGGATGTACTGGCAGCGTTCCGGCGCCGTCAGGCCGATCAGCTTCTCCACCGCCAGGCAGTAGCCGACATTGTTGATCAGGGGGGAGACATAGTTGAGGCGGTCGGTGTACGGCATGACCCCGTTGTAGGAGACCGTCTCCGACATCTTCTCAAAGCCCCGGTGGAGATAGCCGATCTCCACCTCGGCCCCCCGGATCACCTCCCCGTCCAGCCGGGCGACGATCCGGATGATGCCGTGCATCGCCGGGTGGGAAGGCCCGACGTTGATCAGCATCTCTTTCGTGTCGAGGGTGGGGGTTTCCGGCATGTCAGTTGACCGGGCCGACCAGCGGCTGGCGTTTGTTGACCGGATAATCCTTGCGCAGAGGATGCCCCATGAAGCCGTCGTACATCAGCAGCCGCTTGAGGTTCGGGTGATTGGCAAAGCGGATACCGTACATGTCCCACACCTCCCGCTCAAACCAATCGGCGGCCAGCCAAAGGGCCGTCAGAGACGGGACGGCCGGGCTCTCTCCCCCGACCGGCACCTTGATCCTAAGCCGGTGCTTCAATGGCAGGGAGAAGAAATGGATCACCACCTCAAAGCGGTCCCCGGTCGCCCGCCCCGGCCAGGCCTCCTTCCCGCCGATCTCCGCCGGGGGCCGAACCGCCACGCCGGTGTTGGAGAAGGCGCCGGTGGCCGGCTTCTTGCCGAACGCCAGGTAATCGACGGCGGTCAGGTCCATCAGGAAGTTCATCCGGAACTCCGGATCATCCCGCAACACCCGCGCGATCTCCAACATCGCCTCGGGCCGGACGGTGACGGTCGCGTCCCCCCGGAAGGTGTGGGTCCCCAGCACCCCCTGTGGGAAGCGATCGGCGAGGGTCTTACACAGAGAAGCCGGATTCATGGAGGGAACGCTGCATGCCCGGCAGCGGCGGGGTCTCCCGGCCCTCGTGCTGGGCCTGGATCTTATCCTGAAGCTTCATCAAGCCGTCGAGCACATACTCCGGCCGCGGGGGGCAACCGGGGATGTACAGGTCCACCGGGATGATGGTGTCGATCCCCATCACAGTGGCGTAATTGTCGTAGAAGCCGCCGGTGCAGGTGCAAACGCCGAAGGCAACCACCCACTTGGGCTCGGTCATCTGCTCGTAGATCTTCTTAAGCGCCGGCGCCAGCTTGTGGCTGATCGTCCCCACGACGAACAGCACGTCGGCCTGCCGGGGGGAGAACCGCGGGAAGCCGGCGCCGAACCGGTCCACATCGTAATGGGAACAAGCGGTCGCCATGTACTCCATCCCGCAGCAGGCGGTCACGAACGGATACTGGAAGAGGGAGAACTTCCGGGCCCAGCCGACGGCCGCGTCCAGCTTGGTGGTCATGAAGTTGCTCTTACCGAACATCGCGGCTCACTCCCACTCCAGCGCCCCCTTCTTCCAGGCGTACCAGAACCCCAGGATCACGATCCCCATAAAAACCCCCATCTCCCAGAAGGCAAAGCGTCCCAACTCCCGGTAAACGACCGCCCAGGGGAACAGGAAGACCAGCTCCACATCGAAGAGGATAAAGAGCATCGCGACCAGATAAAACTTGACCGACAACCGGCCGCCGGAGACCTCCATCGGCGGCTGCCCGCACTCAAACGGCTCATCCTTGACCGCCGAAGGGGCTTTGGGGCCCAACACGGAGGCCAAGACCAGCATGGCTCCCGCGATGCCGGCCGCCAACAAGAAAGTAATGAGGACGCCGAGGTATCCTTCCATGATCGGTAATCGGAAACGGCCATTATACACAAACGAGCCGCTCCATGCCAGGCCGTCCGAGCCGCTTCCGGCCGGCGCCGGATGGGGTATAATGGCCCTCCCATGAAGGCCTATTTGGAGCTCCTCCGCCACCTGCTCGACAACGGCACCGAAAAAACCGACCGGACCGGCACCGGCACCTTAAGCCAATTCGGCTGGCAGATGCGCTTCGACCTGGCCGAGGGCTTCCCCCTGATCACCACCAAAAAAGTCCACATGAAGTCGGTGGTCCATGAGCTGCTCTGGTTCCTGCGGGGGGAGACGAATGTCCGCTCCCTGCAGGAAGCGGGGGTCACCATCTGGGACGAGTGGGCCGATCCCAGCGGCGAGCTGGGACCGGTCTACGGCCATCAGTGGCGCAGCTGGCCGGCCCCCGACGGCCGGAAAATTGACCAGATCACCCAGGTGATCGAGCAGATCCGGACGAATCCCGACTCCCGCCGGCTGATCGTCACCGCCTGGAACCCGGCCGACATCGCCCGGATGAAGCTGCCCCCCTGCCACTGTTTCTTCCAGTTCTATGTGGCCGAGGGACGCCTCTCCTGTCAGCTGTACCAGCGCTCGGCCGACACCTTCCTGGGGGTTCCCTTCAACATCGCCTCCTACGCCCTGCTGACCCTGATGGTCGCCCAGGTCTGCAGCCTCAAGCCGGGGGAATTTGTCCACACCTTCGGGGATGTCCACCTCTACAAGAACCATGT
Source organism: Candidatus Omnitrophica bacterium CG11_big_fil_rev_8_21_14_0_20_64_10 (assembly GCA_002787095.1). Taxonomy (GTDB): domain Bacteria; phylum Omnitrophota; class Gorgyraeia; order 1-14-0-20-64-10; family 1-14-0-20-64-10; genus 1-14-0-20-64-10. The sequence continues at coordinate 1,969 of PCVW01000006.1, read as the reverse complement.
CGAGCAGGCCCGGCTGCAGTTGAGCCGGACCCCCTACCCTCTGCCGACGCTGAAGCTCAACCCCAAGGTCCGGTCGATCTTTGATTTTCGGTACGAAGACATCGTCCTGGAGAACTACCGGCACCATCCCCCGATCCGGGCCCAGGTCGCGGTTTAGGCCATGCGGATCTCCCTGATCGTCGCCGCTTCCGCCAACGGCGTAATCGGCGCTCAAAACAAGCTCCCCTGGCGCCTCCCGGCCGACCTGGCCCACTTCAAGCAGCTGACCCTGGGACACCCGATCCTGATGGGACGCAAGACCTTCGAATCCATCGGCAAGCCGCTGCCGGGCCGGACCAACATCGTGATCACCCGAAAAAGGGGCCTGACCCCGGAAGAGGTGAAGGGGCCTGGCCCCGGAGGAGGTGAAAGGGGGCAGGCCACGGGGGCGCTAACCGCCGGCTCGGTGGAACGGGCGCTGGAACTGTGCGCCGGCGCCGAGGAGATATTCGTGATCGGGGGAGCGGAGCTCTTCCGGCAGACGCTGGACCGGGCCGACCGGATTTATCTGACCCGGATCCATGCCGATTTTGAGGGGGACACCTTCCTGTTCGAGATCCCGATGGAGCAATGGCGGGAGACGGAACGGCAAGACCTTGAGCCGGACGACAAAAACCGGTATCCTTACAGCTTCATCACCCTGGAGAAACGCTGAGCCATGGGCAAGACCCTGTTCGAGAAAATCTGGCAGCGGCACGCGGTGACCGAACTCCCCGACGGCACCACCCTGCTCTACATCGACCGTCACCTGATCCATGAGGTGACCTCCCCGCAGGCCTTCGAGGGGCTGCGGCTCACCAAGCGGAAGGTCCGGCGGCCGGAGCTGACGGTGGCGACGATGGACCACAATGTACCAACCGCCGACCGGATGAACATCCAGGACCCGATCTCCAAAGCGCAGATCGAAGCGCTGGAGAAGAACTGTAAGGAATTCGGCGTCACCCTGTACGACCTGACCAGCGACAAACAGGGGATCGTCCACATCATCGGGCCGGAGCTGGGGCTGACCCTGCCGGGCCTGACGATCGTCTGCGGCGACTCCCACACCTCCACCCACGGCGCCTTCGGCACCCTGGCTTTCGGGATCGGCACCTCCGAGGTGGAGCATGTGCTGGCCACCCAGTGTCTGACCCAGAAGAAGCCCAAAACCTTCCGGGTCCTTTTTGAAGGGAAACTTCCTCACCGGGTGACCCCCAAGGACATGATCCTCAAGCTGATCGGTACCATCGGCACCGCCGGCGGCACCGGCCATGTGCTGGAGTATGCCGGCGAAGGGATCCGCTCCCTCTCGATGGAGGGGCGGATGACGATCTGCAATATGTCCATCGAGGCCGGCGCCCGGGCCGGGATGATCGCCCCGGATCAAACCACCTTTAACTACATCGCCGAGGGGAAGCGCCCCTTCGCCCCCCAGGGGGCCGCCTTCGAGAAGGCGGTCACCTTCTGGAAGTCGCTCCCCTCCGATCCGGACGCCCTTTTCGACCGGCGGCTGACGATTGACTGCGGCATGATCGCCCCCCAGATCACTTGGGGGACCAACCCGGGAATGGTCATGGATGTGACCGGCGTCATTCCCGCTCCCGGACAGATTCCGGGAATGAGCGCCACCGATGTGGAGCAGGCCCTGGCCTACATGGGGCTCAAACCCGGAACCCGCCTGACGGATCTGAAACTGGACAAGGTCTTCATCGGCAGCTGTACGAATGCCCGGATCACCGACCTGCGATCGGCCGCCAAAATTCTCAAAGGGAGGAAAATAGCTAAATCTGTTTATGTGATGGTGGTTCCTGGCTCCCAGCAGGTCAAAAAACAGGCAGAAGTGGAGGGTTTAGACCAGATTTTCAAGGAGTCTGGGGCCGATTGGAGGGAGTCGGGCTGCAGTATGTGCCTGGGGATGAACCCCGATCAGCTCAAGCCGGGAGAGCGGTGC
>PCVW01000061.1:5629-12649 GCA_002787095.1 Candidatus Omnitrophica bacterium CG11_big_fil_rev_8_21_14_0_20_64_10 | reverse complement strand
GATCAGGGTCATCCCCTGCGCCGCCTGGCGAAGCACCGCCTGATACCGTCGCTGCTCGGCCAAGAGGCGGGCCTCGGCGCGGCGTCTTAGATTCCGATACAAAACAAGACCGCCCAAGGCAAACAACGCCTCAAGGAACAGCGGGAACAGCCACCACTCCTCTCCAAGCCACCGCTGAATTTCGGAGTGAAAAGCCCGACCGATAAAAGCCGGCAGCAAAAGCAACGGCGCATAGATCGAAACACCGAGAACCAGGCGGGCAACCGCAAGATTAATATCCAAAAGCCGATGCCGGGTAATCGCGTAGACGACGGCGACAGCATAAATCGCGACCGCGTAGGTCCCGTAGGGATATATCGGAAACGGTTGCAACCCAACCAAGATCAGGAAGTGCTTCAAACCGCCGAGATATCCCACGATGGAGCAGAACAGGAGATACTTGATCCGGTTCTTTTCAACACCCGACGAATGAATGAATTGTTTAAACAGTAGGGAAATGCCGGCCAGAACATAAGCAACAAAGTAAGAGAAGAAGAATGGATATGCCCACCCTGGGGTTGGATAACTGTAGGCAGATGTTGAAGTGACCCCGCGGACCAATGCATGGCCGGAAAAGCCGGCAAGAACAAACAAGGCCGCCAGAACATAGCCAACGCCAAGAATTTTCTCGAGCCCCTTCGATTTCGGGCCTCCAAGAAATCTCAAGACAAAATGAAAGAACAGAACGGGAATGAGCGCAGCTCCAAGGTGAAGCGCCCTCCCCCAAAACAGAGAGGGATCCTCAAATCCCGGAGAAAATTTTCCCGCACAAAAGCTCCACAAAGCGATGCTGAATGAATAGAGGGCGAAAAGACGCTGAGCGGATGAGAGATGCGCCCGGGCAGCGAAAATCAGAAACAGGCCCAGGAAGCCCGTCGTGACGCTCGTGGCATATGCCGAGAAAGCAAAGTGATTCATCAGGCGAGCTTATCCAAAACCATAAAAAGATAGCCGGGGCAATTCGGGACGGATTCAAAACGAATCGACGGCCGCGACTCGGGACGCACCCAGTTGAGCATTTCCTCTTCAGTTCTGTGATACATATCCCATTCGCCCAGAATTTCATAGTACGCTCTGTGGGAACTGCGCTGGAGACTGGCATTGACGATGATCAGCCGCCCCCCGCCCTTTAACAGGCGGAAGAGCTGCTCCGCCAAGGCAGAGGCCAAACGATCGGAGAGGTAGTCGAACACCCCCGAAACATAGATGAGATCATGCTGTCCCAAAGCCGCCCTGAAATCCTTTTTTCGAATGATCGAAACCACATCACCGATGACAAACCGCTCCCTGATCAGCCCGCGTTTCCCGGAAGGAAGCTTCGCAAGCTCCTTCTCCGCGTGCGCGATGGCCTTCTTCTCGAAGTCCACACACGCAAACGAAAACGGCTTGGCGATCTTCCCCTCGGTGAGCAATTCCACGAGCTCTCTGAGCGGTCCGGAGCCAACGCTGAGCAAGGAGGGGTCAAGGTGGCTTCGGATCACCTTTTCAATCTGCTTCTTCAGATACTCCTTCCTGCCGATATTGGATTTTGAGATCGGAATATTGCAGGTGTACCGGTTGATCAGTTTTTCAAAGGTCGTTTTCCCAAGGTAACGCCCGGCGTGGTAATCGTAGATGTAGTTCATCATCATGAAATCACCTGGATACCCAAGCGGCTTGCGGTAGATGTGCCGGTTGATCTCGACCTGCTCTTCCACGAGATCATGAAGCATCCATTGACAGAAAAGCTGATGCGCTCTCCTTCCCTCCTGGTGAAGTCTCGTGTACAGGTCCCATATCTGCGCCAAAGACTTGTCGAACGCCGGAAAAACTCGTCCTTGAAGTTCCTCGAGAAACGCACCGGGAGACTGCCGCGGCCCCCGGGAATCTCGAAGATCACACTCCGCCTTGATCCACGCGACGGCCTTGCGCATTTGGAGGACCTTTTGTCTAAAGCTCTCATCAATCCGGCTTAGGTTCTTAGCAGCCGCTTCGGCCCGGTTCGAGTCAAACCGGCCTGAGCCTGCCAGCTGCATCCCGACAATGATTCCGCTCTCGGGATGGCTTTCGCTCGAAACGACCTTCGCCGGAAACTCCTCCGCTTCGGTATTGGAGAACCTGACCTTAACCCGATGCTTGGAGTCTGGAGGGAAAATCGAAAGGACATCGGGAAGCTGAACGGAAAAATCCTGACCATTTAAATCAGCGGATATCCCCACCCAAATCCCGTCCACAATAACGGGGAAAGGAACGGGACAGCGAGTTGAAAGCTTGTTTTGCCCGTCAAGCACAGTTTTTTCCATGCTCATGATGATCCCAGTCTCCCCCCAGAGACATCGGAAAACAAAAATACGGCCCCCAAAGAGACAGCTTCGGGGAGCCGTAAGCTAAGTTTACCCAATTCAATCAGTTAGAGTCAAAAGAAATGCATTTTAATTAATGGTGATGAAATCTCAGATATGGGGTTTTTGAGGAAACTGAAGCGGTGGAGGCGGGGGGAGTCGAACCCCCGTGCCGAAAGCAACCCAGTCGCGTCCACTACGCGCGTAGTCTGCGATTTGAGTTCGTCCGCTGCGGCCCCCGCAGACGGGGTCCACGACGAACTATCCCCCAGTCGGCTCCTCGCTGGACCCCCCAGAGGAAACGAGATCCAGCCAGCCTGCTGTGTCGTCCATCCCGCCTAGCAGGCGTGGGCAGGAGGACGGGCTACTTATTAAGCAGCCAGAGCCATGGGGACCACGGCCGGCCGAATCGGCACAACCGGGGCAATCCCCTTAACCGTATTTTTGGCGTTTATCTTTTTGCCCGGTTTTTTACGAGGCCTCCGAGCAACCTCGGCGCGCGACATTCGACCCAGTCACTCCGGTCGAAACCGTGTCGCCCCCAAAAAAAGACACCAGACACCAGGACACAAGACACCCATCCCGGGGACAGTCCCCTTTGCCTAGACCTTGCGGCGCAGGGCCCGCTCGATCTCCCGGCGGGCATCATGTTTCTTCAAGCTCTCCCGCTTGTCGTGCCGCTTCTTGCCGCGGGCCAGCGCCAGCTCCACCTTGACCAGCGATCCCTTGAAGTAGAGCCGGGTCGCCACCAGGGTGAGCCCTCCGCCCCCAAGTTTACCCTCCAGCCGGGCGATCTGGGCCCGGTGCAGCAGCAGCCGGCGGACCCGCTTGGCCGGGGGGGCCGTCGGCCCCGCCTGAGCGTAGGGGGAGATGTCCATGCCATGCAGGAAAACTTCCCCTTTTTCCACCCGGGCAAAGGCGTCCCGAAGGTTGGCCTTCCGGGCCCGGAGGGATTTTACCTCCGACCCCTGGAGCTGCAGGCCGGCCTCCACTTTCTCCAAAAGCTCGAAATTATGGCCGGCGGAGGGGTTCTTCGCGATCAGGACGGTCTCTGTCTCTGTCATTTAGGATACCACAAAGTTTACCACCGAAGGCGGACTCCCGCCTCCACTGCCTGAGCCTCAAGAGAGCGGTTCAGGCGAAGGAAGGCCTCCCCGGAGCCGGCCAGGAGGGAGCGGGTAAGCGCAACCTCGATCCCCAGCGGCTCGCCGGAGCCGGTCTTGAGGCGGGCGGTCACCTGCCCGGCCCGGCCGATCTCAAAATCGGCCCCAAATGTGATCTGGCGGCGGCGGTGGCCTGGGCCGGCCGGCATCTCCAGGGCCAGCGCCAGCCCCCGGGAAAGTTTCCACTTGCCGAAGAGGGTGATCGTCTCCACCCGGCGGCGGCCTTTGACCTCGGCGCCGATCTGGAAGCGGATCGCCCCGGTTTTTGCGGCCAGGGTCGGGGTCTGGTAGGTTCCCCGGAAGCGGAAGGAGGAACCCAGCTCCCGGTCCAGCACATAGGTCAGGTGCCGATCGTCGGAGAGCTCCCAGACCCCCTGGAAGCGGATCAGCCGCTCGGTTTTCTTCTTGGTCTTGAGCTGTTCCCCCCGCCAGCGGTAGAGGATCTCATTGCGGCGGTTGAGCTCCCAAGCCCCCTGCAGCACCAGCCAGTCGCTGGGGCGGGAGCGGCGGTCCACCACGAAGCTGAGGCGGTTCTTGGGGTCGGCCTGCCAGCGGCCCCGCAGGGTCAGCCGGCGGCCGGTCAGGTCTCCACCGACCGCTTGGCGGTCCACCCGGAAGGTGACCTGCCCCGGCTTGGCCTGAAGGAGAGGCCCCTGGACCACGATCTGCTCCTCCGGGCCATCCTTGCGGTAGATCAGGTCGTGGCGGCGGGTCATCTCCCAACGGCCGGAGATCACCCGGCCGGCGGAAAGGCCCTCTTTCAGGAAGCGGGATGCCATAGCCGGATCATTATAGCCGGAGGGCCCGTTCACGCGGGAGAAACAGCGGGAGAAACCGCCCTTGACTCTGGTGGGTCTCAGGTGGTACACTTTGTTCGGAGAGAAGATGATGCCGACCACAGAGCCGAGAATACAGGTGGCTTTCCCGAAGGACATCCGGGAATCCCTTCTGCATATCGCCAAGGAGGAGGATATCCCCCTAGCCCAAGTCGTCCGAGACGTGGTCAGCGCGTTCCTGGAGCTTGCGGAGGATATTTCCTTGGCTGACCTTGCCGAAAGCCGACTGAAAAGTTTTCGGCGGGATGACGCAATGTCTACGAAAGAGATGCTGAAGTGGAACCAGAGGCGAATGAGGAAGCGCTAAGCCGACAATTCAGGGTCATTTGGCATAAGAAAGCCCAGGAAGACATCCGATCGGTAGACCCTTCGTGGACGGATCGGATCATCCGATCGGCAGACAAAAAACTCCAGATCGCCCCCCATCTCATCGGAGAACCGCTCAAGGGAACCACCAGCCGATTATGGAAGATCCGGGCCGGTAAATACAGAATCCTCTATACGATATGCAAAGAAGAGGTGGTCATTCTGGCCGTAGGGAATCGGGACTTCATCTACAACAAACACAACGCAAGCGTCCAAGAACTGATCAGGACGGCAGCTGCCCTCCATCAACACCTGAAGCGGGGTTCCTTTTAGACCAGAAGGGGCTTCCATAACGCTCCTGAAAGCGATATATTACGAGTCCGTTCCTCTAAGCTGTACCTCGCCGAGGTGGCGGAACTGGCAGACGCGCTAGCTTCAGGAGCTAGTGGCCGCAAGGCCTTCGGGGTTCAACTCCCCGCCTCGGCACAACCTTGATTTCCGGCGGGGAGTTGAAGGGAGGCCGAGCCATAAAATCCCAGGCCATGCGACGAGCAGGAGCATGGCGTTGCGCCGAGGCTGGCTGGCCGACCGGACACCCTGGCCCTGAGGCGAAGCCGAAGGCCGGGTGAGGCGCCAACTCCCCGCCTCGGCACAAACTTATGCAGAAAGCTTACTTCGATATTTACGGTCTGCCGCTGGTCCTCACCGCCGATCATCCCCTTCTCTTTCAGACCGTCGCCGAGGATTTAAAGCCGTTCCGGACCTCCCGGCTCCCGGCCGGCGCCCGGAGGGTGCAGCTGGACTTGAGAACCCTCCCCTCGCCGGGAAGTAACCGGCCGTATCCGCCCCCCTTTGGCGGGCAGGAGGAGATCGCGGTGCACCACACCCTGCCCGACCGGGCTTTGACCCGCTACGGCCGGAGCAGCATGCTCGTGCTGCATGACATAAAGCGGCGGGTGATCCAGGCGGCGGCGGTGCCGGATCGGAGTCTCCTGCCGGACCCGGCCTACCATTATTTCTTCACCCAATCGGTCCATTACTGGCTCAGAACCCGGGGCTTCTTCTTCCTGCATGCCGGCTGCGTCTCCGACCCGTCGGGCAACGGGATCCTGATCATCGGAGGGCCGGGAGCCGGCAAGACCACCCTGAGCTTCTCGGCGGTCCGGGACGGGTTCCAGTTCCTCTCCGATGAGCAGCCGCTCCTCTCCCGGAAGGGGCAGCTGCAGGTGCATGCCTTCCCCCGGCGGCTGCGGCTGAACCGGTCGGTCGCGGCCCTCTTTCCAGAGCTCAAAGGTCTGGCTCAAAAGTCATCCGGGCCGCGGCTGGCATTCCACCTGGAGAAAATTTATCCCGGGAAGGTTCGCCCCCATTGCCGCCCCCGGCTTCTGATCTTCCCCCAATTCCGGACAACCGGAGCAGCCCGGTGCGTGGGATTAAATACCCAGCAAACACTCAAGCGGCTCCTCAAAAGCGGGCAGTTCGTCTGCTATCTGAACGACCCCCCGCCGCAAAGCTCCGCCCGGCATCTGGAGCTGCTCAACCATCTGGCCGAGACCGTCCCGGCTTACGCTCTGACCTATGGCCGCTGGGACCTGCTGCGGATCCCTCGGCTGTTCCGACAACTGCTGGAATCAAAGTGAAGACCGCGCCCCAACTCTCCATCATTCTTCTCACCGTCGACACGCCGGGAATGACCGCCGCCTGCCTGCGGTCGGTCTTCCGGAACACGACGGTCCCCTTCGAAGTGATTGTCGTGGACAACAGCGAGGGGAAGCGAATCGGTCGGATGCTGAAGGAATTCCCCAAGGCGCGGGTGATCCGGAACCGGAAGAACGCCGGCTTCGCCGCTGGGAGCAACCAGGGAATCCGGATGGCCCGGGGGGAGTACTTCTGTTTTCTGAATTCCGATACACTGGTTCCCCCTGGGTGGGCGCAGCGCCTGATCGACGCGGCCCAGCATCCCGGGGTCGGGGCGGTCGGTCCGGCCTCGGAGGAGTTGTTCAAAGGAACGGGGGGGCGCCGGTGGCCGCCGGCCCTGCGCCCGACCCGCAGCGAACGGGAAACCGCCCGGGTGGACGAGGCGTTCCAGAAGAAATACGCCGGGCAGCTGGAGTCGGTCCGCTGGCTGCACGGCTTTTGCCTGTTGATCCGCCGATTGGTGATGGCGGAGATCGGCCCCTTCGATGAGGGATACTTCTTCGGAGTGGAGGACCTGGATTATGCCTTCCAGCTTCGAATGAACGGCTACCGGCTGCTTCGGGTCCATTTTCTTTTCGTGCATCACCGACAGGGGGCCTCCTCCAATCCAGAGGGGCGCCGGAAGCTGGTCCGGCGCTCGGAGGAACATTTCCTGCT
>PCVW01000061.1:0-5511 GCA_002787095.1 Candidatus Omnitrophica bacterium CG11_big_fil_rev_8_21_14_0_20_64_10 | reverse complement strand
CCTCGATTACCCGGCCCTTTTCCGCAGCGTGGACCGGATGGTCGGATTCAAGCGGACGGTCCCGAAGAAGCGCCCCGCCGGGCCCAAGGTCCGCTCCGGGAGCGGAGAGACCGCCGGGCGGCTGATCCGAACCGGCTACGGGATTGCCTCCAAAACCGGCCTGGCGTTGGCCCGATTCTCCGACATGGCGGTCTTTGACGGAGGGGCGCGGCTTGCCCGCCCCTGGCAATCGTTCCAGGGAGGGGTGCAGCCAAAGGGGACTTCAGCTTCCCTCCGGCGCCTGACGGCTCAGCTGAGGGAACAGGGGTTGTTGGCCGAGCCGAAAATCGGGGGAGCCGACCGGCCGGAGGTGTCGGTTCTTCTGGTGGCCCACAATGCTGAGCGGTGGATCGACCAGACCCTGGATTCGGTATTGGCTCAAGATCATCCAAATTTCGAGCTGTTGGCGCTGGACGACGGTTCCACCGATCGAACCGGCCGAATCATCCGAAAGTACCTCTGGCACCCTCGACTCCGCTTTTTTCATCACCCGCTTCAGGCTGGAGCTCCTCTCTCCCGAAACCGGCTGCTGCGGGCCGCTCATGGCCGCCTGATCGCGATCTGCGGCTCCCAAGACATCATGCTGGCGGGACATTTGAGAACATATGCGCGGTTCATGGAACGCCGCCCCCAAACGGGGTGGGTTTATGGACACCAGATGGAAATCAGCCATCAGGGCCGCCCGCTCGAACTCGAGCGGGCGGTGCCTCCGGATGGAAAGGTGGAATTCCGGGAGAATGTGATCCTCCACGCCGGAGCAATGATCCGGAAAGAAGCGATGGAACGGGTTGGCGGTTACGATCAAACGCTTCTTTCCGAGGAGGATTACCGCTTGGCGCTCAAAATCCTGCTCTCGTATCGGATCGCGGTCCTGCCGGGTCGGCCCAGCTATATGCGCCGAGTGGTCCGATGGGACGGCGTCTCCCGAATCAATCCCTGGGTCAACCGGGAAGCCGGCCGCCGGCCGGAGCGGCATTCATCCGGCCGGTCATGATAAAACCGGTCCGGGTTCTGGTGGTCCTGGAAAACGGCGGGATCACCGGGGCGGCGATCGGGCTGGCCGGCATCCTGAAGGCGCTGCCCCGGTCGGAGGCGGCGGTCACCGTGGCCCGCTTGCCGGCCCGCGGCCGGACCACAGCGCTGGAACGGCTGATCCGCCGGCGGAAGATTGAGGTCGTTCAATCGGCCTCCCCGTCGGCCGGCGGTCTGGCGGCGGCCTGGCAGGCCAACCTGCCCCATCTCTGGTACCTCTCCAGCGTCGAGATGCTCAGGCCCGACGGATCGGAGCGAATCCCCCTGTCCACCCTGACCCTGATCGGTCAGCTTTCGGCCGGAATCATCGTCTCCTCCAAAGGGATGAAGCGGCTGTTGCCCGCGGCGCTTCAAAGAAAGAGCCGGGTGATCCCAAACAGCGGGGTGGATCCGGCAGCCATGCCGGCCCGGAAACCGGATTGGCTCAAACGGAAGCTGCGCCTGCGGGATGAGACACCGCTGGTCGGGATGATCGGCAACTTTTATCCGGCCAAGCGGCATGCCGACTTCCTGAAGGCGGCCCGAATGATCCGCCGCCGCAGGCCGGACTGCCGGTTCCTGATCGCGGGACTCCCGGCCGGCGCCACCCCGGCGGCCCGGAAGATCTCCGCCCGTTACCGCCGGAAGATCGATGGGATGATCCGGACGCTGGGGCTCACCGGGCGGGTCACCCTCACCCGCTACCGGCCGGCTGAGCGGTTCCGCTGGATCGGAGGGCTGGACCTGCTGCTGGCCCCCGCCTGGGAAAGTTTGGGACAAGGCCTTCTGGAGGGAGCGGCCTGCGGGGTGCCGATTATTTCCGCGAATGTTGGAGGGGCGAAAGAGCTGTTTTCCAACGGGAAATCGGCCCGGCTGGTCCCCTTCGGCCGGCCGGATCGGATAGCGGAGGCGGCGCTGGCGCTTCTGCAGAACCCGAAACAGGCCGAGGCGCTGGCCCGGCAGGCCCGGACCCGGATCAGCCGGCGTTTCTCCGCCTCCGCGCAGGCGAAGCGGCTCGCCGCCCTTTACCGGACTCTGGCCGCCCGGAGGCATTCCACCGGACCCTCCAGCCGTACCGCCTGAAAATCACCTCCCGAAGGATTTTCTGCACCACCCGCTTCTGAACCGCGAGGGACGGCAGCCGGGACGATTCGGAGCCGGACCATTCCCGGTAGAGATAGACCGGCCGCCCCCCGATCCGCCCGAAGCCGGTCACCTCCGCCAGCCGCAGGAAGAGGTCGCAGTCCACCGCAAGCTTCAGCTCCTCCCGGTAGCCGCCGATCCGCTCCATCGCCCGCTTGCGGACCATCGTGCCGGCGTGCGGCTGCTGCATGCGGATCAGGTCCCAGTTGGGGTAACGACGGATGTCGAATTTCCGTTCTGGGCGGGTCCGGCCGGCGCGGTCCAGCACCCGCCGGGGGCCGGAGACGACCCCGGCGGCCGGATGCCGGTCCAGCCAGGCGGAGAGCCGCTTAAGACAACCCGGCAGCATCCGGTCATCCTGCTCGAAGATCGCCAGATACCGCCCCCGGGCCCGTTTGCGCAGGCGGTTGGGGTTGCCCCCCACCCCCCGCCGGGTCCGGAACCGCCAGGCCCGAACCCTCGGGTCCTTCCGGAACGGGGCGATCACCTCCCAACTATCGTCGGTGGAGGCGTCATCCCCGATCAGCAGTTCGAAGGCAACCCCCCGCTGGGCCAGCACCGACCGGATCGCCTCGGCCAAATGCCGGGCGCCGTTGTAGACCGGCAGGATCACCGACACCTTGACCGGACCGCTCACACCAGCAGTTTCCTCTGTTTGAGGAGCCGCAGGAAGGAGCGGACCTCCCGGCGGTCAATCCCCCGGGCGATCCGCTCCACCGGGGTGGTCCCGTCGCATCCCTTCCAGATCGCCAGCCCCGCGGCGTTGAGCTCGAAGTAGGCGCCGCTCTTCAGATCCAACAGCAGCCCCTTGCCGGCCGTCCCGCGCCAAACCACCTCCTCCCGGCGGGCGGGACGGGAGGCGGAGGTTCGGCGGCGCCCGGACCCCTTCAAGTCGACTCCTCCTTGCGCAGCACCATCACCAGCATCCGACGGTCCGGGCGGAAACCGAACGGCTGCAGCCATTTCTCACTCGGCGTCCAGACCACTACCTCCCGGCATCCCTTCTCAAACAACTCCGAGAGAGCCGACTCCAAGAGGGCGGCCCGGACCCCAACAGGATCCCCCCGCAAGTCCATGGAGAGCTGGACGATGACTCCCCGGCCAACCGTCGACTCAACACAGGCCTGAATCCATCCCGGCACTCCGGAATATGGGAGAACCACTGAGGCGGGCGCCGCGATGCAAAGGCCGAGCGGAAGCCCTTCCCCGACCGCCACCCGGATCGAAACCTCCGAGACAGCGGCGTAGGCGGCCGCCAACTCCGGGTCGAAATCGCTCCCGATGAACTGCTCGGCAAACCAGCGGCTGTCATCTGTCCGCCAGGGCCGAACCTGGATACCGTCACCGGAGCGGGAGAATCGCTTGGGATCTACCTCCTCCCGGGTCAAAACCATCTCCGTCATCACGGCCCCTGGTTCAAAACCATGATCAGCGGCCAATTCCGCCAGGCGGCCGGGGATGATCCCGTCCTCCTCGCCCCGAACCGGCGCCCCGTAGCGCAGCTGCACCATCGGACCGGGCGCCACCAAACGAAGGAGCTCCCGGAAGAGGGGCCCGGCGCCGCCGCTTTGCCACCCCTTCTCGCTGAACAACAGGCATTCGATCCGCTGAAGTTCATCGGCCCGGAATCCTTCCGGCTTCCGGGCCAAAAATCCGAATCCCAATAATGCCTTCCCCTTCCGGAGAACCCGGCAGCGGGTGTAATCGAAGACCGGACTTCCGAGAACCCGCTGTTCGAAAGCTTCGACTGTTGCCGGCCTCCGGGGGGAAACCTCATTCCAAAGAGCGGTCAGGGCCGCCGCGTCCCCCGGCCGCCACCGATCCAGGCGGATTCCGGCCCGAAGCAGCCGGACCCCGTCCCGAAGCCGAAGCATCCCCTCCCAGAAAACCGACAGCGGCCCCCGGCAGAGGAAGCGAACGACTCCGGGATAGGCCTGCGCCAGCCGCCTGGCCCAAAGGGGCCTGCCCTGATGAAGCGCCCGCTGCAGGATGGAGAACCGGATGTGGGGAAGACAACGCAGCCGCGCGTAGGCAACCCCCTGCAGGTAGGAGAGCCGGCCGATCAGCCGACCCAACCATCGCCAAAGCGGGCGATCCAGCCGGCGCTCTCCCGCCTGCGTCACCCATCCCACAATGTCTTGCGGCAGGACAAGAGGGTCAAAAACCAGTCGGTTGTCCCCCTTGGTCAGGAAAGCTCTCTGGTCGCCGATCCGGAGGGACCGAACCACCCGATGGGTGACCAGACGGGTTGAATCGGCGTCGATCACGGAACCGCTTCGTCGGCGGGGATGAAACAGGAGGAGGTCCCCGGTCCGGATCCGCGCGGGGTCCACCGGCTCAAACCAAACATCCTCGTTGGGCCGGATGAAAGGGACCATGCTGGTCCCGAACCCTCGGGCGGCCGGGATCGGCCGCCCCTGCCCATCGGCGGCGCGGGGGGTCAGGACGACCCGGGAGCGGTTGACAGTCGGAGCCGGCATTGTGGTATCATTTGAAACGACATGAAGAACGACCGGAAGAAAAAGCAGCAGGCCAAGCGTTCAAAGAGCGAGGGGGAGAAGCCGACCCTCAAACCGCTTGGTAATTTGCGCCAAATCACCTCTTTCAGCTCCTACTGACCGGGGCCGCTTCTGCGGAAGGCAAAAGCCCTTCCTGAACCCGGCGCCGGGCCGGCGGCCGGTTCAGTATTGCCGCTCCCATCCACCCCAATAGAACCAGCGCTCCCGTCAGAACCAGCAGGCCGCCCCAGGCCATCGCCATTTCCACCGGAGATGCGCCGCCGGCCGCTCCCCGGGCCAGGATCAGCGCTTGGGTCAGCGGAGAAAACCAGGCCCAGGGCTGCAGCCAGACCGGCAGCAGCCGGACCGGAAACAAGACCCCGTTGGTGATGAGCATGTACCGGGAAAAACCAACCTGAATCAGGTCGGCGATCCACCCCCACCGACCGGCCGACTCCAAGGCGCTGAGCGCCAAACCCAATCCCCCCATCCCGAGGGCGCCGACACCGGTCAGCGCCATGATCCAGAGAATCTGCCGGGGGGTGATCAGCGCCCCCAACAGCGCCCCCCACCCGAGGAAAAATCCGACCCGCAGAATCAGCGTCAGGAAAGTCCAAACCTGCGAAAGGGCCAGCAGGGCCGGGAACGGCAGCAGCGCTCCCCGCCAGAAATAAAAGGCGCCGCCGGCCCGCTGCTGACGGACGCGTCTCGGGATCTCGGCAAGCATTTGTGAGAACCCCTGAACCATGGCCATCCCGATCAGCCCATAGGTGAAGTAATCCATCTGAAGACCGGCCCGGGCGGTCCATCCCCCCCGCTG
>PCVW01000013.1 GCA_002787095.1 Candidatus Omnitrophica bacterium CG11_big_fil_rev_8_21_14_0_20_64_10 | reverse complement strand
CTGCCATGAGCCCGAAGAGCCACAGAATCGGCAGGAGGTTTGGCACGATACCGATGAGCGCGTAGGTCAACGAGCGCATCGCCAGCCACATCAGACCGAGAATGATCCCGAAGGCCAAGGCGACACTGGCAACCTGATCATCAACCAGGCGCTGCGACATCTGCGACAGCAGCCCGATGTGCCCGGTCGGTTCCATGCGCCAGCCGGGCGACAGCGCCGTCGAGGCGATGGTGCGCAACTGATGGATCGTCGCCACCACCTCGGCGCTGTCCCATCGCCGCAAGTACAGGGTAAGACGCAAATGATGCGCATCGGGGCTGGCGAGTTGTGACCACGTCGGTCCGAGACGTTTCGGAAGTTGCGCGAGGATTTGGGTCAGCCGCCGTTGGGAGCGGTTGATCTTGGCAACATGCTCGGTGTAGCGCAGGACATCGGATAGACTGAAACTCCTAGCCACGATGGGGAGCTGTGCCGCAGCCGATTGGAAGCGTTCGATGAACTGCCACGTCTGCGGCGACGTCATGGACGTCTCCGGAGGGACGGTGATGGAGAGCTCGAGCGGGTAGACGATTTCAAGATCCTGTTGCAACGCCTCGGTTTCCACGCGAAATGGATCGGTGGGACGAAAGATCTGAATGAGGTTCGTCGACGGGTGCACCGACCTGGCCCACACCATACCTGTGATCATCAGGGCGATCGCCGCCGCCACAACCAACCAGCGGTGGCGAACCGTCCGGTCGGCCAAGACCCGACCGATGGCCTGAAAGACCGGTACCACCCGCGAGGGCAGATCGCCGGCCAGCCCCAGACACACCGGGATCCAGGCCATCGCAAGCGCCCAGGCGCTCATGGCGCCGAGCGCGCCAAACACCCCGAATTCGCGCACGGCGGGCACTGGGCTGACAAGCAGCGCGAGAAATGCGACAAGGGTCGTAACACTTGCCAGCAGGCACGGCATGAACATCGTCCGGTAGACCGTGGCGAGGCGAGCGCCGTTCGAGGCGTCTTTCGGCACATGCAGGAAGCTTGCGGAGATCTGCACGGTCAGGCTGACCGCGATGATGAGCACGATCGGGGCGAGCAGCCCGGTCACCACATTCAAGGGGACGTGACGCCATGCCATCACCCCCTGGGTGACCGCAAGCGACCCACCCATCACCGCCAGAGCGTACAGTACCGAGAGCCACTTCGCATGAAACAGCAGAAGCAGCAGAATGACGACCCCGACGGTGAGCGGAATGAAGCGTTGGCGATCCTGGCTCATCCGCCCGAGGAGCGTGTCTTGTTCGACGACCGTACCGGTGACGAGGTAGGTGACGTCGGAGCGTTGGTGCAAAGCCAGCGCGCGTCGGACTCCTGCAATCAGCGCCCGTTGCGCGTCAAGGTCCGGCAGATCCTGTGCCACGCGCAGGACGATCGCGGTCGTTCGCCAACCGGAGAGCAGCAGCGGCTCTTCGGGCGAGGGATCGCGCGGGAGTACGCGCCGTGTCCACGCACCGTTCTTTGAATCGGGCAGCAGCGGCCGTTCGACCAGCCGGCCAAACCAAGTACGCTGCAACCGCGTGACCGTGGCCAGGCTCCGAACCTCTTCCACATGCGGCAGGACGCGCAACGCCTTGGTGACATCCCGCAACCAATGGCCGAGCTCCGGTGTCAGACCCCCAGCCATCCGGACGCCGACGACGATGGTCTCGTCGGAGCCAAACTGCTTGATAAACGCCCGATAGGCGGCATACGACTCGCTGCTCTGCTCGAAGAAGGAGTGGCTGGAAGGATCCATCGTGAGCCCGCGAGATTGCCATCCCACGACGCCGCACATCGCCACCACAAGGAGTGCGGCCGCCCAGCGCCACCGGTATAGCCGGGCGTACCCGCGCGTGACAACAACCGTTTTCGCCGCTTCGTGACACCGCGCTGTGCGTCGTGACGAATCGATCTCTGGCTGTCCGTTTTCCGTCAATGCGTCAATTGCTGGGTCCATCATGCAACCCCATCTGAACAAGCGCCGACAAATGATCCGAGGCGATCTGATCCGGCATGCGCCGGAGGTGTGGCATCTTCACAGAAAATGGTTGGCCCTAGCCTAACTATTTCATTTTTTCCTGCCGATTAGGAAGTACAGCACCATGCCGATGACGGGCAGCACGAGGATCAGAATCACCCAGAGCACCTTTTGGTTACTCGGCGCAACGCTCTTGATGACGTCGACGATCGCGATCACGTCCAGCACCAGAACGAGCAACCCCACGAGACCACCCATCGTTGACCTCCGCTCGATTTACGGCACGCCCGCTTACCGCGCCTTAATAGAAGATCGCCCCTTTCCCAATTTGGTCCTTCCAAGCCTCATTTCAGGCCTCCCTGGCGTTTATGGTCAGCAACGCGATGCCGCCGATCAGCGCGATCACTCCGACGACTGGCGATAGAGGGACACTTCTGGTTCTTTCGGTCGTCACTTGCACCGGACCAATATCGACGGCCTTTTCCCTGGTCGTGTATGTAATCCCCTGATAAGCCAACGCCGCAATGCCGATAACGAGCAGCATCACCCCCAACAGAATCTTCGGTTTCATCTCGAAACCTCCAGTTTATTTTTCTCTCAGGTCGCCGCCCCAAAGAGGCGAATGAGCGCCACCAAAAGCACCGCGCCGACCAGCGCCGTAATGAAGCCGGCAAACGAGCCGTAGGCATACAATCCTGTCACGCTGGACAGCCACCCACCAAAGATGGCCCCGACCACGCCGACTGCAATATTGACCAGAATCCCAAACCCGCTCCCCCTGACGATGACGCCGGCCAACCACCCGACGATCCCACCGATCAAGAGAAACCATATCCACTGCTGCATCTGTCCCGTGGGTTCCATGTTTGCATCCTCCTCTGTTTACCGCGTTGTTGTGGTGCTTGTGGTCGTTGTCGTCGTGGTCGTTTCCCCTACCACTTCCGGAAATGCGGAATAAAGCGTCATGGAGTGAGCCCATCGTTTTCCGCCTTTCACCACATATTCCACCTTCACCGGATCACCCGGGTTCAGCTCTAACCGCACCGGTTCTCTGCTGGGACTTTTCATGACAACGATCTCCCTGGGCTCAAAGGCAAAATAAGACAGATCGCCCCGTCCCCCTTCGCGGCGGGCTGCCGGCTTCTCCTCCAGAACAAATGTTCCCGCATTGACATCGATGGCCTCCAGATCGCCGAAGGCCTCCTGGAAAGCAGGCTCCGGTGTAGGTTCTACCGTGATTTTCCGGGCCATCTTCTCTTGCTGGCTGCCAACCATTTCAAATTCAATCGCGACCCGCTGGCCTGGTCTCAAGTCACCCAGAGTCAAGAATTTCTTGTCCGAAGGATCCGTCACATTGGTTGCTTGCCGATTGATTCGATACTCGGTGATGGCTCGGCTCCCCCTGGGCGCTTCGTCTCTCAGTTGCAGCTCGCCGAGCTTGACATCCACCCACGTAATTTCTCCGGCAATGTAGCGCATATCCGGCATCGGCTCGGATGCAGAAGCTTGCGCCGGCCCGCTCAACAGCCAAACGCCCAACATCCCAATCAAAAGCGATTTATGTTTCCACATGCTTCATTCCCCTTTTTTCTGTGAGTCTTATGTGACCATAATGTTCCGGCCGGCCGGGCGATTCTTCACCATCCCGCGTCCACCCGACTTCTTAGCAGCCCGCTGTTTCGCCGCCGCCATCCGACCCCCTCGGCTCTTCTTCGCCATGTGTGCTCACCCCCTTCACTGTTGGTTTTAACCATGAGAACATCGTAGACCTTCAGATAGGAACCGCACAATCAGGGCAACCGCTTAACCTTCCATCAGGGAAATCCCTTGTATCGGAGAAAGAAACGCCCTGCGAAGAAAACGACGGCGTTGGGTGCTGCCGAGGGGTTCCGAAGAGGGTGTTACGGGCTTACTTCGAGTGCTCGCTTTGCAGCCATTGGATCGCGGCCTGGTTGAGCTCTGTGGCGTCTTTCAGGTCCAGCTTCACTTTGATGTGCTCGCGGTAAGCTTCCACTGTTTTCACGCTGCGGGAAATCCTCTCGGCGATATGGCGCGTTCCCAGGCCTATCCCGATCAACTGGAACACTTCCAGCTCGCGGTTGCTGAGCCGTTCGATGGGAGAACCGACGGCCTCGGTTTTCCCCCCGGCGACTTTTCGCAGGATCTTAGCCGCCATCGGGTCGCTTAACCAGATCTCCCCGCTGAGGATACGCCGGATCGCTGCCACGATCTGGGCGGCCGCCTGTCGTTTCATGATGTAGCCCTTGGCCCCGGCGCGGAGCACCCGCTCGGCATAGAACGTTTCGTCATGCATGGAGAGAACCAGCACCGCGACCTTAGGGTACCGCACCTTGATGTCCTTGATGAGTTCCAGGCCGCTCTCCCCGGTTAACGACAGGTCCACAAGCGCCACATCGGGCATCCACTTCTTCATGGCCTCCAAGGCAGTCTGCGCACCCTCGGCCTGCCCGCAGACGACGAGGTCTGCTTCCTGATTGATCAATTGTTCCAACCCTCGACGCACGATCGGATGGTCATCCACAATGAAAACGGTTGCCCGCTTGGCCTTCACGCCGGACCGTTTCGTCGATTTCTTCATGCCCTGGGAGGCCTACGCCCCCCCCCCCGCTGTGTAAGGGAAACGAGCAGGTGACGATGGTCCCTCCGCCGTCCAAGTCCCGGCGGACATCCAACGAGGCATGGATCATCCCCGCACGATAACGCATACTCCGCAGACCCAGCCCCTGTTTGTCTTCCGTGTCGGTCGGAATACCGCTCCCGTCGTCCCGGATCGTCAGGACCCCGCGGTTCCTGACTGTGGTCAGCCCAATGACCACGTGCTTGGCCTTCCCATGCTGAATGGCATTGCTGACCGCCTCTTGGGCAATCCGGTACAGGTGCGTGGAGAGAGAAGGCATCTTCGGATGCTGAAACTGGGAGGACGCATCGTACGTAAACACGCACGAAATATCGAAAAATCGTTCCGTAGCAATGGCGAATTTATGCAGTGCGGGCACCAGGCCGGCCACCTCGATCTCCACCGGAGAGAGCCCTCGAGCCAGGTCGCGCGTCTGATCGATGGCCTGGTTGATCAGATCGGTAATTTCGGAGAGATCAGCCGCTTCGACGGGCAGGTGGGCAGCCAGTTTCCCCTCCAAAGCCTCGGAGAGGAGCGCCACACCCGTCAGTTGCTGGCACAATCCATCGTGCAGCTCCTGCCCGATCCGCCGCTGTTCCAGCTCGCTGGATTCCAGGATGGCTTTTTCCATCTCCGCGTGCTTGCGCAGGGTGATGTCCCGGATGTTGCACTGGATGACGCGGGTGCCGCCCTCCTTGTAGATGTTGCTCACAAATTCGACATCGATGCGCCGCCCATCCCTCGTTTCAAGCGGCAGATTCTCGTACCGAATATAACCCGTCCTCTGCAATTCCTGAAATGCCGCTTTGGACTTCCCGACATCCCTGAATAGGCCAATCTCCCACAGTTGCTTCCCCATAAACTGGCCTCGGGCCCGCCCCAATAAGTTCACCAGGAACGGGTTCACATCGGTGATGGAGCCCGATTCCGCGTCGAGAATCAAAATCCCGTCCTGAGCAGATTCAAAAAGACGGCGGTACCGGACTTCGGACGCCAGGAGAGCGTGCTCCATCCGTTTGTGCCGGCCGGAGTGACGCGCCGACGGCAACGCCGGTTTACGCGATCCTTTTCGTTTCTTCGAAACCAGTTTCTTCTTCCGGTCGCTCAAAGACATGCTTCCCTCATTGTCCTGGGTTGACGGGCCGCCGGACAATCAGGGAAATTCCTCCATTTTCCATCGGGGAAAACCCCCATGGGGTTACTCTCATATTTTACGACAGATCGTCACCCATTCCCGCCATACTTCATCGTCATCGGGAAGAGTCTTGAGCAGCGATGGATCTCAAGTGCGGTTTTGTGCCAAAAAGCTGAGCGTCAAGGTGTTCGCCGATGTGCTGCTGGGTTTCAGGGAGTAGGTGGCCATATCAATCGAGAGTGGTCTGGATGGAGGCATGGCCGAGCTGCGACTGGATGAATTTGGCGTGGGCCCCTTGGGCGACCAGGAGCGAAGTATAAGTATGCCGCAGGTCGTGGAACCGGATCTTCCGGAGGCCTGCCCGGGTAAGCGCCGGCCCGAATTCTCTTCGGATCAGATTCCGGCACTGCAAAGGAGTCCCTTTAGGGCCACAGAACACGAGATCATGCGGGCTCACCGGACACTGGAGCCGCTCCCTGAGCGCTGCATAGCGAGGCATAGGTGTAACGGGGATCGCGATCAGGCGGCGGTCAGGTAGGACTCGACCGCCTGTTCGAGCCCGCTCGTCAGACCCCGAAGGCCGAGGGTGTCCAGCGCCTCCAGGAACCAGGTGATCGTGGAGCGAGTGATGCCGGAAATGATGTTCTCCGGATGGACAGGGACTGCGGCCTGGGCCAAGGCCAGCGCCAGCGCGTGATCGGCGGGATTCCCCGCCCGATAGGTATAGACCAGGTCAGCCAGCAGACGGCGGGCAGCCGCATCCTCCAAGCCGGCCTGGGCCGCCGCCAGTTCCGCTTCGGTCGCCACACCGGCCGCTTCCACCGGCGCCCCCGCCAGCCGCAGCGTCACCGCCAGTTGCAGCAACCGAAGCACCCGGAACTCCCCGGCGCCGGTGTCCACGATGAACCGCAACGGCCGAACTTCCCGGTCGGCAGAGGCAACCGGGACGCTCGAGAGAAACATCGGCAGAAGCCATGAAATACCGGGCGGACCGGCAACCATCGCCGTTTCCAAACCGGCCGCATTCAACACCTCCAGCCGCCGATCCCGCAATTGCTCAAAATCGGAATAGGATCGGCTGGAAGCGGTTTCCAGAAGCACTTCAGCCGGAAGGTCCAGCGCCTGGGCCAACTGCCGGATGGAATATTTCCCGCCGATGAAGGGCCAGTCCCCATAGGTCCGGCCGCTTGAGGCGGCCTTCACCAGATCGCCAAGAACCTGCTGAGTCGCCGGCACCAGCGTCCGATCCTTCGGAACCACGACCGGATCCTCCGGGCGCAAATCGGCCACCTCCGGCCGAATCATCACTCCCAGCGCCAGCCGCCGGTCAAATTCGGGACCCAAGAGGGCCCGCCGCATCCCGGCCAGATCATCCGCCCCATCCCCGATCAGCAGGATCACCCCATCCTGATCCGGCGCATCGTACCAGGAATCGGAAAGTTCCAGGGCAACGGCATCCGGTTTCTGATAAAGGCCGACCGACACATAGTGCGGCCCCCGGGCAAAATGAAGCGTCCGCTCGGGAAGTGCGGCCCCCACCCGGGTCCGGACCTGATCTAAAAGCCGCTCCGCATCGATCCCACTTCCCTCTTGGAATGTAACGAAGAAGACCGTGGAGTTCTTTGCATCGTTCTGGATCGGATAATCCCCCTGACGGACAATACCGGCAGCCTCCTGGGCTTGCACGACCGCCGCCGTGATCGCTTGGAAGTCGGTCGCCTGCGCCAGCTCGGTCCGCGGCGCGGCGAGATCCACCCGCGGCATCACCCGGGCGATTTCGCTCAACAGCTCTTCGCCGAAGATCCGCCCCAAAAGCGGCCACTCGTGCGGAGAGAAAACCCGCTCCCCCGGCTCCACAATCCGCTGCCCATCCCGGTAGACAATCCGGTTGCCGCCCGACCGGGCATAGCCGCCGAACCGCGCCAGCGCCTCAGGCGACCGCACCCGGGCAACAATCTGCCGCTCGGCCCGCGCCTCGACATAGGGGGGCTCCGCCAGGGTCACCAGACGAAACCGGCCCCCGCGGTTCAAAATCCAGGCGGCAGCATCCGCGACGGGACCAGGAATCTCATTCTTCGGATCGGTCTGCGTGCTGAAGAGGGTCCAATCAGCGTCGGAGAGGACCGCCGCGATCCGGACCGGCCGGTCCAGCACCCCTTCCCGGCTCAACAATCGACCCGAGAAGTTCCTCATCTGGATCCAGTCCCGCTCCCCGATCACCTGAAGGATTTCGGCGGCCGGCACCCCCAAGTCGGAAGCGGCGGGAGTCGGCCGGCGCAGATCGGCGGGAGGAATCGGGAACCACTCGAAAGTCCGGTCCCAAGCATCCCGGTCATCCTGGAAGTAGACCGGAGCGTAGCCGTTGCGAATCAGGAAATAGTTGGCCAGGAACCAAGTCAGCCGCTTGTGTCCGGAGGCCGGGTGCCGGACATCGTGCGCCGGAGCAGTCCCCGGCGCCCGATCCGAGAAACCCTCCAGCCCGATGAACAACTCATCCTCCCCGCTGGTCCCCATCAGGGAGTAGATCACAGCGATCTGGTCGGCCGCCACCCGATCCGTCCGTTCGGCAAAGGATCGGTCATTGACCAAGCGCATCACCTCCTGAGCGACCGGATCGTCTTCCAAGGCGGCCACCCGCCGGGCCAGCAGCTCCGGATCCTCCGGCTCCGCCCGGAACCGCCAGAACAACTCCATCGCATGCGCCCAAGTCATGGCCGGCGCCGGCAGAACCGTCTCATTGAAGTAGCGGACCGCCTCCAGGAAGGCCGGTTCCCGGTTGAACAGCCGGTCCGGGTCAATCCGGGCCGCCTCCAGGCCGGCGGCCGGATCGGCGCCGGGAGCCTCCTCGGGCCAGTTGATCTTGATCGGGGGGATGCCGCCTGCAGGAGGGCTGACGAAAGCAAAAAGCTTGTTCAAGGCATCAATCCGATCCTTTAATTCCGCCTGAGACAGGGAAATGCTGGCGAGATAGTCATCCAGGTGTTGTCTGAAGGAAACAACCTGGGGTATCCCTCCGGGGCCAGTCAGAACCACATGTCCCATGCCCCCGCCGAGTCTATCCAGGAGAAGCCGGACCGCGTCCCCATAGCGGGCCTCCAGTTCCCCGGCCGCGTACGGGATGGAATCATCCGGGTGCCGTTCATTGTAGGCAGCCAACCACAACGCCAGCCGCTCCCTTTGGTGAATCCGTTGATCCAGGTGGGCCATCGTCGGCATGTAAAAATCCTGCTCCGGGTCGCCGGCCTCTTCTCGAATCACCCTCAGGATATGCTGAACCTGATAGCGGGTCCGCGTCGGCTTCATCCGCTTCCCAATGTCCCCATGGTTCGGGAAACCGACTTCGTCTCCATTGGGATCCCAAAGGACCGTGGGGCGCAGTACCGGCCGGCCCGGCTGTTCGATCCAAACCTTCCGATCCTTATGGCTGATCCGGGCAAACTCACTCCTCCAGATCCGCTCCACCTCCTGCATCACCTCTTGGGTCACCGGAGGACCTTTGGAAGCATACTTCAGCCGCCCCTCGCGGCCGTCGGTCCGGCCGGTGGGGATGTCCCCTGCGGCCGTCAGGGAATCCGCCTCACCGTCGGAAACGGTGTCATCGTCTGGCAGCAAGATCCTGTCAAGGATTGTTCTCAAGCGGGGAGCGGCTGAGACCACCCCCCTCAACGGCAACACATTCCCGGAAACCACCTCCCGGGCCCGTTCCAGATCCCAATCGGCGGGGACCGGGACGGCCCCCGCGTCGAAGTCCCGCGCCCCCTGCCGCTCCCAGGTCAGATAAGCGGCCAGGAAATCCCCGGCCGCTTCCGTCAATTCCTCCGGGAGCAGCAAGAAAGGGACACTGCCGGGCCGCGCCATTGCCGAACGCAGCCGATTCGAGGCCGGATCAAACTGAGCCGGATCAAACAGTTCCCGTGGGGAATTCCGTCGGTCAATCTCAGCCCGCAGTTGGGCCTCGGTGGGGGGAACCCCCTGCCGATCGTTCAGCAAACCGATGTAGGCGAGATAAAGAAAGAAAGCGGCGTCATTGGCCTTCAATCCCCGAGACGCCTCTGCGGTAATGGCGAAATTGCCGGACGGCGTGACCGGCACCAGCCGGACCGCCGCTTCCAGCCCGCTTGCCGAGGGCCGCCCTTCGGCGGCCCCCTGGCCGCCTTCGGGTCGGGCAGCCGCGCGGCGGCCGCTCGGGCCAACACCCTCGCTTTCCCTCGCTTTGCTCGGCGCCGCGCTCCCCTGGTCCGCCAAAGAGGAAAACAGCTGTGGCGGACCAGCCTCCAAACCGGCGGCGGGGGCGGGATCAAGCGCGGCGGCCAACTCCTCCCGCGTGGGGGAGCTTTCCAGGCCGGCGTTGGCTGGGCGCAGGGCGTGGGCAGGCGGCGTCCCCACCAGGGAGCCAACGAGGGTCAATAGAATCCACCATTTCATAGGAAAAAGTATACCCAAAAAGGAAGAGAAATTGAAGATTTTGTTCTAAATAATCGTTCTGATTAACTAAGCCAGGTGGACGACTTGGAGGGTGTCGCTGAAGCCCTGCGCCGGTCGGGAAGTTTTGAGCAGGACGATCGGGTCCCCCGCCTTGGCCCAACCTCGGGCGGTCAGCCACTCTTGAGCATGGGCGACACATTCATCAATCTTCTCCGGATTCCCCAGATGGGGCACCACCCCCCAGAGCAGGGAGAGCTGGCCGCAGAGGAATTCCGAGTCGGTGATGGCGATGATCGGAGCCTTGGGGCGGTACTGAGCGATCCGGGCGGCGGAGCGCAGGTCGGCGGTCGGCAGCAGGATCGCCTTGGCCCCCAGCTCGAAGGAAAGACGGCTGGCGACGAAGCTGATCGACTCCTCGGAACGGGAGGCCATCTGCCCGGAGGCGAATCGGGTGAACGCGCCGCCGTAAGGATACTCCCCCTCGACGATCCGGATCACCCGGTGGAGCACCTCCACCGCGCCGACCGGGTAGCTGCCAATCGCCGTCTCATCCGAGAGCATCACCGCGTCGGCCCCGTCCAGGATCGCGTTGGCGACATCGGTCACCTCCGCCCGGGTGGGCCGGGGCGAGGCGACCATCGAGTCCAGCATCTGGGTGGCGATCACCGCCGGACGGGCCTTCGCGTTGGCGGAGTGGACGATCCGCTTCTGGGTCAGCGGCACCTCGGCCAGATCAATCTCCACCCCCAGATCCCCCCGGGCCACCATCACCCCGTCGGCACCGCCGAGCAGCTCCTTGAGGTTGATGACCGCCTGCCGCCGCTCGATCTTGGCCATCAGCAGGGGAGCCTGTTTTTGGGGAAGCAGGGCCCGGACCCGCTGAAGATCCTCGAGCGACTGAACGAAGGAGACGCCGACCCATTCCGCCTTCTGCTCGATCGCGAACTTGAGGTTGCGGGTGTCCTCCTCGGTCGGCAGGGTCACCGACAGCTCGGAGGTAGGCAGATTCATCCCGGAATTGGAGCGAATCGCCCCGCCGTTCTCAACCCGGCAGACAATCCGAACCCCCTCGACCCGCTGAACCGTCAGCGCCACCTCCCCGTCGGAAAGGAAGATCTGTTCCCCGGGCCGGACCTCCTCATTGAGACGGGCATAGGCAACCGGGATCGCGTGACCGGCCGGCTCAACCGACAGGGTGATCTGTTCCCCGGCTTTGAGCGTGAGGCTCCCGCCCGGCAGCGGCCCCAGGCGGAGCTTGGGACCCGGCAGATCCACGAGGATCGCGACCGGCCGGCCCACTTCGGCGGCTATCCGACGGACTTGAGCGATCCGCTTGGCATGTCCTTCCGGCGTGCCGTGGGCGGTGTTGATCCGGGCCACATCCATGCCGGCCCGAATCATCCCCGCCAGGACCAAATCGGCTTCATTGGCCGGTCCCAAAGTGCAGATGATCTTGGTCCGCTGCCAAGCGGCCGGAGCAGGCGTCTGTCCGCTCACCTTTGAATCGGCTCCAGATCCACTTCGCAGATCAGGCAGGCGCCGGCCGCCCGGTAGCGGGCCTGGCAGACTGGACAGATATACTTCGCCTGCGCGGGGCTCGCCTTGAAACCGACCGACTCCAAGGCGCGGATCAGTTGGGGAATCTCCACCTGATCCGGCTCGTAAACAACATGGGCTATCCGGCGGCCGTAATCCACACGGGCCTCCAGAACCCCCGGCACTTCCCTGAGGGACATCTCCGCCAACTGCTCGGTGTTCCGCTCGTTCTGCTTGACGACCCGTCCCCCAAACTCAACCTGAAAGACCGCGTGGTCCTCGAAAGCCGCCGCCGGAGTGGTGGATAACAAAACCGCCAGGGCGCAGACAAGGGCCGCCCAACCCATTTGACCGAACCGATTCATACCGGCACCTCCAACTGTTGAACCCACTCTCGAAAAACCGGCTCGGCAACCCGCTGAAGCGCGGGCAGACGCCGCGCCGACTCCCGCAGAATCGCCGCCCCATCCAACCGCTCAGCCGCCAGCTCCCCGGCAAAGGCCTTCACCATGCCGCCCACCATCGTCTCGGTCACCTCCAGATGAAACTGCAGTCCGTAGGCGGTCCGACCGTGCCGGAAGGCCTGGTTCGGCGTGACCGCCGAGGCGGCCAACCGGACCGCGCCGGCCGGCAGGTCGAAGGTCTCCCCATGCCAGTGAAAAACCTGAGCGGGGGAACGCATCCCCCGGAAGAGGGGATCCCCCTTCCCTTCGGGGATCAGGGTAATCTCCTCCCAGCCGATCTCCTTGCGTTTCCCCGGGTAGACCGGCGCCCCGAGAACGGATGCCAGCATCTGGGCCCCGAGACAAACCCCCAGGATCGGCCGGTCGGTCCGGAGGGCCTGCTCGATCAGCTTGAGCTCCCCCCTCAGATAAGGATACCTCATCCGGTCCCCGACCCCCATCGGCCCCCCCATGATCACCAGCCCCACGGCCGCATCCAGCCGGGCCGGCACCGCCGCCCCCTCAAAGGAACGGAACAGCTCAAAAGGGACGCCCCCGGACGCGAGGACCTCTTCGATCAAGCCCGGCGTCTCGGGGGCGGCATGCTGAAAAATCCAGACCGGACTCCTAAGGGGCGGGGTCAAAGGGCAGCCAGGACCTCCTCAAAGTGACCTTCCACCTTGACCTTCAGAAAAACCTTCTGAATCTTTCCCTGCTCATTAATGATCACGGTGGTCCGCTCAATCCCCATGTACTTCTGGCCGTAGAGGGACTTTTCCTTCCAAACCCCGTAGGCCTGGACCACCTCTCGCTCCGGATCGCTAAGCAGCGGGAACTTGAAGCTGTACCGCTGTCGGAACTTCTGATGGGAAGCAACCGAATCGGTGCTGACCCCCAGCACGGTCCCCCCCTTGCGTCGAATCTGCGTGAACCCTTCGGAAAAGGAACAGCTCTCCCGGGCGCAGCCCGGCGTGTTGTCCTTGGGATAAAAATAGAGGACGAGTTTCTTCCCCTTGTACTTGTCCAGCGTGACCTGCTCGCCGGTGTCGGTGCGGCCCTTGAAATCAGGGGCTGGACGCCCGATCTTGAGTTTCAATCCATTACCATTCGCCAAACGCGCCATCATTTCCTCCTTTGCTACTTCATCAACGGCAACTGCAGGAACAGAAGAATAAATGCCAAAATCAGCGTGGGAATCGTGACCGCCAGGCCCGGCCCCAGCCACCGGGCGAAACTGACCCGCTCGTTCTCCTTCTCGAGCATCCCGATCGCGACGATGTTGGCGGTCGAACCGATCATCGTCGCGTTGCCGCCGAAGGTGCCGCCGAAGAGAAGCCCCCACCAGAGGGCCCCCGAGGAAACGCCGGCCTCCAGCAAGCCGGCCACGACCGGAATGAAGATCGCGACCGCCAGCACATTGTCGAGAAAAGCTGTCAGGAAAGCGGTGACCGCGATAATCACCCCCAGCAGCACCGCCGGATGAGAACCGGAGAGGACCGTCAGGGCCTGGGCCAGCCGGTCGGTCACCCCGACATACTGCAGGGTCCCCACCGAGGCGAACAAGAGCAGGAAGAAGATCAAGGTCCACCAGTCCACTCGATGTTCGACCAGCGTCCGGGCCTTCTCACCGGAGATCAGCAGGGAGACGCCGGCCATCAGAAGAGGCACCCCCAGCAGCAGGGTGTTCTTCGGCAGGTGCAGGAAATGCTCGGTCTGGTGATGCAGCACCAGACCCGCGATCGTGAGCCCAAAAACCCAGGCGGCCAGCCGGAACTGCTTGTGGTCTCGAATCCGTCCGGTATCCAGCGCCTCATTCCGAAGCCGGCGAACCCCGTCGGTCATCTCTCGAAGCGGCTTTCGGAAATAAACCAGACAGACGCCGATGGTCAGGAGCAGCCCGGCGGCCGCGATCGGGGAAGCCCAGCGGAGGAAGTCGGTGAAGCTCAGGCCCGCCCGCAGCGCGATCAACACGCCGACGGGGTTGCCGACGACCGTGGCGCTGGAGCCGACGTTCGTGGCCAGCACAATCATCAGAATGTAGGGGAAGGGGGAAAGTTTGAGCTTCCGCGTCAACTGAAGCGCCAGCGCGGTCATGAACAGGATCGAGGTCACCTCATCCACGAGGGCGGCCGACAGGAAGGCCAGCCCCATCATCGCCGGGAAGAAAAACGCCGGCCAGTGGCTGATCGTGTCCAGCATCCGCTCCAGAAGGAGCTCAAAGAACTTCCGCTCCTCCAAGAAACCGATCACGATCATCATCGCGATCAGGAAAAGGATGATGTCCACATTCGCGAACTCGATCAGATGGGGGATGTCGATCAACCGGCCGGCCAGAAGCCCGGTGATCCCGATCAGGGCGAAGGCCAGCCGGAACTGCCAGTAGAGGAGGGTGCCCAGGATGAAAGTGGAAAAAATCGAGACCGCGAGGACCTGCTTAGCCGTCAGGCCGGTCGCGACCGCGGTGCCGAATGCCCCAGCCAACAGGATAAAAAACCAGGTCAGCCGCCTGAGGGCGGCGGGCGCCAAAGCCATCAGTCTCTCCTTCCCGGGTCCGAAGACCCAACCCGATCAGCCAGGATCGTCACCTCGTTGTCCCGAACCTCCAGCAATCCGCCCGCTTCATTGATCAACTGGTGCATCCCACCGGCCGGGTCCCGGTAGACGATCCGGCCAGGCCCCAAGGTGGAGACCATCGGGGCGTGGTTGCGCAGAATCCCCAAGTACCCCAGCCCCCCGGGAGCAGTGACCGCTGTGGTCTCGGCGCTCAGCACCGGCCCCTGCGGCGTCAGGACTTCCAATCGGAAGGATTTGTCCGTCATGCTCAAGCGGCCGATCCGGCCGCCTCCTTCTCCTTGTTCTGCTCCGCCTCTTCCAGCACCTCTTCAAGCGACCCCTTCATGTAGAAGGTCTGCTCGGAGATGTGGTCCAGTTCCCCGCTGACGATCCGCTTAAAGCCCTGGATCGTGTCGGCCAGCTTCACATACTTCCCGGCCCGGCCGGTGAAGGCCTCCGCCACGAAGAACGGCTGGGAGAGGAACCGCTGGATCTTCCGGGCCCGGGCGACAATCTGCTTATCCTCTTCGGAGAGCTCATCAATCCCCAGGATCGCGATGATGTCCCGCAGGTCCTTGTACCGCTGCAGGATCTGCTGCACCTGCCGGGCCACCGCGTAATGCTCCTCCCCAACGATCTTGGGGTCGAGCACCCGGGAGGTGGACTCCAGCGGGTCCACGGCCGGATAGATCCCCAACTCCGCGATCTGCCGCGACAACACGGTCGTGGCATCCAGGTGGGAGAAGGTGGTCGCGGGGGCCGGGTCGGTCAGGTCGTCGGCCGGCACATAGACCGCCTGCACCGAGGTGATCGAACCCCGCTTCGTCGAGGTGATCCGCTCCTGCAGCTGAGCCATCTCGGTGGCCAGGTTCGGCTGATAGCCGACGGCCGACGGCATCCGGCCCAGCAGCGCCGACACCTCGGAACCGGCCTGCGTGAAGCGGAAGATGTTGTCGATAAAGAGCAGCACATCCCGCCCCTCCTCGTCCCGGAAGTACTCCGCCATCGTCAGGGCCGACAGCGCCACCCGCAGGCGGGCCCCCGGCGGCTCGTTCATCTGCCCGAAGACCAGCGCGGTCTTCTTGGCGACGCCCGATTCGTTGAGCTCCAGCCAGAGGTCGTTCCCCTCGCGGGTCCGCTCCCCGACCCCGCCGAACACCGACACCCCGCCGTGCTCGGTCGCAATGTTCCGGATCAGCTCCATCAGGATGACGGTCTTTCCCACGCCGGCCCCCCCGAACATCCCGATCTTCCCCCCCTTCACATAGGGGGCCAGCAGATCGACGACCTTGATGCCGGTCTCCAGGACCTGGGTCACCGGCACCTGCTCGGTGAAGGCCGGCGGCCGGCGGTGGATCGGATACCGTTTCTCGCCGTCGGCCAGCGGCCCCTGCTGATCGATCGGCTCTCCCAGCAGGTTGAAGATCCGGCCCAGACTCTGGTGGCCGACCGGCACCGAGATCGGGGCGCCGGTGTCCACGACGGTCATCCCGCGGGTCAACCCCTCGGTCGAGCCCATCGAGATGCAGCGGACCACATTGTTGCCGACATGCTGGGCCACCTCGAGGGTCAGGCTTCTCCCCTTGGCCTTGTCCTCCACCTTCACCGCGTGGGTGATCTGCGGCAGTTTGTCGGCCGGGAACTGGGCGTCCACACTGGGACCAATGACCTGAACGATCTTGCCTTCAACCATCTTGTTCTCCTTATCGATTATTGCAGGGCCTGCGCGCCGCTGACCACCTCGATCAACTCCTTGGTGATCGCCGCCTGGCGGGCCTTGTTCATGACCAGCGTCAAGGTCTCAATCATCTCGGAGGCGTTGTCGGTCGCCCCCCGCATCGCGAGCATCCGGGCGCTGTGCTCGGAGGTGAAGGCCTCCAGCACGAACTGCTGGAACCGGCCCCGGGTCAGACGCCGCAGCAGCTCTTCGAGGACCCCCTGGGGATCCGGCTCGGTGATCAGCTTCTCCGGCAGCGGCGGGAACCCCGCCCCTTCGGCCTTCGCCGCCGGCCGGCCCCCAAGCGGCAGGAACCGCTCCACGACCGGCTGGAACTTCAGGGCATTGACGAACCGGGTGGTGGCCACCCACCAGGCGCCGACCTCGCCCGAGAGGAACTGCGTCTCCAGCCAGCCGGCGAGCTCCTGGATCCGGTCGAAGTCCACCCGCCCGCCCCAGTCGCCGATCGTCCGGACCGGCTTGAAACCGTTCCGGGCCAGGATCCGCTGACCCTTGCGGCCGATCATGACGATCCGGGCCGAAGGATTCTCCCGCAGGAACCCCAGCGCCGCCAGCGCGACCCGCTCGTTGTAGGTGCCGCACAAGCCGGTGTCGGAGCTGATCAGCACCAGCCCCGCCGGCTGCCCGTCCCCTTCCGGCGTCCCGGCAATCAACGGATGGCTCTCCTCCGGGCGGGCCCGGAAGAACCGGTCGGCGATCCCGGTCATGCGCTCGGTGTAGGGGCGGGAGCGCATCAACTCCTCCTGCGCCCGGCGCAGCTTGGCGCCGGCCACCATCTGCATCGCCCGGGTGATCTTCTGCGTGCTGCGGACCGATCGGATCCGCTGGCGCAGGACCCTTAAGGTTTCCATTGGCCCTTGTACTTTTGAACGGCCCCGGTCAATTTCTCCCGCAAGCCGTCCTCGAGCGTTTTCTTGCCCTCGATCTCCCGCGTCAGGTCCGGGTAGCTCTTCTCGACGAAGGGCATCAGCCCCTGGATGAAGGCCCCCACCTCCTTGATCGGGACATCATCCAGCAGCCCCTCGGTGCCGGCAAAGATCTCCACCACCTGGTGGCTGAGCGACTTGGGAACATATTGGTCCTGCTTGAGGAGTTCCACCATCCGCTCCCCCCGCGTCAACTGCTGCTGGGTGGCCCGATCCAGCTCGGAGCCGAACTGGGCAAAGGCGGCCAGCTCCCGGTACTGCGCCAGATCCAGCCGCAGCCGGCCGGCCACCTTCTTCATCGCCTTGGTCTGGGCGTTGCCGCCGACCCGGGAGACCGACAACCCGACATTGATCGCCGGGCGGACGCCGGAGTAGAAGAGGTCCGGCTCGAGATAAATCTGCCCGTCGGTGATTGAGATGACATTGGTCGGAATGTAGGCGGAGACATCCCCCGCCTGGGTCTCGATGATCGGCAGGGCGGTCAGACTGCCGCCGCCGAGCTTGTCGGACAGCTTCGCGGCCCGCTCCAGGAGCCGGGAGTGCAGGTAGAAGACATCCCCCGGATAGGCCTCCCGCCCCGGCGGCCGGCGCAGCAGCAGGGAGAGCTGGCGGTAGGCCGCCGCGTGCTTCGACAGGTCGTCGTAGACGATCAGCGCGGCCCCTCCCTTCGACATGAAATGCTCCCCCATCGCGCAGCCGCTGTAGGGGGACAAAAACTGCATCGGGGCCGGGTCCTCGGCGGTGGCGCTGACGATGATCGTGTGGTCCATCGCGCCGTATTTCTTGAGGGTCTCCTGCACCGCGACAACGGTCGAAAGCTTCTGGCCGATCGCCACATAGATGCAGACGACCCCGGTGTTCTTCTGATTGATGATCGCGTCCAAACCGATCGCGGTCTTGCCGGTCTGCCGGTCGCCGATGATCAACTCCCGCTGGCCGCGGCCGATCGGGATCATCGCGTCAACCGCTTTGAGCCCCGTCATCAGCGGCTCCTTGACCGGCTGCCGGTCAATGACCGAGGGGGCCCCCGCCTCGATCGGCCGATGGTCCTCCGCGGGGATCGGCCCCTGCCCGTCGATCGGCAGGCCCAGCGCATCCACGACCCGTCCCAGCAGCCCTTTGCCCACCGGCACCTGGGCCAGTTTCCCGGTCCGCTTGACGGTATCGCCGTCCTTGAGCCCGTGATCGGACCCCAGCACGACGGCCCCGACCGAGTTGCTCTCCAGGTTCAGGGCCAGCCCGATCACGCCGCCGGGGAACTCCAGCATCTCCCCGGCCATCGCCTCCTCCAGGCCGTAGATCCGGGCGATCCCGTCCCCCACCTGCAGGATCGTCCCGACCCCCTCCTGTTTGAGCTTTCCCTTGTACGCCTCCAGCTCCTGCTGGAGGATTGCAGTCACTTCTTCCGGTTTGATCGACATCAGGACACCTTGGCTTGTTTAAGTTCTTTCGACACATCCTCGAGCCGGCGGCGCAGCGATCCGTCGAACAGCACGGTCCCAACCGCCACCTGAACGCCGCCCAACAAGGCGGGATCCACCGCCCGTTCCAAAACCACCTGCCGGCCGAGCCGCCGGCCGACCGCCTGCGCCACCGCTTCGGTCTCGCGGGAGGAGATCGGGTGGGCAGTCGTGACCGTCCCCCGGGTCACCCCCCGGTGGGCCTCGGCGATCTCAACCGCCTGCCGGGCCACCTCCTCCAACTGATCAATCCGGCCCCATCGGATCAGCAGATCCAGCAGCCCCTCGATCTCCGGACTGATCGAAGCGGCGAACACCTTCTTGAGCAGCGCCAGCTTCCGATCCCCCGGAATCCTCGGGGACCCCAGGAAGCGCCGCAGGTCCGCCGAGGCGGCGGCTACATCGGCCACCCGCCCCAGCCCCTGCAGCCCCTCGGCCAGGCGCCCCTGTTTCTCGAGCAGGTTGACGAAGGCCTCGGCGTAGCGCTGCGCGGCGGCCGGATCGGTCACCGCCCGGCCCCCTTGCCCGAGCCGGCAGAGGCGTCGAGCTGGTTGATCTCCTGGATGAAGCCCTCGATCATCCGGCGGTCGGTCTCCTCATCCAAATGCCGAGCCAGGATCTTGTGGTTGACCTGGATCGCCAGATCCACAATCTGCTCCTTGAGCTGGATCCGAGCCTTCTGGAGCTCCAGGGTAATCTGCTCCCGGCTCTTCTCGAAGGTCTCCCGGGCGTGGGCTCGGGCCTCCTCCTCGATCTCGCCGGCGAGCTTGCGCCCTTCGGCCACCGCCGCCTGGATCTTGCCGCGGGCCTCTTCCTCGATCCGGGCCAGCTGCGCCTGGTAATCGGCCTTGAGCTTCTCCATCTCCTGCTTGTTCCGCTCGATCAAATCGAACTCCCCGGCGATCTTCGCGGAGCGGGCCTCCATCGCGCTGAGGAGCGCCCCCCAGGCGAACTTCTTGAGGATCGCCAGCAGAATCAGGAAGCCAGCGGCGTGAATCAGGATTTGCTTGGGATCAATTTCCATGCGATCCCGATCAGCTGATCTTGCCCTGCAGGATGAAGACGGTCACCAGCGCGTAGATCGTCAGCGCCTCGATGAACGCGCAGCCGATGACCATCGCGGTCTGGATCTTCGCAGCCGCCTCCGGCTGGCGTCCCATCGCCTCCAGCGCGGCGGAAACCGCCCGCCCCAGCGCGGTCGCCGAGGCCACCGCGGCCAATGCGAGACCAAACGGAAGGGCGAATCCCAAAACAGTGTTGGCTTCAATTGCAGCGATCATGGATTTCCTTTCTCATTGTGTGAAACGGTTTGCGAATGAATCACCTCATGTTCCTCATGATGCGGAAGCATCAAGCTCAAAAAGACGGCCGAGAGGGTGCTGAAGACCAGCGCCTGCACGGTGCCCAGGATCAGGCTCAACCCCATCGCCATCAACTGCAGCAGAATCCCGCCCGGGCCCAGCGTCACCGCGACCGCCAGGAAGGTATCCTCCCCGGTGATGTTGAAGGCCAGCCGCATCGCCAGCGAAATCGGCTTGACCAACTCCCCGACCAGATGGATCGGCAGGATGAACAACAGGCCGATCACGAAGGTCATCGCGTCCTTGGGCGACTCCATCAGGTGGGCGAAGTACCCCTTGATTCCGTTGGCCCGCAGGCCGGTCCACTGCAGGTAGACGAAGACGCAGAGGGCCAGCCCCAGCGTCGTGTTGATGCTGGCGGTCGGCGACTTCATCCCGGGGATCAGCCCGGCCCAGTTCATCATCCAGATGTAGAGGAAGAGGGCCCCGACGAACGGGGCGAACTGCTTGGCGTGCGGCCCCATGACCCCTTCGAAAAAGCTGTTGAGCCCCCCGACCAGCACCTCCAGCAGGTTCTGCAGCCCCCGCGGGATCCTCTGAAAATTCCGGGTCGCCACCCAGGAGATCCCGGAGAGGAACGCGACGATGATCCCGGCAAAAAGAAGGTCCTCGTACTGATGAATGAACCGCCCCAGCGGCGTCTCGATCCCCACCCCGTGGGCAAGCCAGCTCAGCCAGTTGGCCAGATGCGGAACACCTCCCCCGCCGTGTCCCGCGGCCGCCGCCCCCTCAGTCACAGGCCGCCACCGCCGGGAGCCGGACCAAAAACCCGGCCACCGCCCCGATCAAAACCGCCGTGAATCCGCCGGCAAAGGGGATGGCCGGCGCCCAGCCGGACCACAACAGCCCGATCCCGACCGGATAGAGAAACCCCAGCTTGAGCGCGAGCAGAAAAAAAAGCGGACGCCGTGTCCGCTTTTCCCCCGCTTCGCTCAACAGCCCCATCAGCCGCTTGAGCACCATCAGGTTCGCCAGATTCCAGGCCGCCCCGGCGATCCACCCGAAGGCGACCGCCCCCCCGAAAAGGGGCCACGCCGCCGCCCCGCCCAGGAGCGCCAGCGCACAACCGATCCGGAAGGACCGGCTAATCGGATCCGAATTCCCTTTGAGCATATTGGATGAGTCGAACCGCTTCCACCCCGCCGGCGACCAAGCCGATCAGCACGCCGACCGCAACCCCCCACGGCTCGGTGCCGATCCGGCTGTCCAGGGCCCGCCCGGCGATAAAACCGAGCAAGGGGCCTCCCCCCAGAAGGAGCGGGATGCTGGTATAGATCCCTGCTTGACGGGCCAGACGAAAGAGATCCTTCTGTGAAGAAGACAATTATAACCTCTTATCGGCTCAACTTCAACCGTCTCGGGAAACACTGCGGGAAGCACATCGGGGTGATTATAGCAGGATTTGAGGGGGAACGGCGGCCGCAGAAGGCCGGATCAGGCGGAGTAGATCAGCGTGAGGGCTTGGCCCTAGTAAAACCGGTACCATTTCCGGAAGTGCCAGGTTCAAACTCTCGTCAGAGCTACATCCAGCATACGAGCGTATGGTTCGTCAAAGGATAAAAACGCTTGGTATCGCCGCCTTCTTTCTTCATCGGTTTTCCCCATCTCAGCATAGAAAGGATTGCATGTAAGCAGAGGGTCCCCGACTCCCATAACATAGAACTTGGCGCTGGAGTATGGGTATGCTGCCGCTTCATTGACCAAATCGGCCTTAACAGGATTCCTCTCAATGTAGCGTCCGCACTGAAGATAGTAGCTCTCCTCGGAGATTCGGGGGCTTCGGAAGCGCTCCTGGAAAACATGGCCCACAAAGGTCCGGCTCCTCTTAAAATAACGAGCATAGGATAATTGAACCCGGTGCATCAGTTCAGCCAGATCGTGGCATTTCTGAATCCTAAGCAAGAAGTGAAAGTGGTTGGGCATAAGACAATAGTGGTAGAGTTCGACCGAAAGCCTGGAAACATTGCTTCCGAGATGATTGAGGAAGCAGGCGTAATCCTCCGGCTCCGAGAAGAGATTTCTTCTGTCGTTGCCACGGTTGAACACATGGTAGATTCCACCATCAACCAGTTGGCGTGGCTTCCGAGGCATACATATAATATATAGCATAATCAGCAAATTATCAATCCCGCCTCTAGACATCTTTTTCCCGGAACCCGGCACCTGCGGAAACGGTACCGGTTATACGAAACGGTACCGGTTATACCGGTTACCAGGGAAGCAGGCTGGGGGGGGCGGCCGGGGGCAGGGCCTGGATCGCCCAGGTCAGCCAATCCTGCGGGAAAAGGCCGATCGCGAAGAGGCCGATCACGCAGGCGAACAGCAGGCCGGTCAGCAGCCGCCGGTGGGGGAACGCGACCGCGGCCGGCAGCGGATCGGACGCCAAATACATCGCCTGAACGATCCGCATGTAGTAGAAGGCGGCCACCACCGCGTTTAAGGCCGCCGCGACCGCCAGCCAGGTGAGGTTCGCCTGCAAAGCGGCGCCGAAGATCCAGAGTTTGGCGAAGAAGCCGGCCAAGGGGGGAATCCCCGCCAGTGACAGGAGGCAAACGGTGATCGCCAGGGCGGCGGCCGGCTCGGAGCGGCTTAAGCCCCGGAAGGCGTCGAGGTCTTCCCTGCCGGTCCGGTTGCCGATCAGGATCACGCCGGTGAAGGCCCCCAGGTTCATCAGCAGATAGGCCCCGAGATAGTAAAAGGTGGCCGCCAACCCCAGGGAGGAGCCGGCCGCGATGCCGATGAGCATCGTGCCGGCATGGGCGATCGAGGAGTAGGCCAGCAGCCGCTTCACATTGGTCTGTCCGACGGCCGCCAGGTTCCCGATGGTCATTGAGAGAACGGCCAGCCAGGCGAGCATCGGCGACCAGAAAGCGGCGTCGCTCGGGAGGGCCGCCGGGAAAAGCCGCACCGCCACCGCGAAGGCGGCCGCCTTCGGCCCGATTGAGAGGAAGGCGGCGACCGGCGTGGGCGCCCCCTCGTAGGCGTCCGGAGCCCACATGTGGAAGGGGACCAGCGACAGCTTGAAGCCGACCCCGACCGTCACGAAGAACAGGGCCATCCCGGCGATCCAGGGGCTCTCATGCAGCAGCAGCCCCATCCGGGCCGCTGCCGGGGCGAGATGGAGGGTGCCGGTTAAACCGTAGATCCAGGAGAGCCCGTAGAGGAAGGCGCCGGTCGCCAGCGCTCCAAAAAGAAAGTACTTGAGGGCCGCCTCGGTCCCGAGGGAATCCCGCTTGATCACCCCGGTCATGCAGTAGGAAAGCAGCGACACCATCTCCAGCCCCAGATAGATCAGGAACAGATGCCGGGCGCCGGCGACAATCAACAGGGCAGTCGTCGCCAGCAGCAGCAGGCCGAAAAACTCCCGACCGAGGGTCGTTCCCCGCTCCTGCCGGAAGCCGAGCACCGCGGCGGCCACGCCGGCCGAACCGACCAGGATCAGGAAGCCGAACAGCTGGCTGAACCGATCGAGTGTGAACCATCCCCCAAAGAGGTCCTGCGAGAAAGGTTCGTGCAGCACCCCCCAGAGCTTCAGGTCCAGGGCCGCCACCAGCAGGAAGAGGGTTCCCCAGCCGAGCCAGCGTGTCTGCCGACGGACCGGCAGCAGCAGGCAGGCCAGCCCCCCCGCGACCAGCAGCAATTCCGGAAGGAACGGGGCCACCTTCACCAAGCGGCGTTCCCTCCGATCCGGTACAGGAGGCCGGCCAGCGAGGGAGACTGCCAGCCCAGGGCCACCTTCGGCCAGAAGCCGATCCAGAGGGTGAAGCCGATCAGCGGCACCAACAGCCAAATCTCCCGGACCGTGAGATCCGTGAGACCCGCCCACTTCTCCGGCATCTGTCCCAGCAGGACCCGCTGCAGGAGCAGCAGGAAGTACCCGGCCCCGATCACCAGCCCCAACACCGAGATACCGGTGATGACCGGATGGGTCGGGAAGCAGCCGAGCAGCGCGAGGAATTCCGAGACGAAACCGCTCAACCCCGGCAGCCCGAGCGACGCCAGCGTGAAGAAGATCAGCATCCCGCCGTAGACCGGCACCTTCGCCCCAAGCCCGCCGAAGGCGCTCAGCTCCCGGGTGTGGGTCCGCTCATACAGCATGCCGACCACCAAGAACATCGCCCCGGTGATGATGCCGTGGTTGAACATCTCCAGCATCGCCCCGTTGAAGCCGGTCAGGGTCAGTCCCGCGAACCCCAGCAGGACGAATCCCATGTGGGCGACCGAGGAGTAGGCGACCAGCTTCTTGAAATCGGTCTGCGCCATCGCGACGAAGCCGCCGTAGATCACATTGATCGCCCCGAGCACCGCGAAGACGATCCCGAACCCCCGCGCCACCTCCGGGAAGATCGGGAAGCTGATCCGCAGAAACGCGTACCCCCCCATCTTCAGCAGGACCCCGGCCAGGATCACCGAGATCGGCGTGGGCGCCTCGACATGGGCGTCCGGCAGCCAGGTATGAAACGGGAAGATCGGCACCTTGATCGCGAAGGCGACGAAGAAACCGAGAAAGACCCACCACTGGACCGTCCCCGAGAGGGTTACCCCCTGCTGGATCAGCGCCGGGATCGAGAAGGTGTGGGGCGTGGAGGCAAAGTAGCAGGTCAGGATCGAGAGCAGCATCAGGACCGACCCGGCCAGCGTATAGAGGAAGAACTTGATCGCCGCGTACTCCCGCCGCGGCCCGCCCCAGATGCCGATCAGGAAATACATCGGCACCAGCACCACTTCCCAGAAGACATAGAAGAGGAAGAGATCCAGCGCCAGGAAGGTCCCCAGCATCCCCCCCAACAGCAGCAGGTAGAGGAAGGTGTACTCCTTGATCCGCTCGGTGATCGTGTGGGAGGCGAGCAAGGCGATCACCCCGAGGATCCCGGTCAGCAGGATCAGCGGGAAGTTCAGGCCGTCCAGCCCCACATGGTAATGGACCCCGATCATCGGAATCCAGGCGATCTTCTGCTCCCACTGGAAGCCGGCCGCCGACGGGTTGAAGCCGCGCCAGAGCAGCAGCGCTCCGGCCAGCACCGCCAGCGTCACCGCCAGCCCGAACCCCCGGATCAGCCGCTCGTTCCCCTTCGGAAGGAAGAGGACCGCGACCGCCCCGCCCAACGGAAGAAAGATCATCCAGCTCAAAATCGTCTCCATCATGGCTACGCCCACCCCCTGATCAGAAGCAACAAGAGCACCATGCCGCCCACGACGGCGATCAAAAGATAATGCTGCACCCAGCCGGTCTGCAGCCCCCGCACCCCGGCCCCCAGCCAGCCGGTCACCGCGGCGGCCCCATTGACCGCCCCATCCACGATCCGCCGGTCCACCCAGCCCTTGAACCGGCTCACCCAAAGGCCGGCCAGTCCCGCCCCGTTGACCGCCCCATCCACTCCCCGTTGATCAAAGCGGAAGAGGGCCCGGCTGATCGCCAGGAACGGCCGAATCAGGACCGCCTCATAAAGTTCATCTATGAAATACTTGTTGGCGATCACCCGGTAGATCGGCTGGCCGGCCCGGCGCAGCCTCTCCGGCAGCAGCTGGACCCCCAGCCCATACCGCAGAAAGGCCAGCCCGATCCCGCCGCCGGCCAGAACCAGCGACAGGATCAGCAAACCCGGGCCATGGCCTACCCCGGCGCCGTGACCAGTCCCATGCGCCGCTCCGTGGCCCGCCGCTGCCCAGACCGGCAGATGCAGGAACCGTTCGAAGGCGTGGCCGGTCCAGGGGCCGTTGATCCAGCCGATCCCGACCGCCCCCAGCGCCAGGAAGATCAGCGGGACGGTCATCGTCCAGGAAGACTCATGCGCCTGCCCGTTTCCCCGCGGGCTGCCGAGGAAGATCAGGATGCCCGCCCGGGTGATGTAGAAGGCGGTGAGCCCCGCGGTCGCCGCGGCCGTCCAGAGCAGCCATCCCCGTCCCAGCGGATCCCCGGCCGCCGCCGCCAGCACCGCCTCCTTCGACCAGAAACCGGCCAGCGGAGGCACCCCCGCCATCGCGAAAGCGGCGATCAGAAAGGTGGCCCCGGTGATCGGCATCGAGCGCAGCAGCCCCCCCATCCGGGTCACATCCTGGTGGTGCACCGCGTGGATCACCGAGCCGGCGCAGAGGAAGAGCAGCGCCTTGAAGGCGGCGTGGGTCACCAGGTGAAACATCCCGGCAAAGGCGGCGCCGCAGCCGAGCGCCAGCATCATGAAGCCCAGCTGGCTGATCGTAGAATAGGCGAGGATCTTCTTGAGGTCCGTCTGCGTGCAGGCGATCGTCGCCGCGAAGAAGGTGGTGACCGCTCCGGTCGCCCCGACCACCTGCAGCGCTTCCGGGCCCGCCAGAAAGAGGGGGAAGGCCCGGGCGGTCAGATAGACGCCGGCCGCCACCATCGTGGCGGCGTGGATCAAGGCGGAGACGGCGGTCGGACCCTCCATCGCGTCCGGCAGCCAGACATGCAGCGGGAACTGAGCCGACTTGCCGACCGCCCCCCAGAAGAGGAGGACCGCCGCCAGCGCCGCCCAGGGACCGACCGCCTCCGGGTGAGCCGCCAACCCCCGGAAGGAGAGCTCCCCTCCCTTGAGCGCCAACAGGAGGATCCCCAACAGAAGCCCTAAATCCCCGACCCGGGTCGTGAGGAACGCC
This sequence comes from Candidatus Omnitrophica bacterium CG11_big_fil_rev_8_21_14_0_20_64_10, assembly GCA_002787095.1. Classification (GTDB taxonomy): domain Bacteria; phylum Omnitrophota; class Gorgyraeia; order 1-14-0-20-64-10; family 1-14-0-20-64-10; genus 1-14-0-20-64-10. Next base: position 3,691 of record PCVW01000013.1, on the reverse strand, counting down.
TTCTTGCCGGCCGCCGCCGCAGCCGGCTTCTCGAACCAGAAGCTGATCAGCAGATAGGAGCAGAGCCCCACCCCCTCCCAGGCGATATAGAGGAGGACCAGGTGGTCGGCCAGCACCAGCGTCAGCATCGAGGCGAAGAAAAGGGAGAGGTAGGCAAAGAAGCGGCTGTACCGGGGATCCCCCTTCATGTAGCCGACCGAATACAGCATGATCCCCCAGCCGATCACCGTCACCACCAGACACATCGTGACCGCCAGGGGATCGGCCAACAGGGCGAAGGTCAGCCGCCGGCCGCCGAACAGGATCCAGTTCCAGGCGACGGTGGGGGGGGTGTGGGCGAACCGGGCATCCTGCAGCAGCCCCAGCATGGAGAAGGAGAGGAGCACCGAGCCCATCAGGGCGGTCAAGGAAACCAGCGGGCTGAACTTCCCGAGCCGGCGGCCGAAGAAGATCAGGATGACAAAAGCGGCCAGCGGCAAAAGCGGAATGAGACTCAGCAGCATCAACGATTCACCCCTTCAACAGATCGATCTCATCGGCGGCGATCGTCCGCCGATGGCGGTAGATCGCCAGCATCAGCGCCAAACCGACCGCCGCGCCGGCCGCCGCCACCCCGATCACGAAGAGGGCCGCCGCCTGCCCCATCCCGGAGCCATCCCCCTGCGCCCGGCTGAAGGCGACGAAGTTGAGATTCGCGGCGTTGAGCATCAGCTCGATTGAGATTAGGATGCCGATCCCGTTGCGCCGGGCCAGCGCCCCGAAGAGGCCCAGCGCGAAGAGCCCGGCCGAGAGGGCGGCGACATGGGAGACCGGGACGATCATTCCTTTTCCTTCCGGGCGATGTGCAGCGCCCCGATCAGCGCCCCCAACAGCAGCAGCGAGAGCAGCTCAAACGGCAGCAGGTAACGGCCGAGCAGCCCCCGCCCCAGCGCCTCCAGCGGAAGGGTGAACTCCTTCCCTGCCCCGGCCAGCCAGGGGGCCCGCAGGACCGCGGCGACCAAACCGACCGCCAGCGCTCCGCAAGCGAGCGCGGCCCCGACCGCCTGCCGGTTCCAGCGGGGGACGGCCGGATCGGCGATGCCGGCGGTCAGCATCACCCCGAAGATGATCAGCATCAAAATCGCCCCGACATAGACCAAGAGCTGCGCCACCGCCAGGAACTCCGCCTGCAGGAAGAGGTAAAGGACCGCCACGCCGAACAGCGCCAGGGCCAGTCCGAGGGCGGCCCGGAACAGGTTGCGCTGACTGACGGCGAACCACCCCCCCAACAGGGTGAGGGCGGCGACACAATAGAAGGCCGCTTTCGCGGCCCACTCGAGCGGTCCAACAGGATCCGACATAGGTCCCCCATTATAGGAAGCGAAGCCCGCCGGGACAAGGGTGTATACTAGGCCCTTTATGGGAAGCCATCCTGTGAAGAAGATCAGTTCCCGCGTCCTGTATCGGGGCGGAGCCGCCACCCTCCGGATCAACACCTATCAAGCGCCGTCGGGCCACCGCTACCGGCGGGAGGTGATCCAGCATCCGATGTCGGTCGTGATCCTGCCGCTCTTGCCCGGCCGGCGCCTGCTTCTGATCCGCCAGTACCGCCACGCGATCGGCCGGACGATCTACGAACTGCCGGCCGGAACCAGTGAGCCGGGAGAGGCCCCCCTGCCCTGCGCGAAACGGGAGCTGGCGGAGGAGACCGGCCACCGGGCCGGCCGCTGGGAGCGGCTCTGCGACTTCTATCCGGCCCCCGGCATCTCCACCGAGCGGATGGTCCTGTACCGGGCGGCCCGGGTCACCCCCCTGGCCAGGAAAGTGGCGATGGACGCCGACGAGATCATCACGACCGAAGCGGTCACCGAGAAGGAAGCCCTCCGGATGATCCGGAGCAACCAAATCCTGGACGCCAAGACGATCGTCGGTCTGTTGGTGGGCCTCAAACGGGTCCGCTGGTCATGAGCCCGACACGGGAACTGCTGGAGAAGCTGGAGGGAATCTGCCGGCAGGAACCCCGCTACAAGCCGGAGGCGTATCTTTTCCTGCTGGCCGCCCTGCACCACACGGTCAGCCGCCTGCCGAAGCGCCGCCACATCTCCGGCCAGGAGCTGCTCACAGGGATCCGGGAATACGGCCTGGACCAGTTCGGGGGGCTGACCGTCGAAGTGTTCACCCACTGGGGGGTCGAGACCACCGAGGACTTCGGGCGGATCGTTTTTGCCCTCGTGGAAGCCGGGCTGCTGGGGAAAACCGAGGAGGATTCCCTCGCCGACTTCCAGGATGTCTACCAGTTTGAGACCGCCTTCGACCCGGCCCCCCTCTATCGCATCAAGTCCGGCCGATCCGTTCCCGCCCGCCGGCAGGGAAGTAAAGAGGTGTAAATCTTGATATTTTATTGATTTTTTCGAATCCGGAAGCTATACTTTCCTCTGTCATGCGGCACTTCAATCTCCCCAACCATCTGATCCGGATTTTGCTGGCGGCGGCCCTGTGGGGCCCCGGCGCGGGCGCGGGCACCGCCCTGGCCCTGCGCCCAAAAGCGGCCGCCCAGGTGGAAACCACCGCCGCCGGCCTGGAAACAGTCCTCCGCGACGGCGCGACCAGTTTCCCGGTTGGCTCTCGATATGTTCCCCTTGCGGCCGAAGAGATCCCCTCGTTGCGCGCGGCGCTTCAGCGCAACAACCGGCTTGAGGAATACAAGCCGGCACCTGGTCACCGACGGAGCCCATCCCTACCTGGTCAAGATTCAGCAGTCTGCATCGTCCACCACCCAGCCGATGGGGATCTGGAGGGACAAGAACAGCCGCGCCAGGGAGTACGCCGCGTTCCGGATCCTTCGGGCGCTTCAGGTCAATGTGGCCGATGTGGTGCTTCCGGATCAATCCGACTGGCCCGCGCTGGAGAGAGCCGCAGGCGTATCCGCCGCCGCGGATCAGCCCTATCTGGTCCGGCTGACCCAAAGCTACCGCCTGAACGATCCGGAAGTGCTCCGGAAGGATTTTCGGAGCGCTTTCAGCCGGGCGCTGGTCGGCGCGCTCTTCATCCGCAAATGGGATTTCGCCGCCCACAACTTTGGGGAACTGGCCGACGCGCCCGGACCGATGATGATGTTCAACAACGACCTGGCGTTCCACGCCGACGCGTCCGAAATCGCCGACTTCTTCGACCTCTTCTTCATCAACTTCTTCTGGGCGGACGGTTGGAGCCCCGACGCCGGGAGCTTTCCGAAGCGGTCGCCGACATCGGGCGGCTCTCGGTCCCCGATCTCCTCGATCGTCTGGAAAGCGAGGCCGATCCCATGCACCAGGCGGCCGTGGCCCCTCTGACCGACCACCTGAGAAACTACTTGCCGGCCGTCCAGGAAAATTTCTCCCGAGACGCAAATCGGTTCTTCGCCGGGATCTTCCTCCTGTTCGACCAGGTTCCCGGAAGGGTGATCCTCAGCCAGCAGGATGAGGCGGGACGATGGCGGGAGTCGGAATTTCTTCTCCGGAGCACGGCGAAAGCGCAGCCGGTTCTATCGCCCGACGAAATCCGGTCGGCGATCGCCGCCGGGCTAGAAACCAAGGGGCTGCCGGAACTCAAGACGATGGGGCACATTCGGAGCGCGGCGACCCGCGCGGCGGTTCACCTCGCCGAGCAGTGGGAGGCGTTTCGAGCGGCCGTTTCCAGAGAAGGAGCGCTGGAGCTGACGCTCGGCCAGCTC
>PCVW01000038.1:30590-31120 GCA_002787095.1 Candidatus Omnitrophica bacterium CG11_big_fil_rev_8_21_14_0_20_64_10 | reverse complement strand
TTTAAATAAGCTATTAAAAAACGATTAGCTTTTTTTTCCGATATTTTTTTTACTTCAACAAGTTTTTTTTTGGCAGAGACATATTCATCAATCGCAACCCTCACTCCATTAAAATAGTTCGTTTTAGTCTGTTTAAAAAATCCACCAAACCAAGCCTCAAACCCTTCCATCCCACCAAAAACTCTATCAATATTCGCCTTTCCAATCCCGTTAAGAATATCTCCTTTAAATAAACCATTAAAATACGGCCTTTCAAGATAATCATAAATGCCATTCTCCTCGCATAAAATATCGATTAATCCCTCACGTAGGGAATCCCCCTCGAATCTATCATCACTATCGTAAGCAAAAATTTCAGTTTTTAACCTTATCCCAACATAATTAAGATAGAGTTCAACATATTCATTGAACTTTGCGATATTAACTTCCCCACTCTCATCCAAGAATACTCCACTTTCCAACTTCCTACTTTTATAAGTTCTAATCTCCAAATTACTTTCATCTGCAAACTCCGTGCGCGAATCCCAAAA
>PCVW01000038.1:15452-30497 GCA_002787095.1 Candidatus Omnitrophica bacterium CG11_big_fil_rev_8_21_14_0_20_64_10 | reverse complement strand
CCCTCCGGATAATCCGGATCATTCAAGTTCAGCTGTCGGATCACGCCGTTCATTTCGATTCGGCTCGGCCTTTCCAAATTTCCGGCTTCTTCAGCAGAAGTTCCACCACCTCTTCGATCGAGTGATCGGAGGTGTCCACGGTCAGGGCCGCCTGCCGGTAAACGGCGGCGCGGACGGTCAACAGCTCCCGAACCCGAGCCGCCGGATCGAATTTCCCCAACAAAGGGCGCTTCCCCGGCGACTTCTCCACCCGCCCGAGGATCACCTCCGGCCGGGCGGTCAAACACACCAGCAACCCCAGCCCCTGCAGCCGCTTCAGGTTCTCGGAGTCCAGCAGCACCCCGCCGCCGGTGGCGATCACCGCGTCTCGGGTGTCGGCCAACGCCTCGACCGCCGCCCGCTCCCGCTTCCGGAAGCCGGCCTCCCCTTCCCGCTCAAAGATCTCCGCGACCGTGCAGCCGGCTCCCCGCTCAATCCGCTCATCCAGGTCCACGAACGCCCGGTCCAGCCGGCGGGCCAGCCCCTTGCCGACCGCCGACTTGCCGGTCCCCATGAAGCCGACCAGAATCAGGTTGTTCAAAACTTCTCGACCTGCTTGAGGTAACCCTTCCAGTTCCGCTTGGTCTCGGCCACGCTGTCGCCGCCGAACTTCTCGATCATCGCGCCGGCCAACTCGAAGGCGGCCACCGCCTCGGCGACGACGCCGGCCGACGGCACCGCGGAGACATCGGAACGCTCCACGGTGGCTCGGAACGGCTTCTTGGTCTCGATGTCCACCGACTCCAGCGGCCGCAGCAGCGTGGAGAGGGGCTTCATGTGAATCCGGATCTGGACCGGCTCCCCGGTCGTCATCCCCCCCTCGAACCCGCCGGAGCGGGAGGTCTTCCGGTGGAATCCCTTCCCCGGGCTGTGGTAGATCTGATCGTGCATCTCGGAACCGAGCATCCCGGAGACCCGGGCGCCGGCCCCCACCTCGACCGCCTTGATCGCCTGGATCGACATCAGCGCCCCGGCCAGCCGGGCGTCCAGCTTCCGGTCATACTGCACATGGGAACCCAATCCCACCGGGACGCCGAGGGCCACCACCTCGACGGCGCCGCCGACGGTGTCCCCCGCCTTCTTCGCCTTGTCCACCAGGGCGATGATCTTCTTCTCGACGGCCGAATCGGCGCACCGGAGGACCGACGCCTCGGCCCGCTTCCGGACCTGATCCCAGGTCAGCTTCTCGGGGTGGGCTTCGACGCCCCCCATCGAGACGACATGGGAGAAAATCTCGATCCCAAACTCCTTGAGAAACAGTTTGGCGACCGCGCCCACCGCCACCCGGGCCGCCGTCTCCCGGGCGGAAGCCCGTTCCAGGATGTCCCGGATGTCGTGGGTCCCGTATTTGAGGGCCCCGGTCAGATCGGCATGCCCCGGCCGGGGACGGGTCACCTTGGGGAGGCGGTCGATCGAAGCGTCCTTGTTCTTCACCTCCAGCGTCAGGGGGGAGCCGATCGTCCGGCCGGAGCGCACCCCGCCCAGGAAGACGACCCGGTCGGTCTCGATCGAGGTCATCCGGGCCCCCCGCCCGTAGCCGAGCTGGCGGCGCTTCATCTCATGGTCGATGGCGGCTGAATCAATTCGAACCCCGGCCGGCAGCCCTTCCAAAATGGCGGTCAGGCTCGGCCCATGCGATTCACCTGAAGTCAGATACCGTAACATCAAGAAGCTCCTTTAGTTCCGAACTGTTATTATGCACTAAGAGCAGCCTTTAAAACAAAAGGTTCCGGTACCAGGTAATCAACGGCCCGCCCCAAAAGAGGGCGGCCGCCGTCCCCAGCGCCAGAAACGGCCCGTACGGGATCAGGTCCCGCTTGAACCGCAACTTCACGAAAAGCCCCACGATCGCCCCGAAGAAGGGGGCCAGCAAAAAGTTGATCAACAGGGCGTTGACCGGACCGACCACCGCCCCCACCATCGCCATCAGCTTGATGTCCCCGCCCCCCATCGCCTCCCGCCGGAAAAGCTTCTCCCCGATCCAGGCGATCACCCAAAGGGTCCCCCCGCCGGCGGCCAGACCGGCCAATCCCCAAACCAGCCCCTGCCCCGGCTTGACGGCCCCATGCAGAGCCGGAACCATCACGCTGGCGGCCAGCCCCAGCCCGATCCCCGGCAGGGTGATCCGGTCCGGCAGGGTCATCGTCCGCCAGTCGATCACCGACAGGACGATCAGGGCGCAGCCAAGCAGCAAATAAACCCCGGCGACCTGGGAAAACCCGAAAACGGAGAAAACCTCCCAGAAGAAGAACCCTGTCAACAGCTCCACCGCCGGATAACTCCAGGCGATCGGGGCCGAGCAGAAACGGCACCGCCCCCGAAGCCACAGAAAGCTCACCAGCGGGATGTTGTCCCGCCAGGTGATCGTCTTGCGGCAGGCGCGGCAGCGGGAACGGCCCCGGATGATCTGCTCCCCCGCTGGGAGGCGCCAGATGCAGACATTCAGGAACGACCCGACGCAGAGACCGACGACGAAAACGGCCAGCCCGATCCACCCTGTTGAACAGATCATGTCAGATCGAATCCCCGATGGCATGGCCCATGACCAGAGAAATCCTCCTGAGTTTTTCCTTCGGGACGACATCACCGAACCAGAACTCAAACGAAAGGGCCGCCTGTTCGATCAACATCCCCAATCCCCCGACAAAGGTCAGCCCATGCTCTTTCGCCCGAAGCAGGAACGGGGTCTCCTTCGGATCATAGACAATGTCGCAAAGGACAGGCTTCTTGGACGGCTTGGCCGCCCGATCCAACTTCTCCAACAGATCAAATGGGATGTCACAGGGAAGCGGCTCCTTCCCCTTCATTCCCGCCGGCGTCGTCTGAACCAACAGATCCACCCCCTTCAAGGCGGCGGCATCCACCGCTTCCAAGACAGATGAATGACAGGCCGCATTTCCTTTCGCATAAGGAGCCAGATCATTCGCCAGCGCTTGAGCCCGTTCCCGGTGACGATTCCATATCCGGATCTCTCCGAACCCGGAAGCAGCCAGAGAAAAAGCAATCGCCCGGGCCGCCCCGCCGGCGCCAAGCAGGACCACTTTCTTCTCGCTTCGTTCATCGAACAGTCTCGACGAATCCGAAGTGCGGTCCAGCAGCCGGAGGAAACCGTCCCCATCCGTATTGCAGCCGACCAGTCTCCCCTGCTCCACCCGGACGGCGTTCACCGCCCCCATCCTTTGGTCCCTGGAATTGCGAACCCGGCCATGTTGTTTGAGCCAGGCGCAGACTGCTTCCTTGTGGGGCATCGTGACATTGAAGCCGTCCAGCTTCGGCGCCTCGCGCTCCAGCCACCCCTCCAGCGCCTCCGGCTTGACCGGGATCTCCCGGTATTCGCCGCTCAGGCCCGCGGCTTTCAGGGCGGCGTTGTGCATCGCCGGCGACAGGGAGTACCCCAGTGGCCAGCCGATGATGCCGAGTTGGTATCGTTTCTTCGTTTCAGCCATTTCCTTTAAATGGCGAATAACCCCTCACCCTTGCGGGGGAGGGGTTTCCCGTTCGCCTAAAACTTCGTCCGGTTACGGATTGTTCTGCTTCGTCCGGGGCCGGGCCGGCTCATGGAGCAGCCGGTTCACCGCCGACAGATACGCGCGGGCCGACGCCTCGATGATGTCAGTCGAAGCGGCGCGGCCGTGCTCGATCCGCCCCTTCCGCTCCACCTTCACCGCCACCTCCCCGAGCGCGTCCTTGCCCGAGGTGACCGACTGGATCACATAGTCGGTCAGCCGCCCGCTGAAACCGGTCAGCTTGTCGATCGCTTTGTAGGCGGCGTCCACCGGGCCGTCGCCGGTCGCGGTCCCCTGAACTTCCTTGCCGTCGGGACCGATGATCTTGACGGTCGCGGTCGGGATGACCCCGGTGCCGCTGGGCACATGCAGGTAGACCAGCTGGTACCGCTGGGGGATCTCCGACAGCTGGTCCTCCGCGAGGGCGGCCAGATCGTCGTCGAAGACCTCCTTCTTCTTGTCGGCCAGCACCTTGAAGCGCTGGAAGGTCTCCTCGATCTGCTTGGCGTCCAGCGTGAAGCCCAGCTCCTTGAGCCGCTGGAGGAAGGCGTGCCGCCCGGAGTGCTTCCCGAGCACCAGCTTCGACTCGCCGAAGCCCACCTCCTCCGGCTTCATGATCTCGTAGGTGTTCTTGTGCATCAGGACGCCGTGCTGGTGGATGCCGGACTCGTGCGCGAAGGCGTTGCCCCCCACGATCGCCTTGTTCGGCTGCACCAGGAAACCGGTCAGCTTGGAGACGAGGCGGCTGGTCCGGTAGATCTCCGGGGTCTTGACCCCGGTCTCCACCCCGAACAGGTCCTGGCGGACCTTCAGCCCCATCACCACCTCCTCAAGCGAGGCGTTGCCGGCCCGCTCGCCGATCCCGTTGATCGTGCACTCCACCTGCCGGGCGCCGCTCAAGACCGCGGCCAGGGAGTTGGCGGTCGAGAGACCCAGGTCGTTGTGGCAATGGACCGAGATCACCGCCTTGTCGATGTTCGGGACATTCTCCCGGATTCCGCGGATCAGGGCGCCGAACTGCTCGGGGACGGCCCAGCCGACGGTGTCGGGGATGTTGACGGTGCCCGCCCCGGCGTCGATGACCGCCTCCAGCACCTTGTAGAGGAACTCCGGCCGGGTCCGGGCCGCGTCCTCGGGCGAGAACTCGACATCGTCGGTGTATTTCCGGGCCTGCTTGACCCCGGCCACCGCCAGCCGGATGATCTCATCCTCCGCCTTCTTGAGCTTGTACTTCATGTGAATCTCGGAGGTCGCCACAAAGGTGTGGATCCGGCGCCGCTTGGCCGGCTTGAGCGCCTGCCCGGCGGCATCGATGTCCTTCGGGACCGCCCGGGCCAGGGAGGCAATCACCGGACCGGTGATGGTCTTGGCGACCTGCTGAACCGACTCGAAGTCCCCCGGTGAGGAGACCGCGAAGCCGGCTTCGATGACATCCACATTCAAGCGCTTGAGCTGATGGGCCACCTCCAGCTTCTGCGCCGGGGTCATGGAGGCCCCGGGGCACTGCTCACCGTCCCGCAGCGTCGTGTCGAAAATAATGACCTTGTCCTTTTTCATCTCAAAACTCCAAAGTTGCTATTCCGTTGCGTTGATCCAATCCATCCGGTTACCGCTTCCGCTTCCCGCCCGCGGCGCCTGCCCGCCGGGTTTGTGGCGGGGCTAGCTTTCGACCGGAACCATTGGAACGCTTGGCGGAGAGCTTCCGGTTCGCGGTCGCGGCCGGCTTCCCTTCCGGATTGATCCAGGACATCATCCCCCGCAGCCGGGCGCCGACCGCCTCAATCGGCGCTTCCTCCGCCCGGCGCATCAGGGTCTTGAAACGGGGGCGGCCCGCCTGCGTCTCGTTGATCCACTCCTGCGCGAACTTGCCGGAGCGGATTTCGCAGAGGATCCGGCGCATCTCGGCGCGGGTTTCCTCGTTCACGACGCGGCCGCCGCGGGTCAGCCCCCCGAAGCGGGCGGTCTCGGAGACCCGGTTCCACATCCCGTGGATCCCGGTCTTGTAGATCATGTCCACGATGAGCTTCAGCTCATGCAGACACTCGAAGTAGGCCACCTCCGGCTGGTACCCCTTCTCGGTCAGCGTCTGAAAACCGGCCTGAATCAGCTCGGAGACGCCGCCGCAGAGGACCGCCTGCTCCCCGAAGAGGTCTGTCTCGGTCTCCTCGGCGAAGGTGGTCTCCAGCACGCCGGCCCGGGCCGAGCCGAGTCCCTTCGCGTAGGCGAGGGCCACCCGCTTGGCCTGACCGGTCGCGTCCTGATGGACCGCCAGGAGGGCCGGCACGCCGCCCCCCTCCTCGTACAGCTCCCGCACGAGGGAGCCGGGCCCCTTGGGGGCGATCATGAAGACATCCACATTCTTCGGCGGCTCGATCTGGTAGTAGTGGATGTTGAAGCCGTGCGAGAAGCCGAGCGCCTTGCCCGCCTTCAAGTGCGGCAGGATCGCGGTCCGGTACACCTCCGGCGCCAGCGTGTCCTGCAGCAGCAGCATGATGACATCCGACTGCGCGCAGGCCTCGGGAATCGAAGTAGGCGTAAAACCGTCGGCGACCGCCTTGTCGTAGTTGGGCCCGCCGGGGCGCTGCGCCACGACGACCTCAAGCCCGGAGTCCCGCAGGTTCAGCGCCTGCCCCCGGCCCTGGATCCCATAACCCAGGATCGCGATCCGCTTGCCGGCCAACACCTTCAAGTCCGCGTCCTTCTCGTAGTAAATTTGAGGCATCATCGTCTCCTTCGTTGTTTGAAAAAAGTTCCCTCGGGATCAGCCGGCGTTGGCGGCGCCGTCCCGTCCGATCGCCACCCGTCCGGTCCGGACCACCTCCCGGAGCCCGTACGGGGCCATCAAGTCCAGCAAGGTCTTCACCTTCGTCGTGTTGCCGACCAGGACCACCGTCAGGGTCTTGACCCCGACGTCGGCCACCTCGGCCTGCAGGGTCCGGGCGATGTCCACGACCTCCGGCCGGGTCTTCGCGGTCACCGAAACCTTCGCGAGGATCAGCTCCCGCTCCAGGTACTCGCCGCGGGTCAGGTCCTGGATCGAGATCACATCCACCAGGCGGTTGAGCTGTTTCTTGACCTGCTCGAGCACTTTGTTGTCGCCGTCCACGACGATCGTCATGCGGGAGACCGTCGGGTCCTCGGTCTCGCCGACCGCCAGGGAGTCAATGTTGAACCCCCGCCCGGCGATCAGCCCCGAGATCCGGGCCAGCACCCCGAACTTGTTCTCCACCAACACCGACAAAATATGCTTTGTCATGATCGCCTCAAGCCATGTCCATGATCATCTCGTCGATCGCCTTGCCCGGCGGGATGATCGGGAACACCTTCTCCGACTCGTCGCAGATGCAGTCCACGACCCAGCAGGCGTCGTCGGCCAGCACCTTCTGGAGGGTCGGTTTGACCTCCTCGGGCCGGGTGATCGTGACCCCCTTGGCGCCGAACCCCTCGGCCACCTTCGCGAAGTCCGGCGGCCGGATGCCGCTGTGGGAGAAGCGCCGCTTGTAAAACATCTCCTGCCACTGCCGCACCATGCCCAGATAGCCGTTGTTGATGATGACCGTCTTGATCGGCAGCTTGTGGTCCACCGCCGTCGCCAGCTCCTGAATGTTCATCACGAAGGAGCCGTCGCCGGTCAGGCAGACCACCCGCTCCTTGGGCTTGCCGAACTGGGCCCCGATCGCGGCCGGCAGGCCGTAGCCCATCGTGCCGAGCCCCCCCGAGGTGATGTAGGTCCGCGGCCGGGTCCACCGGTAAAACTGGCAGGCCCACATCTGGTGCTGCCCCACATCGGTCGTCATCAGGCAGTCCCCGCCGGTCACCTCCGAGAGGGTCTCCAGGATGAACTGGGGCTTCAGTTTCCCCGAACTGTTCTTCTCGTAGGTCAGCGGGTGCTTCTGCTGCCACTCCCGGATCTGCTTCCACCAGGCGGCGGTGTCCGGCTTCTTCTTGATCCGCTTGATCTCGGCGATCAGCTCCTTGAGCACCTTGCGGACATCGCCGACGATCGGCACATCCACCGCGACCGACTTGCCGATCGAGGCCGGATCGATGTCGATGTGGATCTTCTTCGAGTTCGGGGAAAAGGTCTTCACGTTCCCCGTCACCCGATCGTCGAACCGGGCCCCGACATTGACCAGCACATCGCAGTACTGGACCGCGTAGTTCGTGTAGGCGGCCCCATGCATCCCAAGCATCCGCAGCGAGTTGGGCTGGTCCTCGGGATAGATCCCCAGCGCCATGCAGGTGGTCGTGACCGGCGCGCCGATCAGATCCACGAACTCCCGCAGCTCGGCGGTCGCTCCCGACATCACGGCCCCGCCGCCGACATAGACCACCGGCTTCTTGGCGCCGACGATCAGCCGGGCCGCCTTGTCGATCTGACCCGGGTGTCCCTGCTCGAACCGTTTGGGCTTGTAGCCCCGCAGCTCCACCTTCTCCGGCCAGACGAACTCATGCTCCGCCTGGGCGATGTCCACCGGGATGTCCACCAGGACCGGCCCCGGCTTGCCGGTGGCCGCAATGTGGAAAGCCTCCCGGATCACCCGGGCCAGATCCCGGACATCCTTGACCAGATAGTTGTGCTTCGTGATCGGCCGGGTGATCCCGCAGACATCCGCCTCCTGGAAGGCGTCGTTGCCGATCAGATAGGTCCGCACCTGCCCGGTGATCGCGACGATCGGGACCGAGTCCATGTAAGCAGTCGCGATCCCGGTCACCAGGTTCGTCGCCCCCGGCCCGGAGGTGGCCAGACAGACGCCCACCTTCCCGGTCGCCCGGGCGTAGCCGTCCGCCATGTGGGCCGCCCCCTGCTCGTGGCGGACCAGAATGTGCTTCAAGTCCGAATCGTACAGCGCGTCGTAGATCGGCAGATTGGCCCCGCCGGGATAGCCGAACAGCACATCGACCCCCTCCCGCTTCAGGGCTTCCACCAGGATCTGGGCACCCTTCATCTTCTTCATGACCGCTCCTTTTCTGTCAGCCGTCCACGAACCGCCCCTAGAGGCCTCCCCAACGGGGAGTGTCTCAGCCGTGTGGCTGTCCAGTTGTCAGCTTTACTGCAGCACCGCGCCCTGGCTGGCCGAACCGACCAGCTTGGCGTACCGCCCCATGACCCCGCTCGTGTATCGGGGTTTCGGGGCCTTCCAACCCTTCAAACGCTCCTGAATTTCCTGTTCCGAAAGCTCGACATCCAGCCGCCGCTTCGGCAGATCGAAGCGGATCGTGTCCCCTTCCCGGACCGCGGCGATCGGTCCGCCGACCGCCGCCTCCGGCGCCACATGACCGGCCATCAGGCCGTGGGTCGCCCCCGAGAAGCGGCCATCGGTCAAGAGGGCCACCGATTCCCCCAGCCCCTCCCCGACGATCGCGGCGGTTACCGCCAGCATCTCCCGCATCCCGGGGCCTCCCTTCGGCCCCTCGTAGCGGATCACGACGACATCCCCGGCCTTAATCTTCCCGGCCGTGATCGCCGCGAATGCCTGTTCCTCCGAATCGAAGACCCGGGCCGGGCCGGCATGCTCGGTTCGCTTCTCGCCGGCCACCTTGATCACGCATCCTTCGGGGGCCAGATTGCCTTTCAGGATCACCAGACCCCCTGTCGGCTTGAATGGTTTGTCAGCCGAAGCGATCACTTTTTGCCCCGCCGTCTCCTTGGCGCGCTCCGCCTCCTCACCGATCGTCCTGCCGGTCACTGTCATGCAGGTGGCGTTGAGGGCCCCGGCCTCGCCCAACCGCTTGGCCAAAAGCCGGATCCCCCCGGCCCGATCCATGTCGGGGGCGGTGAAGCGGCCCCCGGGCTTTAAGTCGGCCAACAGCGGGGTCTTGGCGCTGATCCGATCGAAGTCATCAATCTTAAGAGAAACCCCCGCCTCCTTCGCCAGCGCCAAAAGATGGAGCACCCCGTTGGTGGAGCCGCCGCTGGCGACGATGCCGGCGATCCCGTTCTCAAAGGCGGCCGGCGTGAGGATCTTCGAGGGCGTCAAGTCCTTCTCCAGCAGGTCCATCACCAGCTGCCCGGTCTTGAATGCGGCCTCTTCCTTGGCCGGCGACAGGGCCGGGATGCCGTTGAACCCCATCGGGGAGATCCCCAGCAGCTCGGTCGCGGTGGACATCGTGTTGGCGGTGAACTGGCCGCCGCAGGCGCCGGCTCCGGGACAGGCGTTCGATTCCAATTCCTTGAGCTCCTCGGCCGTCATCTTCCCGGAGGCGTGGGCGCCGACCCCCTCGAAGACATCCTGGATCGTGACATCGCACCCCTTGAACTTCCCCGGCGCGATCGAGCCGCCGTACAGCATGACCGACGGCAGATCCAGCCGGATCAGCGCCATCACGGTCCCCGGGATCGTCTTGTCGCACCCGGAGATCGCGACCACCCCGTCGAACAGATGCCCCCGCACGAACAGCTCGATCGAGTCGGCCACCACCTCACGGCTGACCAGCGAACAGCGCATCCCCTCGGTCCCCATTGAAATGCCGTCGGAGACGACGATCGTGTTGCACTCAATCGGGGTCCCCCCAGCGGCCCGGATGCCGGCCTTCACCTTTTCGGCCAGCCCCCGCAGATGGACATTGCAGGGGGTCACCTCCGACCAGGTGTTGGCGACCGCGATCAGCGGCTTCTCCAGGTCGGCGTCCGTCAGCCCCATCGCCCGGAGCATCGCCCGGGCGGGGGCGCGGGCCGGCCCCTTCTTGATCGCGTCGGAACGCAGCGCCTTCAAAATCAGTTCCCCTTCGCTCCGGTCTGAGCGGCGGAGAGCCCCTTGATCCAGGCCTCGAGCGCATCCCGCCGGAAGCGGATGGCCCGGCCGATCCGGACCGTCGGCATCTCGCCCGCCTTGGCCTTGCGGTAAATGGTCTGCGGATTGACCCGAAGATATTCCGCAACCTCTGAAACGGTTAGGATTTCTGACTGCATGGTATCCCTTCCTTTCGACAACGAAACCCCGTACCAAAAGTCCGCCCGAAGCGGACGGTGCGGGGTAAAAAGAGGGAGCCAGCATCCCACTGGCCCCCTTTCAGGTGTCCTACAGCTTCCCTATATATCAGAAAATAGCCGTTCCGTCAACCCTTCTTATACCGCTCTTAACCAAATTATATCGGCTTATCCTTAGACATCCCCGGCCATCAATCGCTGTCCTGAAATGGCCCCTTCCAGATCGCTGCGGGATTGCGCCGCCGCAGCAGCGGGATCCAGCAATCCCTCCAATCCGGCGTCAGTCCAACTTCCGAAAATATCATCGATGTTGTCTGTTCTGGGCCTCGGCGTTGCCGCGGCCGCCTCGGATTCCAGAAGGGCCTGCCGGGTCGCGTCATTGAACGCGTTGTCGTCATACAGCTGCCTGAACCATGCCTGCGCCCGTCGCCCAGGACGCGAGACGCCGTCGGCATCCGGCTGCTTAAACTGATCCAGCAACTGGTCACTGGTGCGAAACCCGGACCGCTTCACCAACGAGAAGAGGAGATAAGAAGAGCTTTCCAGAAGGATCGCGCTCCGGCCGGCCGCTGAGCCCGAGGAACGCACGGGGCCTGCTTGTCCCAATGTTTCATAGAATTCCCCTTCATTATGAAGCAAATAGGCCACCGCCACAGCATACGCCCAGCGATCCCAGTCCTCTTCCGGGAGTTCCCGCATCACGGCCAAAACCCTCCCGACCTGCCCGAACAGCTCCACCAGGGCTGCCGCCCGCCGAACCATGGCACCAACATCCTGATCCCGCTTGGCGGGGGTCCAGAATTCCCGGTCCATAAAGGAGCCGGGCCGGATGACCGCTTCCGCTTCAAGCGCGGCCGCGTAAGGATGCTCTCTCAAATCCCGGCCAAAGAAGCGGCAGGCCCAGGCGAAATCCTTGGCATGCTGACGCTCCTCTTCCCTCGTTTGAGCTTCTCCGAAATGGTCCAGAAATTCTTCTTCATCCAGATCGGGAATCAGCCGCCGGGCCTCCAACTGAATCGGCGTGGCCGCAGTTCTGTTGAACGCGGCGGCTCGGAGCGTTTGAGCGCTCTCTCGAGCCTCGGCAGGATCGTAAAGCGCCAGGTTGTGCTTGGTGATTCCCCGGGCAATCCCCTCGATCCTGGTTCCCCGCGCCAGCCAATAGACGGCTTCTCCTCCCAAATAAGGGACCTGCTCCCAATCCCCGTCAATACGGAACCGAGTCGCTCCGGCGCCGAAGAGGCCGGCCCTTCCTCCCGTTCTGGTGTTGGACATCGGGTAAGTTTCTCCATGACGATAGAACACCTGCTGGGTGAGCGCTTCGACGAAGGAATCGTGTTGAGAATAGTCCGTTATCTCCCCGTAATCGCCCCGAAAGGTGATCCCAAGTTCGGCCCGAAGATACTCTAGGATCGGGTCGGCGGAATAAGACCGACCGGACCTCAAATCTTGGCCTGTTGCCGCCAAAAGCTCAAGGAATTGATCCCAATTCTCGGTGGAAGGTCCCTCGGACTCACCAACCCGGGCGATTATCGCGGGCGGAGCGGGCAGCTCCGGCCGAGTCGCCCCGCCAGGCAAGGTAAAGGGACCGGATTCCGTCCGGGTCCAGGCGGCTCCCTGCTCATCCAGCCGAAGCACGAGCCGGGGCAAATTCGAATCAGGCAAATCCTGAAGGATCTCCTCCGCTTCCAAACCGGCTTGATCACCCGGCAACGCCTTCCCTTCAAGACGCCGTGGCAGCCCCAAGACCTGGTGGAGTTCCTCCAAACCGGCCGTTTCCGGCACCGCCACGGGACGCAGGGCAAAGGAGGGGCCGGGCAGCATGAGGCTGAAGACCAGCGGCAGCGTGACGGTATGGATGGTTCGGTATCGAGACGGCATATCGGGATATCCTGTCCCTCACAGTATACCCGACTCCGGAGATGGATTATTTATTAAAATCTAAATGTTTATTATTTTTACTTAGCCGGAGCCGTTCAGCTGGATCTGGCGATGGCGGAAGCAACCGGTCAAGTGGTCGTTGACCATGCCGGTTGCCTGCATGTGGGCGTAGACAATCGTGGAACCGACAAATCGGAACCCCTTTGTTTTCAGAGCGTTGCTGATTAAATCCGATCGATAGGTCCGGCAGGGAACCTGCTTCATCGTTTTCCACCGATTGCGAAGCGGCCGGCCTCCGACCAACCCCCAGATCCAGCCGTCGAAAGAACCCTCCTGCCGCTGGACCTCCAAAAAAGCCAGGGCATTGGAGACCGCCGCTTCCACTTTCAGCCGATTGCGGATGATCCCGGGGTCCTTCAGCAGGGTTCGCACCTTGGCCGGCCGGTAACGGGCCACCCGCTCCGGATCGAAGCCGTCGAACGCCCGGCGGAAGTTCTCCCGCTTCTTGAGGACCGTCAGCCAGCTGAGGCCCGCCTGCATCCCTTCCAAGACCAGGAACTCAAACAGCCGGCGGTCGGAACGGAGCGGCACCCCCCATTCGGTGTCGTGGTACCGCCGCAGCAGCGGATCCGCTTCGGACCAAGCACAGCGGATCTTGTCAGCCACGGTCGGGGAGGGTTTGCGGCGCGTAGCGGCGGGGGATGCGGGCGGAGAGCCCGGCCAGGATCTCGTAGGGGATCGTCCGGGCATGCCGGGCCAGCTCTTCCGCTTTGATCCGCCGGCTCCCCTGCCGGCCGATCAGGACCGCCTCGGCCCCCACCCGGACGCCGGGGATGTCGGTCACATCGCACATCAGGTCCTCCATCGTGACCAAGCCAATCACCGGGGCGGAGTGGCCGCCGATCAAAAGACGGGCCCGGTTAGAGAGGGCCCGGGAGTAGCCGTGGGCGTAGCCGACCGGGATCGTGGCCACCACGGTCGGCCGCTGGGCCTTGAAGGTGCCGCCGTAGCTGACGGTCCGGCCGACCGGAATTGTCTTAAGGAAATGGACCCGGCTTTTCAAGGTCAGCGCCCCCTCCAGTTCAGGAAGGGGGCCATCCTCTCCGGCCCGGATCGGGGAGGCGCCATACATCAACAGGCCGGGCCGGACCAGGTTCAGGTGGGCCTCCGGGAAGCGGAGGGTGCCGACGGAGTTAGCGGCATGGGTCAGGCCCGTCGAGACCCCGGCGGCCCGGAACCGGGCCAGCAGCGCCTCAAAATGATTCAGCTGCGCCCGGCTGGCCTCGACGCTGGTCCCCGCCTTCGCGAAATGGGTAAAAACGCCGCCCAGACGAACACCCGGCAGAGCTCGGATTCGGGAAGCCAGCTCCAGCGCCTCCTCGTGCCAGACGCCGTATCGCCCCATCCCGGTGTCCACCTTCAGATGGACCGACACCTCCCGGCCGGCCGCCTGCGCCGCCGCCGATAAAGCCCGCGCGCAGTCCCAATCCCCGATCGCCTGGGTCAGATCGCTGTCGAGGATCAGCCCCGCCTCCTCCGGAAGGGGGTTCCCCAGGACAAGGATCGCCGAACGGAGACCGGCCTGGCGCAGCAGAACCCCTTCGGCGACCGAAGCGACGCCGAGGAAATCGGCCCCCGCCCCTTCAAGGGCTTGGGCGACCGGCACCAGGCCGTGCCCGTAGGCGTTAGCCTTGACAACGGAGAGGATCCGAACCGAAGCGGGAACAAAAGACCGAACCCGGCGAAAGTTCCTCTGGATTGCCTGGAGATCCACCTCGATCCAGACCGGCGGATCCGGTTCGGCGGCCCCGACGGCGATCGGGACGGCAGGTTGCGTCTGTGTCTTGTTCATAGCGGCCTCATTCACCAGCCCGTAATATGACTTTCGGCCGAGTAAAGATATTGTGGCACAACGGTGTGAGGGTCGTCCACGACGCCCGCCGGCCAGCGGGCGGCCGCCAGGCGGACCAGCCGCTCGGCGGAGGGAATCCAGCCGGCCTCCGGAGCGACCGTCCATTCCGACTTCCCCTTCAGCAGGTCGGCGTACTTCCGGGTTCCATCTCCGACAAAGAGGACCGAACCGGCCGGCGCCTCCGCCAACCCCGGCTCCGGCGGGAGGAGCCGGTCGGGGGCCGAGCGGGTCAGCCCCGACGGCCCCGGGATAAAACAGGCGGTGTACACCTTCTTCTTCCGGGCGTCCAGGAAAAGGAACACTGGCCGGCCGGCGGCGATGAAGTTCTGCGCGGTCACCTCCAAGCTGGAGATCGGAAGGACCGGCTTCTTCAGGGCCCAGGCCAGCGTCTTGACCGCCGCCACGCCGATCCTCAGGCCGGTGAAGGAGCCCGGCCCGATCGAAACGGTGAAACCATCCAGTTTTTCCGGCGGCACCTCCCCCTCAGCCAGCACCTGCCGGACCCGCTCCACCAGGGAATCGGAGGCCAGGGAGGAAACCTCCCGGCGGAAGGTGATCCGCCCCTCATTCCAAAGGGCGACCGAGTGGGTCGGCGTGGAAGTTTCGATGCCGAGCAACTTCATTGAACACTTCCGGTACGCCGACTCATCGTACACTCCGACAAAGCGTTGTCGCTCGAGAGCCGTGCGGCACGAGGGTCAGCGTCCGCTCGGTATCTGATGGAGCTTCAAACTGGATTTCCAGGAAGTCCTCCGGCAGCAACTCCGGGATCCGGTTGG
>PCVW01000038.1:10277-15445 GCA_002787095.1 Candidatus Omnitrophica bacterium CG11_big_fil_rev_8_21_14_0_20_64_10 | reverse complement strand
GACGACCGTCACCCCCCCTTGATCGTAATACTCCTCCAGCCCCACCGAGACCGCCTCCGGCATCCCCTCCAGCCGATACAGATCGGCATGAAAGATCGGCAACCGCCCGCCGCGGTACTCCCGTACCAGAACGAACGAAGGGGAAGCAACGGTGCCGGCCGGAAGCCCCATCCCCTCCCCCAACCCCCGGACGAAGGTGGTCTTCCCCGAGCCGATTGCCCCGGTCAGGGCCAGGATATCGCCGGCCTGCAGCTCCGCCGCCAGTTCCCGGCCCAGCGCCTCGGTCCGCTCCGTCGAATCCGATTTCCATTTCATTGAAAGTGGGAAAATCCTTTCTCCGGCAGAGGAAATTTCCTGCCCTTTTGATCGATCCCAAAAACCACCGGCCCCCGGCCTCCCGATCGGATCCGGCCGATCCGGGTGAGACCACAGCGGGGCCGCCCCGAGCGCCACCGCTCCATTTTCCGGGAGGCAGCGGGGGAAACGGCGAACAACAGTTCGAAATCCTCCCCTTCCTGAAGGGCCGACTCCAGGGAGACCCCCCGGTGTCTCGGGAGGGCCGCCAGCTCCAACTCCGCCCGGACCTTGCCGGCCCGGCAGAGCCGGGGCAGATCCATTAAGAGCCCGTCCGAGAGGTCCATCATCGCATGAAGCGGGACCCGGGCAGCGATCGCCCGGGCTTCGGTCAACCGGGGGATGAACGACAGGTGCCGCCCCGACCGGATCGCCCCCCCCAGCCGGCCGGTCACCCACAGATCGTCCCCCGGCCGGGCGCCGGAGCGAAGCAGCAGCCGTTTCCGCTCCACCTCCCCCCAGATCGCCACGGTCACCATCGAGCGGGGGGCCCGCACCGTGTCCCCCCCGACGATCCGGACCTGGAACTTCCGGGCGCAGCGGGCCATCCCTTCATAGAACCGCCGGACCCAGGCGGCGTCGGTCCGGGACGGCAGGCCCAGCCCCACGACGGCGAACTTCGGAAGCCCCCCCATCGCCGCCACATCGCTCACATTGATCGCCAACGCTTTCCAGCCCACCTTCCCGGCCGGCGCCTGCCGGGAAAAATGGGTCCCCTCCACCAGCATGTCGCAGGCAAACAGCCCCCATTTCCCTCTGGGGCCGGCAAGGACCGCGCAGTCGTCCCCGATTCCCCGGACCACGCCGGAGCCGCCGGAGAACCGGCCGGCCAGCCACCGGATCAGCCCCGCCTCCCCCCATTCAGAGAGTTTCACCACGCCCCTCCGGAAATTCCGACGTCCGATCCGTCAAAAAAATACTGATGGCGCCGCCGAATCATCATAGAATCGGCAGCCCGGCCGCCAGTTGCTTGATCACGAAAGCCAAAAAGAGCATCCCGCTGTTGTGGAAGACATGGACCGCGATCGGGGCAGCCAGAGAACCGCTCCGTTCATAAACCCAGCCCAGCAGAAGTCCCAGCGCCAGGATCGGGAAGAAAGCGACCACCTGGCCGTGCAGCAGGGCGAAAAAGAAAGCGGAGACCAACAATCCCCTGAAGATCCCGATCCGGCTGCGGAGCCAGCCGTACAGCAGACCCCGGAAGAAAAGCTCTTCGGCGACCGGTCCGACCACCGCCACCAGCAGGGTCAGCCACCCCAGGATCGCCGCCCGCTCCTCCTTGAAATAGATCTCGAAGACCGGCTGGACCTCCGGCTTGTGGTTGAGCCACTCCAGCGCCGCCGCCAAGAGGATCATCCCGATGATCAGCATCGGAAGAAAAATAAAATAGGTGCCCATCCCCAGCCGGACGCTCGGCCAGAACCGTCCCGCCCGGGGGCCGTTCCCGTCGGCGGCTGGAACCGCCGGCCGGTTCAACAGCCGCCAGGCCGCCAGGAAGATCATTCCATCGATGGCGAGGGTGGCCGCCAGGGTCATCCCGCTGGAGTCCAGCGGCACGCCGGAGCGCCAGTTGACGGTCCATTGAACCCAGACGATCCCCTGCTCCAGCAGGAGGGCGGCAATCACGATCCGCAGGATCTCCCGCCCACCCCAGGCCGGACCGCGGGGCCGGCCGATCTTCGGCAGGAAGGGCTTGCCTTCAAAGAGACGGATCCCGCCGAGCGCCAGATTCCAGAGGGACAGGCCGATCAACGAAAGAAACCCGGCGAACAAAAGGGCCACCAGAACCCCCAACTCCGGCCGTTCATTCAGGCGCCGGTGGACCTCCCGCTCCACCGATTCACGGGAGGGCTGCTTCGCTTGGGCCGCCGCCTGAACCTTCTGCTCCGCCTGGGCTCCCGGCGCCTCCACCTGAACCCCCTGCCGGGCGGAGTTCGCGATCGAGGAGATGATGACCGTTGCCGGGGTGATCAGGAAGAAACAGCTCAGGAGAATGCCGTCGATGATCTGCCAACTCCTCAGACGAGCCGCCATCGGTCAGCCCAGGTCGTTGTAGGTCCGTTCCCGGAACGGCACCTTCAACTCCTCTTCCGCAACCCGGCGGCAGGCGGGGATGTCCACGCCCGGCATTCCGACCGCGGTCGCGACCACCTTCAGGCCCGCGTCGCGGCATTCCCGGATGAAGGTCTTGATCCCGTCGTAGGCGGCCAGCCCGAAATGGGGCCGGCAGAGCTGCAGGTAGCTTTCGGCGTCGGGGGTGTTGAGACTGACCGAGCATTCATCCACCGCCCCCTTGAGCTCCGGGGCGATCGACCGCTTGTGGATCAGGTTGCCGTGCCCGTTGGTGTTGACCCGGATCCGCCGGGCCCCCCGGGCCTTCAGCCCCCGGGCCGCCTCCAACAGCTCCTTGAGCCGGATCATCGGCTCCCCGTAGCCGCAGAAAACCACCTCCTCGTAGCCGCTCGGATCGCCGGCCGCTTCCAGGATCTCGGCGACGGTCGGGTCCCGCCGCATCCTCAGGTGGTGCCCCTTCACAAAAGGAGAGGTCCCCTCCCCTTTCCAGAAGTCATCCACGCTTAAGGCGCAGAAAACGCAGCGGTCGGTGCAGGCATTGGTCAGGTTGATGTAGAGGGAATGCCGGATTGGATAAGCGATCCGTCCCCGCTCCGGCGCCGGCCCCACCCCGAACAGGAAGTGGGCGTTGACGGTCGTGACCCGGGCGATGTCCTCGGGGGTCAGGTCGAGGATCTCGGTCCAGGTCTTGACCAGTTCGGTCAGGAAAGCCGGCTCGTTGCGGCTCCCCCGCCGGGCCTGCGGCGCCAGGAACGGCCCGTCGGTCTCCAGCACCACCTTGTCGAACGGGATCGAGCGGGCGGTTTGTCTGAGCCGCTCCCCCTTCTTGAAGGTCAGGTTGCCGGCAAAGGAGATCAGCAGCCCCATCTCAATGCCTTGAAGCGCCGCCTCCGGCGGGCCGGCGAAGCAGTGCAGCACCCCCCGCAGCGGCCGGCCGACCCCCCGGAGGATCCGGAAGAGATCCCGGTAAATCTCTCCCGTCCCCTCTCCCGGCAGCCCGGCGTCCCGGCAATGGAGGATGACCGGCTTGTCCAGTTCCGCCGCCAGCGACAGCAGGCGGGCCAGCACCTTCTGTTGGGTCTCCCGGGGAGCGGTCTGACGATAGTAATCCAGCCCCACCTCGCCGATCGCCACCACCTTCTCGGCGCCGGCCCACCCCCGCAGCCGGCGGTGGAAATCCTCACTCCACTCCCCGGCGTGATTCGGATGCAGCCCGACCGCCCCGTACACCTCCGGGGTCGCCGCGCAACTCTTCAACACCTGCTCGTTGGAATCGGCCTCCACCGCCGGATCGATGATCGCAATCACGCCGGCGGCCTTCGCCCGCTCCAGCACCGCCGGCCGGTCGGCATCGTACTCGGACCGATGCAGGTGGCAGTGGGTGTCCACCAACTTCATCTGATGCTCCGTCGGGCCGCCCTCACCCGCTCCACGATCGGGGGGATCTCCCGCAGGACCTGGTCGATCTCCGCCTCGGTCGTCTTCCAGCCGATCGAGAAACGGACCGATCCGGCGATCCGCTCCTCGGCCAGGCCCATCGCCCGCAGAACATGCGAGGGGGCGCGGGAACCGGCCGCGCAGGCCGACCCGGTGGAGACGCAGATGCCGGCCAGGTCCAGCCCCTGCAGCAGGATCTCCCCGTCGCAGCCGAGGAAACTGATCCCTGCGGTGTTCGGGATCCGGCCGTCCGCCGGACCGTTCCGGACCGCGTCGGGAACCCGCTTCAGGAGCCCCTCCTCCAGCCGGTCCCGCAGGGCGGCCAAGCGATTCGACTCCCCGCCGGCCAGCTTCTGCATCGCCGCTTGGGCGGCGGCCGCCATCCCAACGATCCCAAGCAGCCCCTCAGTGCCGGCCCGCCGGTTCCCCTCGTGCGGCCCCCCATGAAACAGCGGTTCCAGCGGTGTTCCCCGCCGTAGATAGAGGGCCCCGGCCCCCTTGGGACCGCCGATCTTGTGGGCGGAGATCGAGACCAAATCGGCCGGAAGGGAGCGGACATTCAACGGGAGTTTTCCGAACGACTGCACCGCGTCGGTATGGAAGAGGATCCCTCGCCCCCGGGCGATCGCGCCGACTTGAGCGACCGGCTGGATCGTTCCCACCTCGTTGTTGGCCTGCATGACGGAGATCAGGATCGTCCGGTCGGTCAGCCGCTGTTCCAGGGCGGCCGGATCGATCCGTCCGGCCTCGTCCACCGGGAGGATCTCCACCCGGAACCCTTCCCGTGCCAACGCCCGGGCGCTGTTCAACACCGCGCTGTGTTCCACCGCCGAGACGATCAGATGGTCCCCCTGACTCCGCAGAGCGCGGGCCGCCCCCTTCAGGGCCAGGTTGTCACTCTCAGTCCCACCGGAGGTAAAGAGGAGGATCCCTTCCTCATCTCCAAGCGCCGCAAGGAGTTGACGCCTCGCTCCCTCCAGCGCCGCCCGCGCCTCCTGTCCTTTGCGATGGAGGCTTGAAGGGTTGCCGAAAAGGGTCCCAAAGAGGGGCCGACAGGCCGACTCCACCTCCGGAAGCAGGGGGGTGGTGGCATTGTAATCGAAGTAAATCATTGCCGTTATAGTATATACTAAGCCCTGAATGGAGCCGCTATGGGGTTGATACTCCTGATCGATTGGGCCTGGGCGGCCCTGCTGCTGGCCGTCGGGGCCGGCGCTGGGGTTTTTGTCTTCGTCCTCTCCGGCCGTCTCCGGGACAGCAACCAGGAGTTGGATCAGGTCAAGTCCCAGGTGCTGGAATGGAAC
>PCVW01000038.1:1630-10266 GCA_002787095.1 Candidatus Omnitrophica bacterium CG11_big_fil_rev_8_21_14_0_20_64_10 | reverse complement strand
GGGGAAGATCTCCCAGCACAGCCTGGAGGCGGCCGAGACCCACCAGCGGCTCGAAGAAACCTACCTGCAGGTGGTCTCCTCCCTGATCGAGGCGATGGGGGCCAAGGACACCTACCTCTCCAGCCACGCCTACAATGTCGCCCATTACGCCCGGATCATCGCCGAGCAGATGGGAATGTCGAAGGCCAAGGTGCACCGGCTGGTGCACGGCTGCGAACTGCACGACCTGGGGAAGATCGCGATCCCAGACAACGTCCTGCTCAAACAGGGGCCGCTGAGCCGCCAGGAGTACGAGATCATCAAGCAGCATCCCTACTGGGGGGCGAGAATCCTCAAGCCGATCACCTCGATGAAGGATGTCGTGGCAATGGTTCATCAGGAGCATGAGCGGTGGGACGGCTCCGGCTACCCGCAGGGGCTGCGGGGGGAGAAGATCTGCCTCGGGGCCCGAATCATCGCAGTGGCCGACGCGCTGGACGCGATGCTCTCCGACCGCCCCTATCGGGCCCGCATCACCGTCGAGAAAGCCTGCGAGGAGGTCCAAGCCTGCGCCGGCACCCAGTTCGACCCGGTCGTCGCCGAGGCCTGTCTCCAGGCCTTCAAGGAAGGGCGGCTGACCGTCCCGAAACACGCCCACCCCCACCACTACGAACCGGAAGAAGTTAAGAAGTAGCCTTCCCTTCCTTCAGGTCGATTCTCGGGAAGAGGGGTTTGCCCTTCGCGATCTTCTGCCCGGCCGGCAGAGGATGCGTCAGATGGGCCAAAATCATGTCTCTTCCTTCCCCCGCCGCTTCATCAACGAGTTCCTGCAGGGTTTTGGAACAACCCAACTGCTTCCAGATCGCTTCGGCCGTTCCCGGCATAAAAGGCCACACGAACAGCGCCAATACTCTAAGGATATCGGCCATCTCCGACAGGAATTCCTCCAATTCTTCCCTCTTTCCCTCTTTGGCCAGTTTCCAGGGCGCTTTTTCCTCGACTCGGCGGTTGGCCCAACTGACCAAGATCCATATCCCCTTTAAGGATTCATCCGGCTG
This sequence comes from Candidatus Omnitrophica bacterium CG11_big_fil_rev_8_21_14_0_20_64_10, assembly GCA_002787095.1. Lineage (GTDB taxonomy): Bacteria > Omnitrophota > Gorgyraeia > 1-14-0-20-64-10 > 1-14-0-20-64-10 > 1-14-0-20-64-10. Next base: position 9,229 of record PCVW01000038.1, on the reverse strand, counting down.
GATGTCTCGGATACCCTGATTCAATTTGTTCAAAGCTGTTTGGATGATCCCCTGGCGCCCCGGCAATCCCGTGGGTTTCGGGATCTGTCCGCCGAGATGCTTCTCGATCATCGTCAGGGTCCGGTAGACCAGGTTCCCCAGGTCGTTCGCCAGGTCGGAGTTGATCCGCTTGATGAAGTTGGGCTCGGTGAAGACCCCGTCCTCCCCGAACGGCGCGTCCCGCAGCAGGAAATAGCGGAAGGCGTCCAGCCCGTAGGTTTTGACGATCTCGATCGGCTCGACCGCGTTCCCCCGCGATTTGGACATCTTCTCCCCGCCAACCAGCCACCAGCCGTGGGCGAAGATCATCTTCGGAGGTTCAATACCGGCCGCCTTCAGGATGATCGGCCAGTAGAGGGCGTGATGCCGCAGGATGTCCTTGCCGATCAGATGGACCGCTCCGGCAGTCTGCCAGAAGGTTTTGAATTTCGGATCGCCCGGCCAGCCAAGCGCCGAGATGTAGTTGATCAGAGCGTCGAACCAGACATAGGTGACATGGTCCGGGCTGAACGGCACTGTGATCCCCCAACTGACCCGCTCCCTCGGCCGGGTCACGCAGAGGGGGGGCAGCGCCTTCTCCAGCATCCCCAGCGCCTCGTTGCGGCGGGACTCCGGGCGGATGCTGAACAGCCGGCCGGTATCGACATCCCGACCTTTCTCGATGGATTGCTTGAGCCAAATCCTATGCGGCTCCAGATGCAGGAAGTAATCTTCCTCGGTCACCTCCTCCACCGGCCGGCTGCAGGAAGGGCACAGTTTCTGATCGGGGGACTTGAAATCGCCGGCGGTCCAGCCGGTCTCGCAGGAGACGCAGTACCAGAAGGTATAGGTGCCGGGCTTGAGCAACCCCGCCTCATGCAGCCGCCGGCAAAGCTCCTGGACGACCCTTTCGTGGTCCGGATCGGTTGTCCGGATGAACCGATCGTAGGAGATTCCGAACAGCTTCCAGAGTTCCTTGAAGCTGCCGGAGACCCGGTCCACGAAGGCCTGCGGATTCTCCCCCGCCTTCGCCGCCGCCTCGGCGATCTTCTCCCCATGCTCGTCGGTCCCGGTCAGGAGGAAGACGGTCCTGCCCCGCTGGCGCTGGGCCCTCGCGATCGAATCGGCGACGATCGTCGTGTAGGCGTGCCCCAGATGCGGCCGGGCGTTCACGTAGTAAAGCGGCGTGGTCAGATAAAACGGTTCAGCCATCGATTGCTCCGGTCATCAGGGCCGCGAGGGCGATCTTGGCGTTGGCGTTGCGCCGAACCGCCTCCTGCAGCTGACAAGTCTGTTCAACCCGCTTCATCAGCAGCAGAGGATCGGGAGTCGGTCCGGCTTGCAGCTCCTTGAGACGGTCCTGATGGATCACCCAGGCCGGGTCTCCCCCGAGGGCCAGCACCAGCAGGTCCCGCCACCAGCCGGCCAGCCACCCCAACCCCTCCTCGATCTCCAGCCGGGAGGCGGAGGCCAACGACGGCTCCACCCCGCCCGACCGGAAGGTGGACAACAATTCATCCAGGACGGCGTTCTTGCGCTGAGCCAATCCCTCCCGGTGGAGGCGAAGGGCCTCCCCAAGCCGGCCGCCGGAGAGGGCCGCCAGCATCTTCGCCGCCCCGGCCGGCAGTTTCTCGGTCTCCCGCAGAAACTGTTCCACCCGGGCCGCCCCCTGCGGAAAACAGCGGACGACATGGCAGCGGGAGAGGATCGTCGGAAGCATCCGGTGGGGGGCGGCGGTGACCAGGATCAGGACCGACCGGTCGGGCGGCTCCTCGAGGAACTTCAGACAGGCGTTGGCGGCGTCCACCCCCATCCGGTCCGCCTCCATGATCACCCCCACCTTCCGGGCGGCGTCCCGCGGGGTGAGGGTCAGCCAGCGGACCAGCTCCCGGAGCTGATCGATCTTCAGCTGGCCGGTCGGGGATTCCGGCTCCACGACGGTCAGATCGGCGACCTGCCCTTCGGAAAGGATCCCCGCCAGCTCCAGCGCCAGCTTCCGCTTGCCGACGCCGGCCGGCCCCTGCAGCAGCAGGGTGTGGGGAACCTCCCCCGAAGCCAGTTGGCCTTCGAAGAGGCGGACGGCCGATTCCAGGCCGACGATCTCAGCGAAGGAACCGCTCGACTTCCCTTTGGATGGCATCCTGAACCTCCTGAAGCGACCGATCGGCGGCAATCCGCCGGATCCGGCGGGGAAACCGCCGGCTCAGAAAAAGGTATCCCCGCCGAACGGTCTCATGAAAACGAAGCGGCTTGGCCTCGAACCGATTGGGCCGCCGAACCCGCGCCAGCCCCCGGCGGACCGGCAGATCCAGCAGCAGGGTCAGGTCCGGTTCACAACCGGCCAGGACCACCGTCCCGAGCCGCTCCACCAGCTTCCGGTCCACCGCGCCGGCATATCCCTGATAGACCCAGGTGGAGTCCTGGAACCGGTCCAGCACCACCACCTTCCCCGCCGCCAGCGCCGGGCGGATCACCCGCCGAAGCAGCTCCCCCCGGGCCGCTTCATACAAACAAAGCTCCACCAGCGGGTCCAGGTTCCCCGACCGCTTGTCCAGAAGAATCCGGCGCAGTTTCATTCCGATCGGGGTCCCCCCCGGTTCCCGGGTCAGCAGCACCTTCCGTCCCCGCCGCCGGAGCCAGCCGGCCAACCGGCGGGCCTGCGTGGACTTGCCGGCCCCCTCCGGCCCCTCCAGCGTGATGAACAACCCCCGCCGTCTAGACATCCGGGACAATGACGGTCCCCCCTCCGGTATCCTCCATCAGAAAACCGGCCTTCTTGACCTGTTCCCGGATCTCGTCGGACCGCTTGAAATCCTTCCGTTTCCGGGCCTGGTCCCGCTCCTCCCGCAGCTTCATGAGCTCGGCCGGCAGGTCGGCCGACCGGAAGAAACGGAGCCCCAGCACCTCGGTCAATTCCCGCAGGGTCTCCGCCTCTCCCCGGAGCTGTTTCCGGAACGATTCGTTGCCGGAGAAAGCCTCCCTCAGGCGGGCGGAACCCCGGGTGACCAGCCCATGCAGGGCGGCCAACGCCCGGGGGGTGTTCAGGTCGTCGGCCATCGCCTCCTCAAACTCCGAACGGGCCGCGTCGGCCGGAGCCGAAGGAAGCATCTCCCCTTTTCCGATCAGTTGCTCCACCTGGGCGAGGAAACCCAGGATCCGGGCAGCCGCCGCCGCCGACTCCTCCAAATGCTCCCAGGTGAAATCCATCGGGGAGCGGTAATGGACCCCCAGGAAGAAGAGCCGCAGGACATCTGCCGGATGCTTCTTCAACACCGCCTCGATCGTCACGATATTGCCGACCGACTTGGACATCTTCTGTCCCTCGACGGTCAACAGGCCGTTGTGCAGCCAGGTTTTGGCGAACGACATCTCCGCTCCGAGCGCCTGCGCCAGCTCATTCTCATGGTGGGGGAAGATCAAGTCCCGGCCGCCGCCGTGAATGTCGAACGACTGCCCGAGCAGGTCGGTCGCCATCGTCGTGCATTCGATGTGCCAGCCGGGCCGCCCGGCTCCCCAGGGGGAGTCCCAGGCCGGCTCCTCCGATTTGGCCCGCTTCCAGAGGGCGAAATCCCAGGGGTCCATCTTCCCCCGGGACTCGGGCTCGGCCTCCGGCGCCTCCAGCATCTGATCCAGCTTCTGGTTCGAGAGCCGACCATACCGCTCTCCGAGATGCCGGACCGCGAAGTAGACGCCGTCCTCCCCGACATAGGCCATCTCCCGATCGATCAGACGGGCGATGAGCTTCTGGATTTTCGGGATGTATTCGGTGGCTTTCGGCTCATGGGTGGGCGGCAGCAGCCCCAACCGGATGAAATCCTTCTGAAAGGAACGGGTGTACCGCTCGGCGACCGCCCGGGTCCGGTCATTCAGGCTGCCGGCCGAGGCGGGCTCCCGCCGGGCCCGGGCGATGATCTTGTCATCCACATCGGTGATGTTCCGGACATGCGTGACCTTCAGCCCCCGGCGCTCCAGGAAACGGCGAAGGGTGTCGAAGACGACCGCCCCCCGGGCATGCCCCAGATGGGAGTCATCGTAGACCGTCACGCCGCAGACATACATCCGGACCCCGGAGGGATTCATCGGCCGGAACGGTTCTTTCCGTCCGGTCAAGGTGTTGGTGAATTGCAGTTCGGTCACCGCTGGCCCTGATGGTGTTTCCTGATTTCCCCTTCGATGTGATCAATCTCATTCTGCAGGCGGTCCAGCGCCTGCGTGAGCGGGTCCGGCAGAGCGGTGTGGTCCAGGTTAATCCCAGGATAATAGCGGCCTGATTCCTTGACGACCCGGCCCGGAACGCCGACGACGACCGCGTCATCCGGCACCTCCCGGACCACCACCGCGTTGGCGCCGATCCGGACATTGTTGCCGATCCGGAAGCTGCCGAGCACCTTGGCGCCGGCGCCGACGACCACATTGTTGCCGAGGGTCGGGTGGCGTTTCCCCTTCTCCTTGCCGGTGCCGCCCAGCGTCACCCCCTGGAACAGGGTCACATTGTCCCCGACCTGGGCGGTCTCCCCGATCACCACCCCCATCCCGTGATCGATGAAGAAACCCCGTCCGATCCGGGCGCCGGGATGAATCTCGATGCCGGTCAGGAAGCGGGCGACCTGCGAAAGGAGCCGGGCCGGAAACTTCAGTCCGATCCGATTGAGACCATGCGCGAGACGGTGGGAGCCGATCGCCCAGACCGAGGGATACAGCAGGAGCACCTCCCAGCCGTTGCGGGCCGCCGGGTCCCGCTCCAGCGCGGCCCGAATCTCCCCCCGCAGCCCGATCCGGGCAATCACGACCCCCGCCAAAAGCGCGATCAAGATTTTCATCGGTCCCCCTCCGGTTCCAGCAGCACCGAGACCCAAGCGGCAATCGCCCGCCCCTCACCGATCGGGCCCAGCCGCTCCATCGTCCGGGCCTTGAAGTTCACCCGGCCCGGCTCCACCTTCAGAAGGGCCGCCACCGCCCCGACGATCTTCTCCCGGAACGGAACCAGCTTCGGCGCCTCAGCCAGCACCATCAGATCGGCGTTGGCGACCCGGTACCCCTTCTGCTGCGCCAGCCGCAGCGCCTCGGCGACGAACAGCCCGCTGGCCGCCCCCTTCCACTTGGGATCGGTGTCGGGGAAGTGGGTCCCGATGTCGCCGGCCCCCGCCGCTCCCAAGAGCGCGTCGGTCAGGGCATGCAGCAGGACGTCGGCGTCGGAATGGCCCTCGGCCCCCGCTTGAGCGGGGATTGTCACCCCGCCCAGAAGGAGCGGCCGGCCGGCCGTCAGCCGATGAATGTCAAACCCAATTCCGATTCGCATGCCACACCGCCTCCGCGATGATCCGGTCCTCCGGCCGGGTCACCTTGATGTTCCAGGGGGACCCCAGCGCCAGATGAACCGGCCGCTTCATTCGTTCCACCAAGGACGCGTCATCGGTCGCCCGGGCCCGCGCCCGGGCCCCGCAGGCGTAAGCCCGCCGCAGGAGCTCCGCCCGGAAAGCCTGCGGCGTCTGGATCTCCCAGAGCCGCCGCCGGTCCAGCGTCCGCCGAATCCGAGGGGCCGCCCCGTTGCGGGCCGCCGCCCGGGCCTCCTTGATCGTCGGGACCACCGGCACCGCGGCCACCGCCGCCCCGTGCCGGCGGGCCGCCGCCAAGGTCCGTTCGATCACAGCAATGGTCACCAGCGGCCGGGCCGCGTCATGCACCAAAATCCACTTCGCGGCGGGCGACACCGCCTTGAGCCCGTTGAAGACCGACTCGCTCCGGCTGCCGCCGCCGGCGACGATGCCGGCCACCTTCCGGAAGCCGAAGCGGCGCACCAGCCGCCGGCAACGGGTGAGATCCTCTTTCCGAGCGGCGATCCAGATTCCGTCGATCGCCCGGGACCGTTCGAACGGCTCCAGGGTGCGGACCAGCATCGGCCGGCCGGCCAGCGACAGGTACGGCTTGCGCAGCCGTCCCCCCATCCGCTTGCCGGCGCCGCCGGCGACGACGATCACACCGACCGGGCCGGAGGCCCTCCCGCTAGCGGGCCGCCGACTTGAAGGCACCCCGCCCCGCCCCTTCCGATTCCGGCTTGGCAAAAATCATCCGGCCGGCCGCCGTCTGCAGCACCGAGGTGACGAGGACCCGGACAGTCTGGCCGATCAGCGCCCGCCCCTGCTCGACGACCACCATCGTGCCGTCGTCGAGGTAGGCGACCCCCTGGTTGTACTCCTTCCCCTCCTTGATGATCCGGGCCTCCATCATCTCGCCGGGAAGGACGACCGGTTTGAGCGCGTTGGCCAGCTCGTTGATGTTGAGCACCCGCACCCCTTGCAGCTCGGCGATCTTGTTGAGATTGAAGTCATTGGTCAGCACCTTGCCGCCAAGCAACTGCGCCAGCTTCACGAGCTTGGCGTCCACCTCCCGGGTGTCGGGGAAATCCTCGTCCCGGATCGAGACATCAATGTGCTGGATCTTCTGGATCAGCGCCAGCACATCCAGCCCCCGGCGGCCGCGGTTGCGCTTGATCGGGTCCTGGCTGTCGGCGATCTGCTGCAGCTCCCGCAGCACGAAGCGGGGGATCACGAACCGGCCTTCGACGAATTTGGTCTTGCAAATGTCGGCGATGCGGCCGTCGATGATGACCGAGGTGTCGAGGATCACGAACTCCTCCCGCCGATCCTGCGGCGAGAACCGAACATACGGCAGAAGGATGTTGAAGTCGTCCCGTCCCTTGACCGCGATCAGCGCCCCGAAGTAGCAGGCGGTCAGGGTCACCGCCGCCCGCCAGACCGGCGGGACCGGCCCGGCCAGCGCCGCCGACTCCAGGACCGAGAAGAGCAGCCGCGAGAGCGCCAAACCGAGCAGCAGCCCCAGGATCGCGGCGAACAGCCCCCGCAGGGAGACCTTCTTAAGCAGCGCCTCCAAGACGATCAGCGCGCCCGCCAGCCCGGCGCCGGCCCCCGCCCCGATCCATCCGGTGGAAAAGGTTCCCCCCTGTGAAACCCCCACCTGAAAACCGACCGCTGCGCAGGAAATGATAAAAAAAGCGCGAATGATCCATACCGTCATCACCGTGATTCCCTCCACAACTCAGGGGGTCAGGCCCCCCTGTCCCCTCCACGGGACAGGGGGGCCTGACCCCGTCACAAAAATCGTTAAGGCCCAAAATTCTTCTCCGCCCGGCTCTCCCGCTTACTCTTCTTCGGGCGGAAAAACAGCTTCCACGGATGCCGTTTGATGTCGTCCACGGTCGTGTCAATCTTGTCGTACATCCCCTGGTCCATCAGGAGTTTTCCGACGGTCCCCTCCCCCGCGCTGACCTTGGCCATCACGACATTGGCCCGCCGCATCAGCTCGGTCAGCTCGGCGGTCGCCTCACTGGAATTGGCGAGGGTCTCCTTGAGGTGCACCCGGGTCTCCGGATCACCGAGGATCTGGTTGAGAGAGGCCACGGCCAGCTTGAGCTCCTCAGCCGCTTCATAGCCCGACTCCACGAGCTTCTCGGCCGGAACCGAATCCTTGCCGGTCAACACCCCGCCCTCCTTCAACAGGTCGGCGCCCGGCGTCCCGGGAACGATCTCCAGGTATTTCTCCCCGATGAACCCGAGGGTGTTA